>CAZSTH010000086.1:0-17292 GCA_964609835.1 uncultured Thermoanaerobaculia bacterium
ATCATCTCCGTTCTCATCAATAGCTGAAGTAGTGGTACACCGTGCCGTGGACCTTCATCTCGATGGCGACGTCGGGGCAGGCGATACAGCACAGCCGGCAGCCGATGCAGCGCATGGGCTCCACCATCTCGGCGTAGAAGTAGCCCTTGGCGTTGATCTTCCTGCCCATCCCGAGAATCTGCTGCGGGCAGGCGTGCACGCAGAGCTCGCAACCCTTACAGCGGTCAGGGCTGATGATGATCTGCGACATCGACACTCCTTTCTCAGTTGACGACGAACAGCGGCCCAACGGTCCGTGCCGGCCGCTCGTGCTCCACCGGCGGGATGACGATCCGGCGCAGGCGGACCAGCGGGCACTGCAGCTCGCCGTCGTCGAGCTCGAACGCGTGCTGGCCGAGGACGGTCACCGCCACCAGCGGCACGTCCACCGCAACGGAGGTCTCGACCGCCATGCGGTAGCCTTCGAGCACGACCCCGGCGGTGGTCTCACCCATCAGGTGGGTGTTGGACACCAGGCCGGTGACGGCCAAACGGCCGACGGCCTCGATTTCCCGGATCATGGCCACCGCCCGCTCCGGATCGGGCGTCGACGGCCGTCGGAAGTTGAGCACCAGCAGACAGTCGGTGTCGTCCACCGGAACCACGTCCGCCAGCGAGCCGAGGACGCGGGCCCCAACGTCGTCGCCGCCGACGTCCATGATCAGCTGCCGGTCGCCGTCGCGGAGATGGCTGCGGATCTGC
Organism: uncultured Thermoanaerobaculia bacterium; assembly: GCA_964609835.1. Lineage (GTDB taxonomy): Bacteria > Acidobacteriota > Thermoanaerobaculia > Thermoanaerobaculales > Sulfomarinibacteraceae > Sulfomarinibacter. The sequence continues at coordinate 742 of CAZSTH010000086.1, forward strand.
GGCACGATGATCGGCAGGTCCGCATGGACGTTGGCGCCGGTCGGCGCGAGCAGCTCCACCCCATTCTCGAACAGCATGGCGCGCGCCGAGCGCGACCGGAAGTAGGGCTTGACGACGTCGAGGTCCGCGAGCGTGACCCGATGCCCCGCAGCCGCAAGGTCGAGCGCGCCGTTGAGGGCGATCTCGGTCTTGCCGCTGCCGAAGTGGCCGACGAAGACGGTCACACGTTTCCGAAACACCTCGATGGACCTCCCGGGAGACGGACGGCCGGGCTGATAGCATACTTCGTCCGCCCCGCATGAACAAGATATGTGAAAATTTTCACTAATGCAAGTATACTATTGAGACAGAGTTACAGGGACGACCGAGGGATCCGCGTGGCACGCGCCCACGTCCCCGAACCGCGACCGTCACCGCCACCGCCACCGCTGACCGCCACCGCCAACCGCCACCGTTCACTGACGCGGACACGAGTGATCGGGATCGGGATCGCGGGAATCCCCTTCTGGTTCGCCTACTCGTCGTCGCGTTCACCCTTCTCATCGGCGGCCATGCGGATGCGGCGGGCGGCGCACTCGGCGAAACCGGGGCAGCGGCGGCAGACGTCGTCCTCGATGAAGCCGAAGTCCTCGGGCGCGCAGACCGTGATCGAAGGGTCGCGGGCGGCGTCGAGCTCCACGAGCAGCTCCCGGTCCAGCTCGGCCACCTCGCCTGCCGATCTCGCGCGCCCGATGGCCTCCTTGACCCGCGGGTCCCAGCCGCGGTTGCGGTCCTCGGCCTGGGAGCCTTCGGCCTTGATCGCCATGTCGGCCTTGCGCTTGCCGAGCTCGAAGGAGATCTTGCGCCGGCTCGGCAGCTTGCGGCTGGCGAGGAAGAAAAGGTAGCCGGAGCAGGTGCCGACGATGTTGGCGATGCCAGCCACCAGGCCGAGGTTCAGGCTCGAGAACACCAGCCACGCGGCGGCAATGATGGCGAGGTACTTGACCCTGACCGGAATGATGAAGAACAGCCGGAACTCGACCTCCGGATACAGGGTGGCGAAGGTCAGCAGCAGGCAGGTGCCGAATCCGACATCGCCGTACAGCGGCCGTCCGATCGCCGCGGCGGTCAGCGACGCCCCGAAGGTTGCCACCAGCCAGAACAGGAGAAATCGCGGCGAGCCCCAGCTCTCCTCGATCGGGCGAGCCATGATCCACAGCACCAGCATCGAGATGAAGAACCAGAACATGCTTCCGCCGTGCACGAACTGGTAGGTGACCAGAGTCCACGGCCGAACGCCGACCAGGCCCGGAAAGACCATCAGAGCGCGCTGGTCCATCTGCATCATCGAGCCGAGAATGAACACGGCGAAGTGGGCGAAGATCAGACCTTCGGTCAGGTGCCACTGCTCTCGCTGCATCAGCGTCTCCCCAGGCGTCGTTCCATCTCCTGTTGGCTCAGGCGCAGGATGATCGGCCGGCCGTGCGGGCAACGGTAAGGGTGCTCGGCGGCCGCCAGGTCGTCGAGGAGGGCGTGCTGCTCGCTCGACGACAGCGGGTGATTGATCTTGACTGCGGCCCGGCATGACAGCGAGGCCGCCACCTCTTCCCGCAACTCTTCGCGAGCCCGCTCCGGCACCCCGTCGAGGCGGGTCGCCCGATCCAACAGCTCCTCCACGACCTCCTGCACCGACTCGGCGTCGAGCTCCGGCGGCACCGCCGACACGCGGATCGCCGTCGGTCCGAAAAGTTCGGCATCGATGCCGACGTCGGCGAGCAGAGGCGCGACTGCCCCCAGGGCAGCGGCGTTCGCCTCCCCGACCTCGATCACCTGCGCGGCAAGCAGGCCCTGTGACGGCGCGTTCCCGCTTTCGAGGCGGCGCAGGATGCGCTCGTACAGAACCCGCTCGTGAGCCACGTGCTGGTCGACGATGACCAATCCGTGCTCGTCCTCGAGGAGCAGGAACGAGCTTCGGTACTGGCCGATGAGCCGCCCGAAGGGCGTATCGGCGGGGCCGGGGCGGGCGGTGGAACGCCGCTGGTGGGTCCCGGCTGCGAGTGCGGTGGGCAACTCGTCGCTGGTGGCGTCGTAGGCGGGGTGCGGGAAAAGACCGCCGGCCGCCGGTCGGCCGCCGAAATCCAGCGGCGCACCCCAGGCCGCTGGCGGCACCTGCCCGACCGACCTTGGCGGTCCGTCATCGATTCCCGACACCGCGACCTGCCCCCTCGAGGCCGCCACACCCTCGCGCACGGCGCGCTCGACAAGCGCGAAGACCCCGCCGGCGCGGGCAAAGCGAACCTCCGCCTTGGCCGGATGCACGTTGACATCGACCTCGTCCGGGGGGAGCCTCAGCTCCACCACCAGGCGCGAGCCGCCGAACTCGCCGCCCGAGCGAAGCACTCGCATCACGGCACCCACCAGCAACCGGTCACGCACGACCCGGCCGTTGACCAGCAACACGAGCGTCGGGCGACCGCGGCCGGTCCCCGGAGCGAACAGCCCCTCGGCCCGACCGGCCGGCGATCCGGCATCGAAACGAAACACCCGTTCAATGTTTCGCCACATCGCAGGCACCCGCTCGGACCAGTCGGCCACCGCCGGGGCGTCGATCAGCGCCCGCTCTCCGTGGCGCACCACGAAGGCGACGTCCGGTCGCGCCAGCGCCTGGCCCCAAAGTCCCTCCTGGACGTGACGAAGCTCGGTCTCGGCAGCACGCAGGAACTTGCGCCGCGCCGGCACATTGAAGAACAGGTCGCGGACGGTGACCGTGGTGCCGCGGGCGCGGGCCGCGGGCTCGGCCGCGAGCACGCGGCCGCCCTCGACCTCGACGCGGTACCCGCCTTCGGTGACGTCGGCCGCGGTCAGCAGCTCGAAGCGCGACACGGCAGCGATCGACGGCAGGGCCTCGCCGCGGAAGCCGAGGCTCGTCAGGTGGTCGAGATCCTCGGCCGCCGAGATCTTGGAGGTCGCGTGACGCTCCAACGCCAACAGCGCATCATCCGGGGCCATGCCCGAGCCGTCGTCACGGACCCGCACCAGCGATCGGCCGCCGGCCCTCAGCTCGATCTCGATCGACGACGCGCCCGCGTCGAGGCTGTTCTCCACCAGCTCCTTGACCACCGACGCCGGCCGCTCCACCACCTCGCCCGCGGCAATGCGGTTGATGAGGCGGTCGGGCAGCACGCGGATCAGTGGCACGGAACATATGATAGCGGTCCCCGAACCCAAAGCTGCACGCTCGAGTCCCGTCACATCCACCGGCTCGGCGGCGCGATTCAACCTGGCGAGACGTCAGCGTGCGGTTTCGGGGCAGACTATCGCTTGCTCTCGAAGATGGAGAGATCGGGCTTGGAGTCCGGCGTCACCACGCGACTGGAGTCGGCCAGGTCCTCCTGGATCAGGAGGTCGATGAGGTGGTCGCGGACGCCGCCACGCCCCATCTGCTTGTGGATCCGGCGCACCGCGCCGGGGCTGAGCTCGATTCCGGTCATGTGGTTGAGGTACTGGCAGAAGACCCTCGAGCGCGAGATGAACGAGGCGATCAGGATGAACAGCAGGAGCACGATCACGACCGCCGCACCGAGCTGGTAGAGAGCCATCGGGGGGAGATCGAGGTTTGCCAAGCTCATGGTCTCTCACTCCGGTGACTGGTCGTTGAGTGCATGGGTCTCGTCGACCTCGCTGAAGTGGTTTTCCGGCACCAGGACATCGCGACCCTTGGAGCCGGCCGGCGGACCGACCAGCCCCTCGTTCTCCATCATATCCAAGAGTCTCGCCGATCGGGTATAACCGAGGCGCAGGCGCCGTTGGATGTAGGATGCCGACGCCTTGCGGGTGCTCACCACCAGCCGCGCAGCCTGATCGTACATGGGGTCGGTCAGCTCCTCCCCGTCTTCCATCGTCGTGCGGCGCCCGCCCTTGTCGGGACCGCCGAGGGGCGCATGGGTCAGCACCTCGCGCTGGTACTCCGGCCTGCCGAAGCGCTTGATGTAGCGCACCACGCTCGCGATCTCCTTCTCGGTCACCAGCGGCCCGTGCAGGCGCAGCAGGTTGGCGCTGCCGGGCGGCACGAACAGCATGTCGCCGCGGCCCAGCAGGTGCTCGGCCCCCATCGAGTCGAGGATGGTCCGCGAGTCGAAGCGCGAGCGAACCTTGTAGGCGATGCGGCACGGGAAGTTCGCCTTGATGATGCCCGTCAGGATGTCCACCGACGGCCGCTGCGTCGCGCACACCAGGTGGACACCCACGGCACGCGCCTTCTGCGCCAGCCGGGTGATGGACTCCTCCACCGCCCGCGACGAGGTGATCATGAGATCGGCCAGCTCGTCGATGATGATGACGATGTAGGGCATGGCCTCGAGCTCGGGAGCGTCGCCGTTGCTGGCCGCGGCGAGCTTTTTGGTCGCCCGCCGCAGCTGTACCGGATCCTTCAGGAGCTGGTTGTACTGCTGCAGATTGCGCACTCCGAGCGCCGCCAGGACCCGGTAGCGCTCGTCCATCTCGGCCACTGCCCAGCCGAGGGCGTTGGCGGCCTTCTTCGGGTTGGAGATGATCGGAGTCAGGAGATGCGGAATGTCCGCGTACACGCCGAGCTCGACCATTTTCGGGTCGACGAGGATGAAGCGGACCTCGTCGGGCCGGGCCTTGTACAGGACCGACATGATCATGGCGTTGAGCCCGACCGACTTGCCCGATCCGGTGAAGCCGCCGATCAGCAGGTGCGGCATGCTCGACAGGTCCGTGAAGTACGGCTTGCCGTGGATGTCGACTCCGAGGCTCAACGTCAGCAGCGACGACGCGCTCTGGAACTCGGGGGTCTCGATCAGCTGGCGCAGCCGGATCACCTCGGGATCGGGGTTGGGGACCTCGATGCCGACGGTTGCACGGCCCGGAATGCGGTCGATGCGGACCGACTCCGAGCGCAGCGCGAGAGCGAGGTCCTCGGACAGATTCTGCACCGCCGAGATCTTGACCCCGGAATCCAGCCGAAACTCGTAGGTGGTGATGACGGGACCGGTGCGGATGTTGACGACCTCGCCACCGACCCGGAATTCCCGGCACTTGGCGGTGATCAGGTTTGACATCTCGATCAGCGCCGAGGAGTCACGTTCGGGGGCCTCGTTCATCGAATCGAGGAACGACTCCTTGGGCAGGTCGTAGCTCTCGAGGTCCTCGACGAAGTCGAACTCCTCCTGAACCTCGTCGCGCGCAGCGGCGCGTTTCCTGGCGGGCGCCGCCTTCTTGGCCGCGCCGGCCGGTGCTCGACGAACCCGCTTCGCCTCGCCGTCATCGTCGCCCAGGCCCTCCTCCATGACCTGCGGCGGGCGCTTGCGCACGATCCGGAAGCGCCCGCGGCCCTCCACCTCCTTGACGGTCAGCGAGCCGCGATATCCCTCGTCCTCCTCGAGCCGCTTGATCTGACGGTCGATGACCTGATTCCGTGCCCGGACCTCGTTGCGCAGCCTCTGACGCTCGGCGCTGCGCCGCCGACGGTCGTCCAACGAGTCACGAACTCGTTCCGCGAACCGATCCACGACGGCACCGGCGGAGGCGCCCGACACCAAAAGGACGCCGAGGATGAGCACGAAACCGAGGACGACGATGCCCCCAACCGGCCCGGCGAAACCGCCCAGAAGGTCCTTCTCGGCCAGACCGACGAAACCCCCGGTCAGGACCCGGCCGTCGCGGTACGGGATGTCGTGGCCCAACAGGCTGGCAAAGCCCGGCAGCGCAAGCATGACGAGCGCCCATCCGATCGCCACGATCCCGGGGTTGACCATGGGCGCCTGCCTGAGCAGCCGCCAGCCGACCACCGCGGCCGCCAACGGCACCACGAAGGCCGTCACACCGATGAACTTGAACAGCAGGGCCGACACGGTCGCGCCCAACCAGCCGGCGAGGTTGACGGGCGTCTCCCGATCAGACGAGAAGAACGGGCTCGGATCGATCGGCGAGTGCGAGACGAGCGCCACCAGGACCAGCAGCGCTCCGAGCAGAAGCGCGACCGCGAGAGCCTCCCGGATCACCCGCTCCCGCATCACGCCACCACCGACAGGATCACGACCACGGCCCCGAGCGGCAGGCAGTACCACGCGAAGCGGTGGAAGACCCGGCTCGACACCGCGCCCACCACCATGCGCAGGGCGCTATAGCCGGTGATCGCGGCGGCGATCGCGCCGCCCGCACACGCGACCCAGAAACCGTGATCGACCAGCGCCAGCTCCGGCGCCGACAACGCGAGCTGCGCCGCCGTCGCACCACCGATCGCGGGCACGCTGAGAAGGAAGGAGAATCGCGGCGCCCACGAGCGATCGAGACCCGCACCGAGGCCTGCCGCGATGGTCACGCCGGAGCGAGAGAGCCCCGGGAAGACCGCAGTGCCCTGCACCAGGCCCACCATCGCCGCCTGCCGCCACGAGGTGGAGCGCTCACCTCCGCCGCCGCCGTCGAGGAACCGCGTGGCGGCCACGACCACCCCGGTCGCGATCAACGCGGCGCCCACCAACACCGGCCGGGTGAAGGCGCTCTCTGCCAGATGTCGAAGAGGAAAGGCCACCAGCGCGGTCGCCACGGTTCCCAGCACCAGCAGAGCGAGCAGGCGGCGACCGGGAGGCGAACCCAGCCAGCCGGTGAGGTGCCGGCGCTCGAACCACACGACGGCCGCCGCCGTGCCCAGGTGCAGCATGGCATCAAAGACGACCCCCGGCTGTTCGAAGCCGGGGATCATCATCTGGGCCAGCGCGAGGTGTCCGGACGATGACACCGGCAGGAACTCGGTGAGCCCCTGCAGGACACCGAGGACAAGCGCCTGCCACAGGCTCACGCGCACACTCCGGGCCGGCGTCCCGCAGCGTCGCATCGCCGGACGGGCCGACGATGTTCAGGTCTCGACTCCATCGTCTCCAAATGGTATCACTAACGGGCAACTCTTTGCCAACCGCTGACTTATGCCTGCGCGAGACGGACCCAGCCCGCCAACGGAAGCGTCCCGGGGCGGGCGGCAGGGTCGATCCCGGCGCGTTCGGCTCGTCGCGCACCTCCGGCGTCGCCGAGGGCGTTGGACAGCATCTTGCGCGGCCTTGTCAACGCCTTCGAGGCCAGCGCCAGGGCCCCGGCGAGCACTTCCCAGTCGTACTCGGATGGCCGCAGTTGGAGCACGACAACACTCGACACCACCTTCGGACGCGGTCGGAAGGCACGCGCGTGCACGTCGAAGACCAGCTTCGCCTCGGCCCATGCTGCGCGCTCGAGGGCCAGCAGCCCGTGACCCCTGCCGCCCGGTCGGGCCACCAGCCGCTGGGCCACCTCGCGCTGGAGCATGACCACCGCACGGGTGACGAGGTCGTGACGCGGCAGCAGGCGGCGGACGATGGCGGTGCCCACCGAGTAGGGCAGGTTGGACGCCACCTGCCAGGGCGATTCGGCGGCGAGCAGGGCATCGAGGTCATCCGCGAGCGCATCGGCCGACCGTACATCGAGGCCGCATTCGCCGAACCGCCCGCACAACCCGGGAAGCAGAGCCTCGTCCATCTCGAGCGCGAGAACCCGATCGAAACGATCCAGCAATGGGCCCGTCAACGCACCCCGACCGGGCCCGATTTCGAGCACTCGCGGCGGCTCCGGGTCGAGCAGGCCGGCGATTCGCTCCGCGATCGTCCGATCGACGAGGAAGTTCTGCCCCAGACGACGGCGGCGAGATCGTTTCATGTCGCCTTGTCCGCGTCTCCGGGCCGGAAATGCCTCCGGCCCGGACATGCGGAAATCGAAACCATCATCTCTCGCACGCCCGCGCGAGCTCGGCCGCGAAGCCACCGATGTGTTCCGAAAGCTCGTCGCAGTCCCCGAGCGCGCCGATCCGGCTGACGATGGCGGACCCGACGACGACGCCGTCGGCCATCGCCGCCACCCGCGACACCTGCTCCGGCGTCGAGATGCCGAAACCCACCGCGACCGGCAGCTTCGAGACCTTTCGTGCGGTGCGGACGTTATCGCCGAGCTCACGGTCCAGCTCCTCCCTCGCCCCGGTGACTCCGGTCCGAGACACGAGGTAGAGGAACCCGCCGCCAAGGCAAGCCGCGGCCTTCATGCGCGCCTTGTCCGAGGTCGGTGTCACCAGCATGATCAGATCGAGGCCGGCAGCGCCGAGGACGCTCTCGAAGGGCCCCGTTTCCTCGGCCGGGACGTCGGTGAAGAGGACACCGTCGACCCCGGCCGCTGTCGCATCGCCCGCGAAGCTCTCGAGGCCGTAGCGCAGCACCGGGTTGGCGTAGGAGAAGAGCACGATCGGCGTCTCGAGGTCCACACGCACGGTTTCGACGGCTGCCAGCACCTTACGAAGGGTCGTCCCGGACGCCAGCGCACGCTCGGCGGCACGCTGGTTGGTCGGACCGTCGGCGATCGGATCGGAGAAGGGCACTCCGAGCTCGATGACGTCGGCACCTGCCGCCGCCAGGGTCCGAATGAGGTCGACAGTGCGCTCGGGCGAGGGATCGCCGGCAGTGATGTAGGGGACGAACGCGGCGCGCCGGCGCCTGGCCGCCCGTTCGAAGGCCTCCCCGATCCGGCTCATCTGGGCGCCTCCTCGACCCGGATGACCTCCTGCAGGTCCTTGTCGCCGCGCCCCGAGAGGTTGATGAGGATGTGCGAGCCCGGCGGCATCGACGGCGCCACCTTCGCCGCGTAGGCAATGGCGTGCGCCGACTCCAGCGCCGGTACGATCCCCTCCGTCTCCGCCAGCAGGTGGAAAGCGGCCACCGCCTCGCCGTCGTCGACCTTGGTGTAGTTGACGCGGCCGCTGTCGCGCCAGTTGACGTGTTCGGGCCCGACCGCCGGGTAGTCGAGGCCCGCCGAAACCGAGTGCGTGCCGAGCACCTGACCGTCGCCGTCCTGCAGAACCAGGGTGCGGGTGCCGTGGAGAACGCCGGGCGCGGCGCCCGCGGCGAATCGGGCCGCGTGGTCACCGGGGCCGTCACCGCGCCCACCCGCCTCAACCCCGACCAGACCGATGGTGTCGTGCAGCACGAAGGCGGTGAAGATGCCGGCAGCGTTCGAACCGCCGCCGACGCACGCGACCACCAGATCGGGCAGGCCGCCCGCGGCCTTCTTGAGCTGGGCCTCGGCCTCGCGGCCGATGACGGTCTGGAAGTCGCGAACCATCATGGGGTAAGGGTGAGGACCGAGCACCGACCCAAGGATGTAGTTGCTGGTGCGGACATTGGTCACCCAGTCACGCAGCGCCTCGTTGATGGCGTCCTTGAGGGTGCGGGAGCCCGAGTCCACGGCAGCGACCTCCGCGCCCATCAGTCGCATCCGGAAGACGTTGAGCTCCTGCCGCCGCATGTCCTCGGCCCCCATGTAGATGCAGCACTCGAGGCCGAGCAGCGCCGAGGCCGTCGCCACCGCCACGCCGTGCTGGCCGGCGCCGGTCTCGGCGATCACGCGCCGCTTGCCCATCTCGAGCGCCAACAGCCCCTGGCCGAGGGCGTTGTTGATCTTGTGGGCCCCGGTGTGGCAGAGATCCTCGCGCTTGAGCCAGAGCTGGGCGCCGCCGAGCCTGGCCGACAGTCGCCGCGCGTGAGACAGCGGCGTCGGCCGCCCGACGTAGGTCTCCAACAGTCCGTCGAGCCGTCTCTGGAAGGCGCGGTCCTTGCGGGCCTTCCGGTACGAGCGCTCGAGCTCGTCGAGGGGCGCCATCAGGGTTTCAGGAACGAAACGGCCGCCGTAAGCGCCGAAGTAACCACGGTCGTCGGGAAAGATGCGTTTCATGAAACTCCGATTGTACCGAAACATCGATCGTTCCCGACGCATTTCGGAATGCAGGCTGCTGGATTCTCGATGCTCGAGCCGACCACCACCGTGTTCCGCCAGAGAACGAGGTCATCGAAAGGGTCCGGACCGGAATTCGGGCCTGGCGTAGGTGCGCACAGCCGGGGACCAGCGCACCTTGGCGCATCCAGCATCCAGGGCCTGATCCGAGAGGCGCCCGCCGGTCAGAGCCGCATCTCGGCCGCGGTCGCCCTCGCCGCGGCGATGAACTCGCGGATCGCGTTGTGGTCCTTGATGCCGTGCTCGCGTTCGACGCCCGAGGACACGTCGACCAGCGCCGGACGCACCGTCCGGATCGCTTCAGCGACCGACTCCGCATCGAGTCCTCCGGCGACGCCGACGTCGACGCCCGGCGGGCGGCCGGCGAGGATCTGCCACGACCAGGCGACCCCTGCCCCGGCCCCCGGATCGAAGAGCGGCAGGCAGCGCACGGCGAGCTCGGCCACGCGCTTCCAGTCGACGGGTTCATCCACCGAGAAACGACGGATGACCCGGCTTCCGAGCTCATCGAGGTAGTCGTCGGGCTCGGCGCCGTGCAGCTGGACGCGGTCGAGCCGGAGGTGGTCGCGGGTGAGCAGGATGTCATCGAGGGGTGCGTCGCGGAACACCCCGACGGTTTCGGCTCCGTCGACGTCCCTTACCCACCCGCTCGCGGCGGCAGCCAGCGCGCGCGGTGTTCCCGGAACGAACACGAAGCCGACCAGATCGGCCCCCGCCTCGACCGCCGCCGCCGCGTCCTCGGGACGGGTCACGCCACAGATCTTGATCAGCAACCGCGGAGCTCCCGCAGCTCGCGCGCGGGGTCGGAGGCGCGCACCAGGTGCTCGCCGATCAGAAAGGCGTCATACCCGGCAGCAGAGAGTGCCGCGACGTCGCCCGCCCCGCGGATGCCGCTCTCCGCCACCAGGATCCGGTCCGTCGGCAACTCGCGGCCCAGCTCCCGGACGCGGTCGGTCCGGACCTCGAAGGTCGCCAGGTCGCGTGCATTGACGCCGAGAATGGGGGCTCCGCTGTCGATCGCCTTGGTCGGGTCCTCGTCGGCGAAGATCTCCAGCAGCACCTCGAGCTCGAGCTCGGCCGCGAGGCCGAGGAGGTCGACCAGGGCCTCCGAGTCGAGGAGGCGCGCGATCAGAAGCACGGCGTCCGCACCGAGCACAGAGGACTCGTACAGCTGGCGCCGGCTGACGATGAAATCCTTCCGCAGCACCGGGACCTTGACCGCGCGTCGCACCAGCGCCGGCCACTGACTGTCGCCACCGAAGAAATCCGGTTCCGTCACGACCGAGATCGCGGCCGCCCCTCCGTCTGCGTAGGCCCGCGCCAGCGCCACCGGATCGAAGTCTTCGCGGATCAGCCCGGCCGAGGGGGACGCTCTCTTGCACTCGGCGATCACGCTCGCACCCGGGGCGGCGAGCGCCTCGCGCAGCGAAAGCATACCGGATGCGCGGCGCGTCGCCGTCGCGGCCTGCGCGGCTCCCACCAGGCCGCGCATCTCGGGGGTCGCCTCGAGCCGCTGTTCAACTGCGGCCACGATCCGCTCGAGGATCGTCTCAGGCACGGTCGGCGAGCTCCACTGAACGACCAGCCAGCGCCTCGAGGCGCTCGAGCGCAGCGCCGGTGTGCAGCACCTCGCGCGCCTGCTCCAGACCATCACCGAGACTGGCGGCCACGTCGGCCACATAGAGCGCCGCCGCCGTGTTCAACGCCACCGCCTCCGAGGCAGCCGAGCGCTCCTCGCCACCGAGGATCGCCCGCAGCCGGCGCAGATTCTCGGCCGCATCGCCGCCGCGCAGCGACGCCTCGTCGCCGACCGCGATGCCGAGCTCGACGGGATTCACCCGCGACTCGCCGATCACCTCGCCGTCGCGAATCTCGATGATCGTCGTCGGTGCCGCCACCGACAGCTCGTCGAGCCCGTCGTCCGAGTGCACGACGATGGCGCGCCGCGCCCCGAGCTCGGCAATGGCAACGGCCATCAGGGACTGCACCTCGCGCCCCCACACCCCGATCACCTGCCGCTGGACGCCCGCCGGGTTGGTGAGAGGACCGAGGAGATTGAACACCGTCCGAACACCCAGCGACCGGCGCACCGGCATCACCGCGCGCATCGCGGGGTGGAGCCGGGGCGCGAAGAGAAAGGAGATGCCGAGCTCTTCGTGCAGCCGGGCCATCGATGCCGGCTCGAGATCGAGCACCACGCCTGCCGCCTCGAGGACGTCCGCCGAACCGCAGCGCGATGACACCGAACGGTTGCCGTGCTTGGCGACCGCCGCGCCCGCGGCCGCCGCGGCGACCGCCGCCGCAGTGGAGATGTTGATGGTCTCGGCACCATCGCCGCCGGTGCCGCAGGTGTCGACAGCACGGCCGGGATCTTCGATCTCGACGGTGACCGATCGCCGGCGCATGGCGCGCGCGGCAGCCGCCACTTCGGCACCCGTCTCGCCTTTCGCCCGAAGGCCGGCCAGAAAGGCCGCGACAACCACGTCGTCGACGGCGCCGTCCATCACCGCACCGACGAAGGCCTCCACCGTCTGAGGCTCCAGATCCCGGCCGGCGAGCAGCCTGTCGAGCAGGGTCTTGTGGTCGACGGTCATGGCGCTCCGGCCTCGTGCCGGCGCCAGCCATCGCGGACCGGCAGGCCCGCGAGCTCGAGGAAGCGGGCGAGCAGCCACCTGCCCTCGCGGCAGAGGTAGGACTCGGGATGAAACTGGACCCCGAAGTGGGGACGCCTGAGGTCACGCAGGGCCATGACCTCGCCGTCCTCGGTCCAGGCCGAGACTTCGAGCTCGTCCGGCAGGCTCTCGCGCCGCACCACCAACGAATGGTAGCGGGTCGCCTCGAAGGGATTTGGCAGCCGTTCGAAGAGGCGATCGCCGTCGTGGTGGACCATCGACGTCTTACCGTGCACCGGTTCCGGCGCGCGCACCACCTCCCCGCCGTGCACCGCGGCGATTGCCTGGTGTCCGAGGCAGATACCGAGCAGCGGGAGATTTGACGCAGCCCGCACCAGATCCATGCTCACGCCGGCGTCCCCGGGCACTCCAGGGCCCGGAGAAATGACCACCGCCTTCGGCGATCGTCCCATCAGCTCGACGGCGGACGCGTCGTCGTTGCGGACCACCTCGATGTCCACATCGCCCACCTCCGCCAGCTCCTGCACCAGGTTGTAGGTGAAGGAGTCGTAGTTGTCGAGCATGAGGATCACCGCCCACCCCCACCATCTGAATCCGGAGTTCGAAATTCGGAGTTTGGAAAACCCTGCAACCCATCCATTCGAACCGCAAAGGCACCAAGGCACGAAGGTTTCAAGGCGCCGCTCTGTGCGCGGCGGGATCCTCGAGCTCTTCCTGTCTTCGTTTCTTCGTGGTTCACAAACCGGGTCATCGGGCGAGGCACGAGCTTTGATTCAATCATCGCCCGGGCTCCCGGCGGCTGACTCGGCCATCGCGACAGCCTGGACGAGCGCGCTGGCCTTGGCGGCGCACTCGGCAAGCTCGGCCTCCGGCTGCGAATCATAGACGATGCCGGCGCCCGCCTGGATCTGGGCGCTCCCTCCGCGCTCCACCAGGGTGCGGATCGCGATGCACGAGTCGAGGTCGCCGTTGAGGTTGCGGTAACCGATAGCTCCGCCGTAGACACCGCGGCGCACCTCCTCGATCTCGTCGATGATCTCCATCGCCCGCACCTTCGGGGCGCCGCTCAGCGTGCCGGCCGGAAAGCAGGCGAAGAGCGCGTCCCAGGCATCGAGCCCGTCCTGCAGACGGCCTTCCACCTCGCTCACCATGTGCATGACGTGGCTGTAACGCTCGATCTCCATCTCCCGCACCACACGCACGCTTCCAGGCGCCGCCACCCGGCCGATGTCGTTTCGCCCGAGGTCCACGAGCATGACGTGCTCCGCGCGCTCTTTGGGGTCCGCCAGCAGCTCGGCCTCGAGACGGAGGTCCTCGTCCGGGTCGGCGCCGCGGCGGCGGGTGCCCGCGATCGGGCAGGTCGCCACCGAGTCACCGCGCACCCGCACCAGCATCTCGGGGCTCGAGCCGAGGATGCGGGCCTGGCCGGTGTCGAGGAAGAACATGTACGGGGAGGGGTTGGTCAACCGAAGCATGCGGTAGATCTCGGCGGCTGTGCAGCGCGGCATTCGCCTCCAGCGGCGGGACAGCACGGCCTGGAAGATGTCGCCGGCACGGATGTACCTGCGGGCCCGCTCGACGCCTTGCTTGTAGTCCTCCCCGGAAGGCGTGGCTGTCCAGTCTCCCCAATCGCCGCCGGCCTCCGGGATCACATGCGGGCTCGGGTGGTCGCCCGTGTCGCGCAGCGAACGGCGCATGGCCTCCAATCGGGTGATGGCCACCGACCACCCCGTGTCGACATCACCGTCGATCCGGGCCGCCACCACCAACAGCAGCCGCTGGCGAACCCGGTCGAGGACGACAACTCCGTCGTAGAGACCGAACCACGCGTCGGGGAGGCCTCCCTCGTCTCGGCCGCTCGACGGAATCGTTTCCACCAGCCGTACGGCGTCGTAGCCGAGGTAGCCCATGGCACCGCCGGCAAACGGGGGCAGGCCGTCCACCTTCGCGACCGAGCCGAGGTCCGTCGCACGGCGCAACTCCTCGATCGGAGAGCCGGTCCGCGGGGCGCCGTCGACGAAGACCGTTCGATCTCGGATCTCGACGATTCGAAATGGGTCGGCGCCGACAAACGTGTAGCGCGCGGCCCGCTCACCCCCCTCGACGCTTTCAAGCAGGAACGGGTTGCGCCCCTTCGCGGCGAGACGCGAGAACACCGCAAACGGCGTCACCGTGTCCGAGGTCAACTCCAGCATGAGCGGCACCACGTCGTGGTCGTGCGCCAGCGCTGCGAACTCTTTTTTGTTCGGTCGGACGTTCATCCCGCCTCCCGAGAAAGCGACATTGTGCCGCAGTCGGCATCATCGGTCCAGCCCGTCATTCATGAGACAGGCTTGCGTTTCCGAATTCCGCGGCCATCGGATCCGGCGGCCGTGGACACCCGATGCGTGTACAATTCCCGACTCGAGGGGGAGTGCATGTCGCGGCCCGTCATCACCATCGCCGAGCTCGACCGGTTCTCGGGGCAGGAGGTCTCGATCCGGGGTTGGGTCTACAACTGGCGCAAGAAGGGCAAGCTCCGCTTCATCATCCTGCGCGACGGCTTCGGCTACCTGCAGTGTGTCGTCTTTCGGCCCGAGGTGGACGAATCGGTATGGGACACGGCGGTCGAGCTGACGCAGGAATCGTCAGTGGTGGTCACGGGCACGGTCGCTGCCGACGACCGCGCTCCGGGGGGCTTCGAGCTCAAGGTCTCGAACCTCGAGGTCATCCATGTCGCGCCCGAGTTTCCGATCGGGAAAAAAGAGCACGGGCCGGACTTCCTGCTCAACCACCGCCACCTGTGGCTGCGCTCGAAGCGCCAGCACGCCATCATGCGCGTACGCTCGGAGCTCGAGTTCGCCATCCGAGCCTTCTTTCAGAGCCGCAGCTACACGCTGATCGACTCTCCGATCCTGACTCCGGCGGCCTGCGAGGGCACGTCCACGCTCTTCGAGACGGAGTACTTCGGCGACACCGCCTTCCTGTCGCAGTCGGGCCAGCTCTACCTCGAGCCGGCGGCCGCGGCACTCGGCAAGGTCTACTGCTTCGGGCCCACGTTCCGGGCCGAGAAGTCCAAGACGCGCCGCCATCTGACCGAGTTCTGGATGGTCGAACCAGAGGTCGCCTGGCTGCGCTTTGACGGCCTGCTCGACCTGTGCGAGGAGTTCCTCGCCGAGATCGTGGCTCGGATCCTCGACCGCTGCGCCGACGATCTCGAGCGCCTGGAGCGTGACACCTCGAAGCTGGAGCCGGCCACCCAGCGCCCCTACCCCCGCCTCGACTACGAGCAGGCGGTCGCCAGGCTCCAGGAGCTCGGCTCCGACATCACCTTCGGCGACGACCTCGGCGGCGACGACGAGACCATGCTCACCGAGCAATTCGACCGGCCGCTCCTCGTCACCCGCTACCCCGCCCACATCAAGGCTTTCTACATGAAGCCCGACCCGGCGGACCCGGGGCGGGCGCTGGCCGTGGATGTGCTCGCCCCGGAAGGATACGGCGAGATCATCGGCGGCTCCGAGCGATCGGACTCGCTCGAGCACCTCGAACAGCAGATCGCGGCCCACGGGCTGCCGCGCGAGGCCTTCGAGTGGTACCTCGACATCCGTCGCTACGGCTCGTTCCCGCACTCGGGCTTCGGCATGGGCATCGAGCGCTGCATCACTTGGCTGTGCGGCATTTCCCACCTGCGCGAGGCAATTCCCTACCCACGGCTGATCAACCGGTTGAACCCGTAGTCCGTCGCGCCGGGCGACCCCCTCCGGTCGTGGTCAGCGGTGGCGGTGGCGGTGGCCGTGGCGGTGGAGGTCCACGGTCGCGGATGCGGCCCCGGACGCGGTCGCGGTCGCGGTCGGCGGTCAGCGGTCAGCGGTCGCGGTCGCGGTCGCGGTCGCGGTCGCGGTCGGCGGTCAGCGGTGACGGTGACGGTGACGGTGACGGTCAGCGGTGGCGGTAGTCGGTGACGGTGGCGGTCCACGGTCGCGGTCCCGGTCGCGGATCGCGGATCGCGGTCGATGGTCGACGGTCGACGGTGACGGTCCACGGTCGCGGATGCGGCCCCGGTCGCGGTCCCGGTCGCGGTCGCGGATCGCGGTCCCGGTCGCGGATCGCGGTCCCGGTCGCGGATCGCGGT
>CAZSTH010000087.1:0-17262 GCA_964609835.1 uncultured Thermoanaerobaculia bacterium
CTCGAGGAACCGAAAAACAAGATGATCCTCCGGCAGCCAGTCCCTCATCGCCGGATGTCGCCCACTGGCCGGCTCGGACGGAAAGGCCCGGTCGCGATCTACCGGGAAGGCGAGGAGGGCTCCGGCTCCGCGACCGACTCCCGCAGGCGTTCGCCGAGCAGGGTGTGGCGTGTTCGCACTTTCGCGTTGAAGACGGCGCGGGCCAGCGCCCGCTGCGAGCCGACGATGACCACCAGCTTGCGGCCGCGGGTGATCGCCGTGTAGAGCAGGTTCCGCTGCAACATGATGTGGTGCTGGTGGTGGAGCACGATGACCACGGCCGGGTACTCCGAGCCCTGGCTTTTGTGGATGGTGCAGGCGTAGGCGGGGATCACGTCCTCGAGGTCGTCCGACGACACGTCGACAGCTCGGCCGTCGAAATCGACGGTGACCGTGCGGTCCTGGAAGTCGATGTCGGAGATGCGGCCGAGGTCGCCGTTGAAGATGTCGAGGTCGTAGTTGTTGCGGACCTGCATGACCTTGTCCCCGACCCGGAATCGCCGCGATCCCACCACCAGCTCGCGGCCGTTCGGGGTCAGCTCGTTCTGCAGCCGCTGGTTCAGGTTGGCGACGCCGAGCTCACCGCGGTGCATCGGGGCCAGGACCTGGATGTCCTTCAGCGGGTCGAACCCGTAGCGTCTGGGGATCCGCCGCGCCGCGAAGTCGATGACGAGGTCTGCTGCCTGCTGCGGATCTCCCTGCTGGGCGAAGAAGAAATCGCCATCCTCGGCGTTGTCGATCCTGGGCACCGTCCCCTGGTTGACGCGGTGGGCGTTGTCGACGATCCGGCTGCGCCGCGCCTGGCGGAAGATGAAGTCGAGGCGGATCACCGGCAGCACCTCGGAAGCGATGAGGTCGGCGAGAACATTGCCGGGACCCACCGAAGGCAGCTGGTCGGCATCGCCGACCAACAGCAGCCGCGAGGTCGGCGGAACCGCGGCCAGCAGGGCGGACGCCAGCTCGACGTCGAGCATCGAGACCTCGTCGATCACGATGCAGTCGGCCTCCAGCGGTCGCTGGCGATTGCGGTTGAATCCGCGGTCGC
This sequence comes from uncultured Thermoanaerobaculia bacterium, assembly GCA_964609835.1. Taxonomy (GTDB): domain Bacteria; phylum Acidobacteriota; class Thermoanaerobaculia; order Thermoanaerobaculales; family Sulfomarinibacteraceae; genus Sulfomarinibacter. The sequence goes on from CAZSTH010000087.1 coordinate 1,085, forward strand.
GGGGGTTGAATTCGAGCAGGCGGTGGATCGTCGTGGCAGCGGCTCCGGTCGCTTCGCCGAGGCGTTTGGCGGCGCGGCCGGTAGGTGCGGCGAGGGCCACCCTGGCGTTCTTGCGGCCCAGAATCTCCACCACGCCGCGGATCAGCGTCGTCTTGCCGGTGCCGGGGCCGCCGGTGATCACTGCCGCCTTCCGCGTGAAGGCGGCACTCAGTGCGTCGCGCTGACGTGGCGCGAGGCGAATGCCCGCCCGACCCTGGTACCACGCGATGGCGGTGGTGACGATGACCGGCTGCCCGGAGGCTGGGCGGCGCAGCAGCTCGGCGAGGTCGTCAGCGATCGAGGCCTCGGCCGCGGCCAGGTGGGGCGCGTACACCGCCGGCGTGTCCTGGCTGCGCGGCCGCACCACGACGCGGCGGCGCTCCGCGAGCCGGGCGAGGGCCTGCGGCACGAGCTCATCGGAGATCTCGAGAAGGGTCGAGGCGGTCTCCACCAGCGCCTCCTCGGGCAGGAAGACGTGGCCCTGGCCGGCAGCGTCTCCGAGGGTGTGGAGGATCCCCGCCTCGATCCGCTCCGGCGCATCGCCCGGGATGCCGAGCTGCCTGGCAATCCGGTCGGCGGTCAGGAACCCGACCCCGAAGACATCCTCGGCGAGCCGGTAGGGGTTGGCCCGCACCACGTCCACCGCCGACGGGCCGTAGCGGCGGAACACCTTGACCGCAACCCCCGGTGTGACACCGTGGCCGGTCAAAAAAACCATGATCTGCTGGATTCCACGGTGCCGTTCCCAGGAATCGGTGATGCGACGAAGCGTCGCAGGTCCGATTCCCATGACCTCGAGCAGACGTTCTGGTTGGTGGTCGAGGATGTCGAACACTTCGAGCCCGAATTTCTCGACGACCGTTGCCGCCCGCTTGGGCCCGAGGCCGCGAATCTTGCCCGAGCCGAGAAAGCGTCGCAGGCCCTCCTCGGTCGACGGTGCGATCTGGACGTACGAGGCGGCCTCGAACTGTTCGCCGTAGGTGTTGTGGGTGACCCAGCGTCCGCTGAGGCGGAGATCGTCGCCCGGGCGCACCCCGAGCAGCGGCCCGATCGCCGTCAGCGGAGGGGCCTCCTCGACCGATAACCGGACCACGCACCACCCGTTCTCTTCATTGCTGAAAAGCACCCGGTCGACTCGGCCTTGCACCGTCTCCCGCTGCGCGCTCGGACTGTCGGTCATCGAGCGGATTGTACGACAGCGCGACACCCCTCGTGTGAGGAGCGGCTCAAGCGACCCCGAATCCCATCAGTCGCCGGACGAGCTGGGCATTCTCGCAACCGGTGAGCTCTTCCAGCAGCGCGAGCGCAACCTCGATCAAGACAGGCCTCTCCATGCTGTCCCCTCGGGGCGGCGGTGCCGCTGCCACGGCCGCGCGGTTCGCCATCATCACTCCGTGGCCTTTCCGGAGCTCTCCCCGCGGGCCATCGCGGCGACCAAGTGTTCCGGCATCTGCACCGCCACCACCTCGCCCCGGGCGCAGGTCTCACCGTCGGCGGAGACGGTGGCGCTGACGACCACCTTGCGTCCGGTGACCTCCTTGACCTGACCGCGCACGATCAGCTTGACTCCGAGCGGCGTCGGTCGCAGGTAGTCGACCTTGAGCGAGGCGGTCACGAAGCGGAACGGAGGATCCGTGTCCATGGCGCGCCCCGCGGTTCTGTACGCCGCGGCTGCGGCGGAGCCGGTGCCGTGACAGTCGATGATCGAGGCGATGAGCCCGCCGTAGACGTACCCGGGGATGGCGATGTGGCACGGCTTCGGTTCGAAGACCGCGACCGTCTCGTCGCCGTCCCAGTAGCTCTTGAGCTGGTGCCCCTCGGGATTGAGGCGCCCGCATCCGTAGCAGTGGCTCAGCTCATCGGGGTAGTAGTCCTGGAAAGCCTTGTCTGTCATCGTCACTCCTTCGATCGGCAGGCTGTTGGGCGGCGGCGGGTGAACTCGCTCGCGCCCGTTTCGTCGGCCTCCGATCTTACGGTACTTCGAGAGAGCCGGCTCGTCGCTGCCGATTCGCGGCAGCCGGTCGCCGAACGCACGGCCCGAATCGAAGCCGGCCCCGAAGGGCCTCGGCCTCAGGAGGAGAGGGAGGTCCCACGATCGTCGGGCGTCGACGATACCTGAGGTGGAAGACGATGGGCAATCGAGATTTGAGTTCGACGAATCGATTGAAGGGTCTCGTGCGGTCGTTCGCGTGATGTCCGTCCGTTCGGAGGCGAGGTCTAACAAGGCGGTGACCCCCGTCACGTAACGGCGAAATAAATGAGACCGAATACCTCTTGCGGCGAGAGTAAGGAAAGGAGGTGGTTCGTGCAGCTCCAACGGGCAGCTTTCATGAAACTCTCTGCGATCGCCGTCGGTCTCGTTGTTGCGGCGGCGCCGTGGTGGGTGGAGGCGGGTGGTCCCCCCGAAGACCTCGTACTGACCCTCGTGGCGAACGGCTACGACAACCCGGCCGCAGTCACCGGTGCCGGTGACGGGAGCGGGCGGCTCTTCGTGGTCGAGCAACCGGGTCGGATCAACATCGTCGGCGGTGGCGCCTTTCTCGACATCAGATCGAGGGTGGACGACGCCGGCACGGAGCAGGGGCTGCTGGGGCTCGCATTCGACCCGCAGTTTGCCAGCAACGGACTGTTCTACGTCAACTACACCCACGATCCGGGTTCGGGCAAAGACGTCACCAGGGTATCGCGGTTTCAGGTGTCGGCCACCGATCCGGACGTGGCCGATCCCGCCAGTGAATCCGTGCTCCTGTCGTTCGAGCAGGACGGTTCCAATCACAACGGCGGCGACCTCCACTTCGGGCCCGACGGCTACCTCTACATCTCCACCGGTGACGGCGGCGGTGCCGAGGACCCCAATGACCGTGCCCAGCATCTCGACAACCTCCTCGGAAAGGTTCTTCGCATCGAGGTGGGTGCAGGCCCCGGCTATGCTGTGCCCGCCGGCAATCCCTTCGTCGGGGTTGCCGGGGCCCTGCCCGAGATCTGGGCCTACGGTCTGCGGAACCCTTGGCGCATGAGCTTCGACCGTGCCAACGGCGATCTCTTCATCGGCGATGTCGGCCAGTACGACATCGAGGAGATCAGCTACCAGCCATCGTCGAGCGGCGGTGGCGAGAACTACGGTTGGAGCTGCAGGGAGGGCGACGTCGCGCGCAACTACAACCCGTGCGACGGCAGCCCGCTGACCGATCCCATTCTGGTCTACAACCACGACATCGGATGCGCGGTGACCGGGGGTTATCGCTATCGTGGGGTGATCGGTGGCCTTCACGGCCGCTACGTCTTCGGCGACTACTGCACGGGCCGGATCTGGTTGGCTCGACCCGGTTGGACGGCCGAGGAGTGGGGCTCGACCGGTTTCGGGCTGTCGGCCTTCGGCGAGGACGACGACGGCGAGCTCTACCTGGCCGACCGCGACGGCGGCGAGATCTACCGTTTCACCAGCCCGAGCGCAATTTTTGCCGAGCTTTTCGAGTTCAAAGACACCAGCCGTTGGAGCGCCGTGGTGTCCGGGGATTGAGCCCGGACGGCCGTCCATTGGGCCTCGAGGTCCGAGAGGTCGGCCGCCCGGTAGGCGGACTGGTCGACTGGCCGCAGCCCGCCGACGCCGGGGTGGCCGCTCAGGCTTCCGTGGCGACGAGCGCGTGGTCGGGCTCGGTCGCGTGGACTTTCGGCGGAATCCGCGAGCAGGCGTGTTCCGAGAGAGCGGTGATGGTGAGTGACGGATTGACGCCGAGATTGGCACCGATCATGGACCCGTCCATCACGTACAGCCCGTCGTACCCGAAGACCTTTCCCGACGAGTCGATGACGCCGGTGGCGGGATCGCGCCCGATGCCGCAGCCGCCGAGGATGTGGGCGGTGGTGGAGGTGTCGAGCAGGACTTCGTTGAGCGACGACTGCGGGATGCCGTCGAGGTCGGCGGCCACCTCTCGCGCGATCTCGTTGGCGACCGGGATGTACGACGGGATGCCGGGCTGGCCCGGGGCCGGCCGGGTCGTGATCGTGCGCTTGAACGGCCACAGCAGCTGCCGCTCGCGGACCAGGCGGGTGTGATTGTCAGCGGTCTGCATAGCCATCACCACGGTGCTGGTCTCGGCCTTGCCCCACGGCTTCAGGAGGCGGAGGAAGTCGAACGGTCGGCGCAGGATGTTGCCGACCCACCGCAGCTGGCGGGGAATCCGCCCGCCGCCGTCGGTCAGCATGGTGCCGAGCAGCAGCATGACGTCCGAGCCCCTCGAGAAGCGGACGGTCTCGAAGTGGGTCTGGTCGTCGATTTCGACCTTGGCCGAGATCGCGACGCCCTCCCACAGATCCTTGCGGCTTCTCGAGGTGACGCCGAGCAGGGCCTCGGAATTGGTGCGCACGAAGTTGCCGAGCTCGTTCGACAGCCTCGGCAGCGCGCCGCATTCCCTGCAGTCCATCAGCAGGGGCACGGTGCCGAGCACGCCGGCCGAGAACACCACCCGCTCCGCGGACGTGGTGCCTTTCTCCGAGCCCCGGAAATAGCCACGCCAGCGCTTCCAGTGCAGGCGGTAGCCGCCGCCGTCGATCTCCTCGACCAGGGTCACCCGGGTGTCCGGAACGACCTCGGCGCCGGCCTGCTCGGCAAGGTGGAGGTAGTTCTTGTCGAGGGTGTTTTTGGCTCCGGGCCGGCAGCCCACCATGCACCCCCCGCAGAACGTGCAGCCTGTGCGGTCGGGGCCCTGCCCGCCGAAGTAAGGGTCGGGAACGGTGACGTCGGGCTCGCCGAAGAAGACGCCGACCGGCGTGCGGCGGAAGCTCGCCTCCCGCCCACGCCGCGCCGCGGCGGCGCGCAGCGCCTCGTCGGCGGGATTGAGACGCGGGGTCTCGGTCGCGCCGAGCATCCGGCGTGCGGTGTCGTAGTGGCCGGGCATGATCGAGTGCCAGTCTTCGAGCCCCTGCCACTGTGGGTCGTTCCAGACCGACGGCGGCGGCTCGAAGAGGGTATTGGCGTACACCAGGCTGCCGCCGCCAACCCCCACCCCATGCAGCACCAGCGCCTCACGCAAGAGCCTCATCGCCCAGAAGCCGCGGCAGCCGATGTCCGGAAACCAGAACGACTTGCGAATGTTCCAGTTGGTTTTCGAGAAGTCTCCGGGCCGCCAGCGGCGGCCCTTCTCGATGACCGTCACCCGGTAACCCTTCTCGGTCAGCCGGTGGGCGGCCACCGAGCCGCCGAAGCCGGAGCCGATGATCGCCACGTCGGTGTCGAAGTCGTGCGTCGCCCGCCTTCGGTGCTCGCTCATGAATCTCCCGTGTCGAGTCTACTTCGGTGTGCCGCAGTTCGGCAAATCGAGCACCCGGTGACGGGTCGTCTCCCTTCCCCCATGTTCGGGCGCCCCTGGCGTCGTCGGGCACGGAGAGTGCGACGGCGGAGCCGACGGACGATAGCAGGGGTGCCCGAAAATGGGGACGGTATAATCCCCCCAATGAGGAAGTTTTGGGTTCTCGCGGCGTTCCTCATTCTGAGGGCCTCAGTGGTGATCGCCGCCGATCCGCCGCTGACCGACGGCGTGTCCGGCGCGCCGGTGACGTGGAGCGAGTGGCTGCAACGGAGAGCCCCGGTGGCGGCGCTGGTGTGGGCGTCGTGGGCGCCGGGGGCGGAGGAGGCCATCGCGTCGGTTGGTCGTCTGGAGCAGGAGTGCGAGCGCGCCGGTCTCGAGTTCGTGGTGCTCGATGTGCAGGAGAGCCTGGCCGACGGGCGCGCGGCCCTCGCGGGTCGCGACGTGGAATGGATCCACGACCGCCACGGAGCCTTGCTCAAGCGGCACCGGGTCATCGTGGTGCCTTCGCTGGTGATGCTGGAGGCGGACGGCAGCGTGGTCGACAGGCTCGATCCGACAGCGGAGGCGGTGCGGGCGTGGGCGGCGCGGTGATGGCGTCGCGCGCGGTCTGCCGATCGGTCGCCCTCCTCGCGTTCGCGGTGCTGGCGGTCGCGGGGCTGGCCGCATGCGGCACGGATCACAGCGACGCGGCGACCGTGAGCCTGCTGACGGTCGATCCGCTGGAGGCATTCCACCCGCCGGTGCGGACCGTCGTTCGATCCGGTGACACCCTGGAGAGCGTGAGCCGGCGGTTGGCTGGTCGCGATTGGGTGGAGTGGCGCGACGTGATGGCGGGTGAGATCGACCCCAAGAAGCTCCGTCCCGGCACCGAGTTCCGCGGCGTGCAGACGCCCTCGGGCCGGCTGGTGCGGTTGGACGTGGTCTTCGACCGCCGCTCCGAGCTGCATTTCCGGGCGGCACCGGAAGGGATCGCCGCCGAGCGGATCGAACGACCGCTGGTGAGCGAGGAGCTGCGTCTGGTGGGGGAGGTGGAGTCGTCCCTCTTCGCCGCCATGCAGGCGGCCGGCGGTGGACCGGAGCTCGCCGTGCGGGTTGCCGAGATTTACCAGTGGGACATCGATTTCTTTCGCGACTTGCGGCGGGGTGACAGCTTCGTGGTGGTGGCGGAGCGGCAGACGGTCGATGGCGATTTCTTTGCCTGGGGCTCCATTTACGCGGCCCGGTTCGTCAACCGCGGACGGGTCCTGGACGCCGTGGTCTACCCGGACGACGATGGCAGGTTGGGCTACTTCGACCTCGAAGGAAGGCCGCTTCGCAAGCAGTTCCTGCGCTCGCCGCTCAGGTTCAGCCGCATCACGTCGGGCTTCAGCATGAACCGCTTCCACCCGGTGCTCAAGCGGAGGATGCCGCACTACGGGGTCGACTACGGCGCACCGCCGGGAACGCCGGTCCACACCACAGCCGACGGCACCGTCACCTTCGCCGGTCGCAAGGGCGGCGGCGGCAACATGGTCACTGTTCGCCACCCGAACGGGTACGAGACCAGCTACCTCCATCTGCGCGGTTTCGCCGGGGGGGTGCGCCGCGGGGCGCGGATCTCTCAGGGGCAGGTGATCGGGTATGTGGGATCGACCGGGCTTTCCACCGGACCCCACCTCGACTACCGGGTGCGGCTCAACGGCCGGTGGATCAATCCGCTGTCGATCTCGTCACCGCCGGTCAAACCGATCGCCGAGGAGCGGCTGCAGCGGTACCTTTCACACGCCCTCGCGGTGCTGTCGCTGCTCGAGGGTCAGCCGCCGCCGCTCGGGGCGCGTTGTTGAGTCCTGCGTTCCTGGTGTCGGCGCCGTGCCGCGCCGACCTCGCCGGCGGGACCCTGGACATCTGGCCGTTGGGGCTGCTCCACCACGGCTCCGTGACCGTCAACGTCGCGATTCCTGTGCACGTCGAGTTGGAGGTGGACCTCGGCGGCTCGCAGGGAGAGCTGCTGCACGCGGTCGGCGGCGGCGGCTGGCGACGGCTTCTGGCCGGCGACCGATCGAGCGACCTCAGCGCCGCGGTGGCGTTCGCGTTGCTGCCCGGGGGAGGCGCGAGGGTGAGGGTCCGCTCGCAGGCCGCGGTGGGGTCGGGGCTCGGCGGCTCGTCGGCCTACGCCGTGGCGCTCGGACGCGGACTCTTGGCGTTGGCGGGCACGGAGATGGATGACCGCAGCTTGGTGCCTCTGCTGCGTGATCTCGAGGCGCAGGTGCTGCAGGCGCCGACCGGTGCTCAGGACCACTGGGCTGCAGCGAGGGGGGGCGTGCTGGCGCTCCACCCGGAGCCGGGCGGCGACCGCGTCGAGCCGCTGGAGGTCGATTCCGGCTGGATCTCCGCCAGACTGACCGTCTTCGACAGTGGAATCGCCCACCACTCGGGAATGGTCAACTGGCAGGTGGTTCGGCGGCGGCTGGACGGGGATGCGGCCACCGCCGCCGGCCTCGAGACGATTTCGGCGGCGGCTGCGGGCTGCCGGCGGGCACTCCTGGCCGGCGAGGCCCGCGACGTGGGCCGGGCGGTGGCCGCGGAGTGGGCGGCGCGGCGCCGGCTGGCGCCCGAGGTCTGTCCGCCGGAGCTCGCGAGGGTTGTCGATGCCGGGCTCCGGGCCGGCGCCCTCGCGGTCAAGGCGTGCGGCGCTGGCGGCGGCGGCAGTGTGGTGGCCTGGCACGAGCCCGGCGCCCGCGAGGAGATCGGCCGCGCCCTCGCGGATGCCAGCCGCGGCGGACGGTTGGTGGCAGCCGGTGTCGCGGGCGACGGCTGCCGCAGCAGGAAGTTGGTGAGATATGAGGGCTAGGAGGCTGCACCGCATAGATTCGTTGCTATGCATCGGAATCTCTGCGGCGCCCCCTCCTGTGGATTTGCTGCGCAAATCCCGAACGACGATTCAGAGGTGAATCAGAATCCTGTTCGAGTATGGGACGCAGTCCCTATCCCGATTAAAATGGAGCAGTACCTCGAAGACGTACCGTCCGTGGGATCCGGATCAAGCGTTCCTATTTTTGCCGGCTATGCGTGATTGGTTGGAGGAGGATCATCTGGTGTATCGGCTCCTCGATGTCGTCGGGTCGCTCGACATCAGATCCGTCAGTCACTCGATTCACGCAAAAGACGCACGGGGTGTCCGACAGTACAACCCGCGGATGATGCTGGCGTTGCTGTTGTACTCGTACATGAATGGGATTTTTCTTCACGACAGATTGCTGCGGCGACGTACGAGAGGGTCGACTTTCGGGTGCTGACCGGGGACCAGCACCCATGTCACACTGTGGTGAATGAATTCCGGCTTCGTCACCTTGGTGCTCTGCCCCAGCTTTTTGTCCAGGTGCTCACATTGTGTGACCGTGCCGGGCTGCTCAAGCTCGAGCACGTTTCGTTGGACGGCACGAAGGTTCAAGCCAACGCCTCGAAGCACAAGGCCATGAGTTACGGCCGGACGATCCGGACGACGACCTGCCGTCACATAGGGTGCCGACCACGAAAGACGGATCACCAACAGACAAGGCGCAGCGCAACTTCACCGATCCTGACAGTCGAATCATGAAACGAGATGGGGGCTACCTGCAGGGCTTCAACTGCTAAGCGGTGGTGGATGAGGAAAACCAGCTTATCCTCGCCGAGGGAGTCACCAACAAGGCACCGGACCAAGAGCATCTGATTCCAATAACTGCCCCGTTTTCAGGGATTCGCAGAGCGAATCCCGGTAGGAGCTTGTGCCGAAAAGACCCTCGGCAGAAACCCTACCGGTAGACCTTGCTCTCGCCGGGGGTCTATTCGGTGCAAGCTCCTAGTGTGGTGCGCGCACGCCGCGGTGCGCAGACATCCCGCGCTCCGCCGGTGTTTCCCTCGGCAGCCCGGTGAGGCCTACTTCGGGATCTTGAGCTTCTGTCCGACCTTGATGAGGTCCGGGTTGTCGAGGATGTCCCGGTTGGCCTCGAAGATCCTCATGTACTCGCTGGCCTTGCCGTAGTACTTCTGGGCGATGGCGCCGAGGGTGTCTCCCGCCACCACCTCGTAGGTCTCCTCACCGCCGGCCGCGGCAGCCTCGGGCGCAGCGGCAGGCTCCGGCTCGGGGGCCTTCTGGATCTCGATCGCGTTGACGATGTTGTCTGCCTTGACCGCCCGGTCGATTTTCTGCATCACCAGGTCGGCGGCCTGGCGGTTCTCTGCCGTGCCGCGGAGGGTGACGACCTTGCCACGCAGCTCCGCGCTGAGGCCGCTGACGCCGGGCGTGGTGGCACTGATGTCGTTGATCGCTTCCGTGACCTGGTCGTCGAAGCTCTTGCCGAATAGATCGAAGAGTCCCATCTCCGATACCTCCTTCTCCGATTCTTCGTGATTCGCGAACTATAACAGCACTTCGCCGCGGGTGCGAGCCGCTATACTCGGTCCGTTCCCCGGACCATGCGGGAGGGATGAATGGGCGACGACGGCCTCTATCTGGGCACGACTCTCGAGGACGGCGGCCGGGTCCTGCTCGACATGGACCACCTGACGACGCATGCGGTGTGCGTCGGGATGACCGGCTCCGGCAAGACCGGACTCGGAATTGTCGCGCTCGAGGAGCTGGCGCGCCGCGGCACGCCGCTGCTGGTCATCGATCTCAAGGGCGACATGGTCAACCTGCTGCTCAACTTTCCGCTACTCGACGGCCCGTCATTCGCGCCGTGGCTTCCCGCCGACGCGCTCGAGGGGCGGGATCGCGGGCAGGTCGGCGCCGATCAGGCCGAGCTGTGGCGCACGGGGCTCGAGGGTTCCGGGCTGGGCGGCGACGATCTGCGCGCGGTCCGAGACGGCGTGGCGTGGCAGCTCATCACACCCGGCGCCGGTTCGGTGGCGCCGCTGGACATCCTGCCGGCGCTTTCCCTGCCTCCCGGCTGGGACCCGGACCGGGACCCGGACGGTACCACTGATCGGGTCAACGGCGTCGCCTCGGCGCTGCTGTCGCTGGTGGGGCGGGGCGGCGACGTGCTCTCGAATCGGGACCATGTCCTCACCGCCTCGGTGATCCTCGAGCACTGGCGGCGGCGCCGGCCGCTCGATCTGCCCGGGCTGCTGTCCAGTCTCGCCGACCCGCCGATGGAGTCGCTGGGTGCGCTGCCGCTCGAGACCTTCTACCCCCGCGACAACCGCATGAAGCTGGTGATGGCGCTCAACACCCTGCTCGCCTCGCCGGCCTTCGCGGCGTGGACCGAGGGCGTGGCGCTCGACATGGCGGCGCTTCTCGGCACTCCCGAAGCTCCGCGGGCGAGCATCGTGTCGGTGGCCCATCTCGACGAACGGCAGCGGCGGTTCGTGATCGCGCTGCTGACCTCCGAGCTGGTGGCGTGGATGAGGCGCCAGCCGGCGTCGTCAGGGCTGCGCGCGCTGCTCTACATGGACGAGGTCCAGGGCATCGTGCCCCCGCACCCCAGCAACCCGCCCACCAAGGCACCGCTGCTGACGCTCTTCAAGCAGGGGCGGGCCTACGGCGTGGGCGCCTGGCTGGCGACCCAGAATCCGGTCGACCTCGACTACAAGACCCTCGGCAACGCGGGCGTCAAGCTGGTCGGACGCCTGATCACCGATCGAGACCGAGACCGGGCGCTCGAGGGCCTGGGGATGCACGGGCTGCCCGACGGCCGCCGCGCGGACGACGTGGTCGCGGGGCTCGGCAAACGGCAGTTCCTGTTGACGGATGTGCGCGCCGGGGACGCCGCCCGGACGCTCTCGTCACGCTGGGCGATGAGCTACCTTCGCGGGCCGGTGACCCTGGCCGAGATGGGGCCGCTGGTCGAGCCGCACCGGACGCCGGTCGGGGTCACCCCGGTTCCGGCCTCGGCCGCGGGGGGCGCCGTGGTCTCCGGGAGGCGGCAGCCGCCGCCGATGGCCTCGGCGATCCCGGTGGCCTTCGCTTACCGGGGCGACGGCGTCGCGCGGCCCCGGCTGCTGGTGCACGGCCGGCTCAGCGTGCAGAGAGCGGCCCTCGATCTCTTCCGGCAGGTGGAGGAGCGGTGGATGGTCCCGGTTCGGGATGACGGCCGGCTGCAGTGGGACGAGGCCGTGCGGCTCGATGAGGTGCCGCGACTCTCGGACGTCCCGCCGGGCGGCATGACCTTTCCCAGCGCGGTGCCCGGACGTCTATCGGGAGAGCTGGACGGCGCGGAGGGGGAGTTCCGGACCTGGCGCGCGCGGCTTCCGCTGCAGCTGACGGTCAATCCGGGTCTCAAGATGGTTGCCGAGGAGAGTGAAAACCACGAGGCGTTTCTCCAGCGGTGCCTGGAGGCGGCCGACCGCGCCGACGACGACGACGAAGCTCGGCTCCGCAAGCGGTTCGAGGGCAAGCTGGCGACCCTCAAGAAGCGATTGGCGAGGGAGCGTGACGAGCTCGAGCGGGACCGCGAGCAATTCGAAGCGCGCAAAGCGGAGGAGACGATCGGCCTGGTCGAGGGAGTCTTTTCGGTGTTGTTGGGGTCCAGGAGCATCCGGTCCGCATCCCGCAAGGCGACGTCCAGGCTCAAGACCGCGGCGACCAAGCGGCGGATGCGGCAGACCGCACAGGCGTCGGTCACCGAGTCGGAAAGCGAGACCGAGCGCCTCGAGCAGGAAATCGAGGATCTCGCCGCCGAGCTCCAGGACGAGCTCGAGCGCATGGCGGCGGCTTCGGAGGAGAAGGCCGAGCAGATCGGGGAGAAGGCGATCAAGGCCCGGAAGGCCGACATCGAAGTGCTCGACCTCCGGCTGCTGTGGGAGTGAGGCAGCGGCCTGGTGTACAGATCACAGAGATCCCGCCCGCCCGGGCCATCATGAACCGCAGAGCACACGCCTGGACCCAGAGGGCCTCTCGCATGAAATTTCGAGGCGGATGCCCCGGCCAGCGTTTCCCGGCCGCCGGGCGGCGGCCGGGATCGAGGAGTATCGCGCTGGCCGCTCTGCGTCTGTCCGGGTGATCTGCGATTCTGAAAACGGAAGGGCGGCCGGCATATGCGTGATCTGTGGTTTTCCCTCCAAGACGGCGATCGCTGGCGAGGCATCAACGCTAGAATGAGATGAGCGATGCACATGGTGCTGTTGTTCCTGCTGGTGACCGCCGCGGGGCTCGGCGGTTACGCGGTGCTGGCCCGACTCGGCCTCGACGACTTCGAGGCGTGGGCGGGCGGACGCACCGCGGGCCTGGTGATGGTGGCGATGCCGGCGTGGTGGTCCGGCGTCGCGGGGCTCGTGCGCTGGCAGGCCCTGGGAGCGGCGATCCTCCTGCTCGCAGCGGTATTCGGCGCAATCGCCGTGTGGCAGCGGCGCCAGTGGCGCCCGATCGCGGTCGCGGAGGCGGTGTTCCTGGCCGCAGCGGTCCTGGTGCTGCTGATCCGCCTCGATCACCCCGAGATCACGGGGACCGAGAAGCCGATGGACCTCGGTATCCTCGCGACGCTGCTGCGTGCCGAGGGCTTTCCACCGCCCGACATGTGGCTGGCAGGTGAGGGGCTGCCCTACTACTATTGGGGCGCCCTGCTGTGGACGGTGCCGACGCAGATCTCGGGTCTGCCCCTGGAGTACGCCTACAACCTCATCGTGGCCCTTCTCGGCGGGATGGTGGGAGCGCTGATGTGGGCCTTCGGCCGGCGTCTCGGCGGCGGCCACGCGGGCGGGGCGCTCTCCGCGTTCATCGGTGCCTTCGCCGGCACGCCGGATGCCGTCCGCCAGCTCCTCGGCGGCACCGGCCTGCTGCGGCTGGACTTCTGGCACTCGTCGCGCCAGATCGAGGACACGATCACGGAATTTCCGCTGTTCACGTTGTGGCTGGGCGATCTCCACCCGCACCTGCTGTCGATGCCGATCGCGATCCTGGCTCTGTTGGTGGCGGCGGTGTGCGGACGCCGGGGTCCGGGATTGAAGCAGGCTGCCGCGCTCGCCGTGCTCTTCGGTGTGACCTGGGCCGCGAACCCGTGGGCCATGCCGCCGACGCTGGTAGGAACCGCGCTGCTCCTGCTCTCCGGCCCTGATCGGTTCCACTGGCCGTCCGGTGTGGGTCGGGGCAGGTGGCTGGCGGTCGCCGCGATCGTGGTCGGTGGCTGGCTGCTGACAGCCCCATTCCACCTCGCCTTCCAACCTTTCTTCAGCGGCGTCAAGCGGGTCTTCTCGTGGACGCCCCCGGCGGAACTCCTGCTCTACGGTGGCGTGCTGCTGGTGCCGATGGCAGCGGCCGCGATCGGCCTCCTTCGACGCTGGGTCGACGGAACCGTCGAGGTCCGCCGCGGGCTCCTGCTGACCGCCGGCGCCGCGCTGCTGGCGCTGGCCGCGGCGAGCACGCGGCCGACCCTGGTGGTGTTGGCGGCGTGCTTCCTCGTCTTCGTGGCGGCAGTGCTCCTGCCCGCCACCGCCGACCGGCGGCCGGCGCTGGCAGTCGCGGCGCTCGGTGCGTTCTTGTTCCTGGTGCCCGAGATCCTGTACGTGGAGGACGGTTACGGGGACGCACTGCACCGGATGAACACGGTCTTCAAGGCCTACATCCAGGGCTGGCTGCTGCTCGCGGCGGCGCTGCCGGTGCTGTTGCGGACGGGCTTTTTATCTCGGGGGTGGCGGCGCGTCATGGTTGCCCTGATGGTGCTGTGCGCGCTGCCGCACCTGGTGTCGATGGCGGGGCTCGCGGCCGCCAACGGCAGGCCCGGCCTCGACGGACTGCGGTGGATGCCGGCGGGCGACCGGGCCGTCGTCAGGTTCCTGCGCGAGCAGCCGAGGGGAATCGTGATCGTCGAAGCGGTGGGCGGCGCCTATACCAATTATGGGAGGTTCTCGGCAGCCTCGGGGGTTCCTGCGTTGATCGGGTGGGAGAACCACGAGATGGTGTGGCGGGGCAACGAGATCCTCACCGAGACCGCGCTCCGCAAGGGTGTGGTGGAACAGATCTACAACTCCGGCGACCGCGAGCTGATCCACCGGCTGGCGGTCGACCACGGGATCGACCTGGTGGTGATCGGGTCCTTTGAGCGCGCCGACTTCGACGAGGCCTCGTTGTCCGAGGTCGCGCGGGCCGGGAAAGTGGTGCTGGAGAAAGACGAGGCGGTGGTGGTTGCCTTCCCGGGTATGATGGAGCGGTGAAGTCCGAGCAACCCGAGCTCAGCGTGGTGGTCCCGGTCTACAACGAGGAGCGGAATGTCGCAGCAATGCACGAGAGGCTGGTGGCAGCGCTCGACGAGTTGGTGGATGGGCTCGAGATCGTGTATGTCGACGACGGCTCCGGTGACGCTACCTGGGACAAGGTCCGCGACCTGGCGGCTGACGACCGGCGGGTGCGCGGCCTGCGCTTCGCCCGCAACTTCGGGCACCAGGCAGCGCTGACGGCAGGCGTGGACGCCGCCCGCGGGCGGGCGGTCGTGATCATCGACGGCGATCTCCAGGATCCCCCGGAGGTGATCCCGGAGATGGTGGAGCGCTGGCGTGACGGCTACGAGGTGGTGTATGGGCAGCGGCGAGAGCGCGAGGGGGAGACCTGGTTCAAGCTCGTCACCGCCGCCGCCTTCTACCGCATCCTGCGCGGCATCACGAACGTCGAGATCCCGGTGGACACCGGCGACTTCCGCCTCATGGGGCCGCGTGCCGTGGCCGCCTTCCGCGCGCTGCCCGAGCGCAACCGCTTCATCCGCGGCCTGGTGAGCTGGATCGGCTTCCCTCAGACCGCGGTCAGGTACTCCCGGCAGGCGCGGGTGGTGGGCGAGACCAAGTTCCCGGTGCGCAGGATGCTCCGCTTCGCGCTCGACGGCATCACGTCGTTTTCGTACTTCCCGCTGCGACTCGCGACCTGGCTCGGGTTCGCGGTGTCGCTCTTCGCCTTCCTCTACATCGCGGTCGTGCTGGTGCTGAAGGCGATCGGTGTCAGCTGGCTCGGCTACACCTCCCTGATGGCCTCGATCCTCTTCCTCGGCGGGGTCCAACTGCTGATGATCGGAATCATGGGAGAGTACCTGGCGCGGATCTTCGACGAGGTCAAGCGGCGGCCCCTGTACCTGGTGGGCGACTCCACGGACGGCTCCGTCGACGTGGTCCCGCCGCACCGGCCGACGGTCTGAGTCGATTGCCGACGGCAACTCGGGGCTCCCTCACCGCTGGTAGATCTTGATTGCCTCGATCTCCGACAGGGGCACCTCGTCGGAGTAGTGGAACAATCCCCCGCCCACGTCGCGGGCCACGTCGAGGACCATGGCGGTGCCGTCGATGCCCCTGATGGTTCCCGAGCGCACGGTCCCGTCTTTCATGAAGACGTCGACGCGTTCGCCGGCGGCGCTGCGGATCGCGGCCGTCTGGTCGGGCCCGATCACCACGAATCGCTCCATCGAGGCGTGGACCCGAGCCGCCCGATCGATGAGATCGGTCGAGAGCCCGAAGCGCATGGCGGTGCGGCGAGCCCGCTCGAGGCGCTGCTCCGCCACCTCCCACTGTGCCTCGTGGGCCGCGGCGTTGGCATTCTGGACGAAGCGGTTCACCAGGTCCTGCGCGATCTCGAGCACCGCGTCGCTGTTGCGGTCGATCAGGGCGGCGGCTGAGAGGTGGGAAAACGCGGCCTCGAGCTCGCTGCGGCCGAGGGCGAGGCGGGCCTGCGCGATCTCCTCGGCCAACCGCGCCGCAGGGCTGGAGGCGTCGTTGGCGGGCCGGCGGGTCGGGGTCGGCGGCAGGGGTGTCGGGGTGGCGGGGCGTGGGACCGGTGTCGGCGTCGGCTCCGCAACGGTGGCAGGGCCGCCGAAAGGTCCGACACCGGTCACGATCGCAGCGGCCAGCGCGATCGCCGCCAGCAGGTGCAGTCCCAACAGCACGAGGGCCCACCAC
>CAZSTH010000088.1:0-17197 GCA_964609835.1 uncultured Thermoanaerobaculia bacterium
GGGTGCGGTGCATCGGCGGCCGCAGCAGGAAGCTGGTGAGATATGCGGGTTAGGTCCCGCAGATCGTTGCGGCATCCAGACGCTCTCGGGCTCTCGTCCCGACACACGACGCCACGATGACATCGAATCCGCCTCCAGGTGCCGCCCGACGGCTCATGGCGAAAGGCTCATGGCTAATAGCTAGGGCAAGGCCGACTGCTGGCCCACCGCCGGCCGGTAGACGGAGTCCTGCGAGGCGTTGTCGATGACCGTCGCGTAGCCGTACCAGATGGCGGTGGGGTCGCTGCAGCGGATGGTCACCGACCCGTCGAGCAGCGGCTCGTCGACGCCGAAGAAGTCCAGACCCTTCTGCTGCATGCCGGCCTGGATAAAGGTCAGCGAGCCCTGCGCCACCTCCTCACCATCGTCGTCGGTGGTGGTCACGGTGAAGATGTAGGGCTGTCCATCGGGGGGGTCGACCGGCACGAAGATACCGATGTTGGTGCGGAAGAAGGCATCCTCGCGCGCCCCCGCGATCCAGCCCGTGTCGCCGACCAGCACACCGTAGACATTGAGGCCGTAGGACCCGCCGTCAGTCGCATTGGTGTAGGTGCGGGAGGCGAGCACCAGGGGCGCGCCGTCGTTGGCGAAGACCGACAACCCCCCCTTCTTGTTGCGCTCGCCGAACAGGCTGGTGACCACGTTCTGGATCGTGACCTGGCCGTTGCCGGGAATCGGGATCGGATCCGAAACCGCCGGCTCGAAGGCCGGTCCGGCGTTCCTGAGTTCCGGCAGCAGCAGCAGCGTCACCTCGGTGGCCGTCGGGCTCACGTTGCGGATGCTGATGTCGGATCGCCAAAAAGTGCCGTTTTCGCCCGGGGTGTTGGCGACCGCCGGAATCGCACCGCCCGGGGCGATGAACTGAGCGGCCGCCGGTACGGCGGCGAGCAGGATCAGAAGCGTGGTGAGAGCACGGGGCATGCGTTACCTCCAAGAGCAAGTGTAACCTTCCATTCGCCCGACCCGATGATGGATGCACGATCCCCCTGCCGCCCAGCACCGGCCGCGGTCGCCCCGGCTGGAGACATCGCCGCGCGCCGGCCGTTGGAACGGGCAACGGCGAGTTGCGAGATCCAAGAGCCACTCTCCGGCATCGAGCGTCCGATCGGGGTAGAGACCGCCTACAATGGACCGAACATGACCATCGACGACCTGGATTCCTCGAGCCACGAGCGTCTCTTCTCCCCGCGGCTCGAAGCCGCGATCCGCCTCGCCGCGCGCGGCCACCACCACCAGTTCAGGAAGGGAGGTGAGGTCTCGGCCGGCGACTCGCCCGACAGCCCGCTGCCCGACCGCGTTCCCTACATCGCACACTTGATGGGAACCATGTGCATCCTGGCGCGGGTGGGTGTCCGCGACGAGGTGCTCGCGGCGGCCATTCTCCACGACTACCTGGAGGACGTTCCCGATCCCAACGGTCGCGAGGCGATCAGGAAACGCCTCGGCGAGGGGGTGTTGGCGCTGGTGCTCGAGGTCACCGAGCACAAGCGCCGCGGGATCGACGAGACGGTGACCTGGGACGTGCGCAAGCGGGAGCAGATCGACCACGTGGCCGAAATGCCTGCCGAGGCCGTGCTCATCAAGGCGGCGGACGTGCTCCACAACCTGCTGTCGCTGATCGCCGATCTCGAGGCGAGCGACGACCCGGGTGCGGTGTGGAGCGCCTTCAACGCCGATGTCGAGCGGCAGCTCTGGTATTTCTCGAGCGCCGACGGGGCGATCGGCAGGCGGCTGGGCGATCACGCGCTCGCACGCGAGCTCAACGACGCCGTACGGCGCCTGCGAGAGCTGACCTCGAACGGCCGGTGACCGCCTGGGTCAGCCCCGCTCGAGGCCGAGGACCTCGAGGCCCGCATCCTCGAACTCGGCCACCATGACCGGGTTGACGCTGCGCACCTCGGTCAGCAGCCCGCGCGCCTCGGCATCGCGGCCGGCGGCGAACAGAGCCTCGGCCAGCACCATTCGGTTGAACAGCTTGTAGACCGCCGTGCCGGCCTCCACATAGCTCAGGCTGTCATCGGCGGACTGCAGCTTCTCCACGGCCTCGTCGTAGCGGCCCTGCAGCGCGAGCCGAATCCCCTGGGTGTGGAGGTACATGGCGCGAACGCTCTCGGAGTCCTTGCCGGCCTTCCCCTCGTACTTGCCGAGGAGGTCCGCCAGCCTCAGCTCCATCTCCATGGCGCGCTCCCACTCGCCGAGCTTGCTGGCCGCGCAGTGCGCGGTCACGAAGGAGTAGCCGACCGAGACCTCGGAAACGCAATCGGAGGTCTCCGACTCATCCAGGATCTGCTGCCAGGCATCGGCGTCGCGGAGCCGGGTGAAGTGCTCGAGGCACTCCATCGGCCGCACCCAGGGCTCCGGGGCCCCCGCATCCCGCATGCTCGCGATGGTCGACCGCGCCCCGTCGAGATCACCCTCGAACGCCTTCATCAGCACGATGTGCTGGTACGAGGCCCAGAACTCGGGGTAGACCGCAATCGCCTTCTCGAAGTTCTCCTCCGCCTCTTCGTACCGTCCGAGCGCGATGAAGAGTTCGCCGAGCGAGTCGTACGGGTTGGCCTGGTCCGGCGCGATGAAGCGGTAGCTCTTGAAGTACTCCTCGGCCTCGGTGAAGCGGCCGGTAGCCATGCTGATGTAGCCGAGCTGGTTGTAGGCAATCACCCAGTTGGGGCTGATCTCCACCAACCGCTGGTAGAGCGGCTCGGCGGTCTCGAAGTCGCCCGACGCGAACGCGATCTGCGCCCGCTCGTTGAGGATGTAGGGGTCCTTCGGGTACTTCTCCGCATACTCCTCGACGAGCGCCCGCGCGTCCTTCGGGCGGTCGTCGTGGTAGGCCCGCGCCCGCTCCACGTAGAACCGCTCGCGCGGCGTCAGCCTTGAGACGTCGGCGGCCTCGATGATGGTCCACCGCCGTTCGCGCTCCTTTTCATCGTCCCTGGCGAGGTTGGACAGCGAGAACAGGTTGGCGACCACGAAGTCGGGATCGAGCTCGAGAGCCCGCTCGATGTGCCGCGCCCCCGCCTGGTAGTAAAGCTTCATCCGCGCGTCCATACCGGCCTCGAAAGCCGCCAGCGCCTCCGGCGAGTCGGTGGTCCACTGCTGACCTCGCGGCAACGCCACCAGCGTGACGCCCGCGGCGGCCACGAGCACCGCCACCAAAGCTGCCCACATCCAACGCCTCATTCTGCCTCCAAGAGCAGCACGGATCCCGAACCGACACGGGTCTCACCGAGGACCCACCCCCGGTCATGATACGGAAAACCGCAACAAAGGTTGCACATTCCTCGGTCCGGGCCGGCGAACGCCTGTGTTCAACCGCCGCACACGGTCAGGCCACATCGGCCCGCCCCGGCGGCCGGGGCTCGAGGCGCCCGGTCAACCCCGCTGGGCCCGCGCCCTCCCGAGCAGCAGCTGGACCTTGCGCCGGGTCGGCCAAGTGAGCGCGATCATGATCCCGCCCAACAGCACCAGCCAGGCTCCGATCCGTGGTCCCAGCCCCCACCCGGACACCAGCACCCCGGCGAGCACCATCATCTCGAGACGTAGCGCCACCACCGCATACACGAGCCAGTGGTCGCGCAGCAGGCGCTGCTCATCACCGTGGACCACGAATGCGCGGCGAATGCGCTCGAGCCGGCCGTCGGCGTCGCGGGTCGCCGAGAAGCCGATCCACAGGCTCGCCAGCGCCGCGACCCCGGTGACCGCCACCGGCGAAGCGACCGGCGATCCCCTCCACGGGAGCAGGAAGCCGGCAACCAAGGCCAACGGCACGGTGGCCAGAAACAGCAGCGCCGTCAATCGCATCCGCCGCAGGTGGCGGTCGATCTCGCCATCAACCGTGCGGTCGGCAATCATTCCGTCCCCGTTCCAGTTCTCGATCCCGATCCCGATCCCGATCTCGACGATAGCGCCTCCGGCTCGCCCGGTCCAACCCGCGCTGCGCGCACCCCCTGCCGATTCCCCACGCCCCACACCAGCCCGATCCACGCGGCGAGGAGGTAGCGGTTGATCGGTGTGCTGAGGCCGAAACCGACCAGCTCGTGAAGCGCGACCGCCGCGAGCGCCGCCGCCGCACCCGCGAGCGGGTAACGCAGCTGGTATCGCAGTCGCCGGGTCGCGGTCGGGTCGAGGCCGGCAGCGACCGCCGCGACCGCCAGCAGCAGAGCCGCCGCCCCCACCACTCCGGTGGTCGCCAGCCACTCGAGCCATCCGTTGTGCGCCTGCTCGAGCACCGCCGCCCCGGTGGCGGGCTTGTCGATCCCGATCACGTGCCGGTAGCTGCCGGCGCCGGTTCCGATCAGGGGCGAGCGGGTGAACATGCGCCAGGTCGCCGCCCAGATGTCCCAGCGTGTGTTGCCGTGCGCCCCCTCGAGCACCAGCAGGGCGGCGAACGAGTCGCGGAGCTCGCCGAGGCGGGTCGAGGCGAGGACCATCCCCCCGCACAGCACCGCTCCGAGGACGGCGGCCCACCGCCAGTGAAAGCGGCGGCGCCAGCTCAACCACCATGGGGCCGCCACCGCCAGGCCCGCGGCGAGAAACAGGACGCCGCCTCGCGAGCCGGACCGCAGCATCGAGGCGACCCCAACCGCCGCAACGACCGCCGAGGCGAGCATCGTCACCGCCGCTCGCTGCCGGGCCGAACCGGCACGGGACACGTTGCGGGTCGCCACCGCCAGCAAGACCAGGGCCGCAGGCAACGCGAGCTCGATCCCGACCGCGAAGTGGTTGGAATTGACGTAGGGACCGTACGCGTCGCCGCCGCCGGTGTTGGCGCGCACCAGCAGGACCTTTTCCGGCGCGCCGGCCTCGCCGGCGAGACCGAGCAGCGCCAGCACGCCGCCGGTGGCGGCCAGCAGCCCGAGCAACAACGGCAGACCGCTGCGGGTGGCGGCCATACGCGCGCTGGTCAGCGCGATGCCAGCCACGATCACAGCCGCGGCAAACGTCTGAACCGTCGCCCAGGGCGCCAATGAGAGCGGCCGCCAGCCTGCCGGCAGCAGCCCCGAGTAGCCCGGCTGCAGGAGCTGGCGCAGGCCCTCCGGCCACGGCACCAGCTGCAACGCCGCCAGACCGATGAAGATCCACCCCGCGCGTGCGGCCGCCTTCGGCACCGGGAGCGCCGACGGCAGATCCACCAGCAGCACGATGACGAGGACGGCGGTGGCGAGCCGTGCCGGCGGATCGACGCCCGCGAACCCGACCGCGCTGCCGAGCAGAATGGCGGCCAGCACGACCCGGTGGAGTGCCGGCCGCATCGGGGTCAGTCTTGAGAGGAGAATCGGTAGCCCACCCCACGCACGGAGTGGATCCACTGCGGGGCCTTGGGATCCGGCTCGAAGTACCTGCGCAACCGAACGATGAAGTTGTCGATGGTCCGCGACGAGGTCGAGAAGCGGTAGCCCCACACCCTCTCCAGGATCTCCTCCCGCGACACGACCTGGTTGCGGCGCTCCACGAGCAGCTTCATCAGCATGCACTCCTTCTCGGTCAGATTGATGGTGCGGTCGTCGGCCCTGGCCTCGTAGGTGCGGAAGTTGACCTCGTTGTTCCCGAAGCGGAAGACCTGCTGCTCGTCCTGCGCGGTCTGGTACCACTCCTGGCGCCGGAAGATGCCTTGGATCCGCAAGATCAACTCCTCGAGGAGGAACGGCTTGGCGAGATAGTCGTCGGCACCCGCCTTGAGCCCCAACAGGCGGTCGGCGTCGGACGACTTGGCGGTCAGGAACAGAATCGGCACCTTGCTGCCTGTAGCGCGCAGCCGCCGGCAGACCTCGAGGCCGTCCATCTTCGGCATCATGATATCCAGCAGGATGAGATCGAACTGGATGGTGCCGGCCAGCTGCAGCCCCTCCTCGCCGTCGGTGGCGACGGTTGTCGAGTAACCCTCGAACTGGAGGTTGTGGGCAAGGGCATCGGCGAGATGCTCCTCGTCGTCGACGATGAGGATGTGCTTCTTCATGACTCCTTCCCCCGCTCCGTCACACTGCCTTCACTCCTCGTGCGCGGGAAGCGACACCCGGAAGACGGTCCCGTCGGGTCCCGTGGCGGCCACCTCGACCGCACCGCGGTGAGCTTCGACAATCTGTTGTACCAGATACAGGCCGAGACCGGTGCCCGCAGCGGTCCTCGTCAGCTCCTCGCCACTCCGGTAGAAGCGGTCGAAGATCCTCTCGCGATCCTCCTCGGCGATGCCGCGGCCGTTGTCCCCCACATCGATCGCCGCGCGCGAGCCGTCGAAGGTGAGATCGATCTGGACTACTGCCGGGTCGCCGCCGTACTTGACGGCATTCTCGAGCAGATTGGAAACCACGATCGACATCGCCTCGGGATCGAACTCGGCATGAATGTCCGGCGCGATGTCCGCCTCGATCCTCGTCCCCGATGCCATGGCGCGCCGAGAGAAGGCATCCACCGCCTCCTCGACGAGGGCGCTGAGACTGCGAGCGACGAGATCGAGGTCCGCCCAGCTCTCGGCGTAGCGCGTGGTCTCGAGGACCTTTTCCACGAGGTCCTCGAGATGCCCCGCATCCTCGAGGGCGTTGCGGAGGAAGCGCGCCGCATCGGCATCCCGGGCGCGGCCGCCGATCACCGTCTCGAGAGCCAGCCGCATCGACGCGAGCGGTGTCTTCAGCTCGTGGGTGATGGCAGACAGGAAGTTCCGGTGCTGGCGCTCGAGCTCGAGCTCGCGGCGGAAGGTGCGCCACAGGAGGCCGATCAGGACCAGCAGCAGGATCGCGAAGAAGGCCCCTTCCGTGGTCATCATCACGATCCGCCCGCGGTAGTCATCGAGAAGGCCGTCCCAGACCTCCGCCCGGACGCCCACCGACAACCCCCCGAAGGGCTCGTCGAGCGGAACCGCCTGCGACAGGCTCGCGACGGTCGGAGCAACCTCGAGCTCACTTCCGACATCGAGCACACGGTCGCGCCAATCGCCCGCCAGCACGCCGGTGACGCACCACACACCCGACTCGACGCCGAGCTCGACGAGGCCCGAATCGGTGAGGTGGATCGCACGACAATCGTCGGCCGCGGGCACCTCCCGCCAGCCCGCGAACGGCTTGGGCACCGCGTCGCGGCCCGGCACGTCCCCCAGCACCACGGCGGCCCCGAGCGCGGTGCGCGCGGTCTTCAGCTCGGTCGTCACCCGCTCGGCCCGCTCCTGGGCAGCGGTCAGGAGACGGTGGCGCTCGAGGTCGAGGTTTTCGCGGTTGAGGCGCAGCACGAAGACGATCCACCAGGTCAGCTGGGCATTGATCACCAGCACCACCAGCACCGCGACGACCAGGTGGCGGGTGGTGATAGGGCCCTGTCTCCGCATTCGAGTCAGTATAGCGCCTGAACCCGAGTCCGCATCCGTGCCCGCACCCGAACAGCGGTGGGCTTCGTGCCGTGGGCTGCCGTCTCAAACGAGACAACGTGCCGTAGCCCGCAGCCCAGAGCCCAGAGCCCACGGCGAGCGGGCGGGCGGTCACAGCATCATCAGCACCTTCTCGATCCGTTCGACGGCCCAGTCGATCTCCTCTTGCCTGATGACCAGGGGCGGTGCGATACGGATCACGGTCTCGTGGGTCTCCTTGCAGAGCAACCCCTCGTACTGCAGAGCCTCGCAGAAGCGCCGGGCGCCGCCGGCCTCCTCCTTGAGCTCGATCGCGATCCACAGGCCGCGGCCGCGAATCTCCTTGACGTGCCTCGAGTCGATGGCCTGCAGGCGCTGGAGCAGGTACCCGCCCATCACCGCGGAGTGCCGGATCATCTCCTCGTCGATCAGAACGCGAATCGCCTCCCGCGCGACCGCGACGCCGAGCGGGTTGCCGCCGTAGGTGGAACCGTGCTGGCCCGGCTGGAACACCCCCATGACCTCGTCATCGGCGAGCACGGCCGAGACCGGGTACATGCCGCCCGACAGCGCTTTGCCGATGACCACGATGTCCGGACGGATGCCGTCATGCTCGTAGGCGAAGAGCTTGCCGGTGCGGCCGAGCCCCGACTGGATCTCGTCCGCGACCAGCAATGCGTCGTGCTGGTCCGCGATCTCGCGCAGCCGGCGCATGAAGCCGTCCGGCGGGATCACCACCCCGGCCTCGCCCTGGATCGGCTCGACCAGGATTCCCGCCACGTTCTCGTTCATGGCCGCCGCCACCGCGTCCGCATCCCCGTACGGTACAAGCTTGAAGCCCGGGGCGAAGGGCCCGAAGCCGTACCGGTAGTCATCCTCCGACGAGAAGCCGACGATGGTGGTCGTGCGGCCGTGGAAGTTGCCCTCGAAGACGATGATCTCCGCCCGCTCCTCGGGGATCCCCTTGACGGTGTAGCCCCATTTGCGGGTCGCCTTGATCGCGGTTTCGACCGCCTCCGCGCCGGTGTTCATAGGCAGCACGCGGTCGAAGCCGGTGAGCTCGGTGATCTCCTGGCAGAACGGGCCGAGCTGGTCGTTGCGGAACGCTCTCGAGGTCAGGGTCACACGGCTCACCTGCTCGACGATCGCCTTCACCAGCCGCGGGTGGCAGTGGCCCTGGTTGACGGCGGAGTAGGCGGCGAGAAAGTCGAGGTACCGCTTGCCCTCCACGTCCTGCACCCAGGCGCCGTCGGCCCTCTCGACCACGACATCGAGGGGCTTGTAGTTGTGGGCGCCGAAACGGTTCTCGAGTACGATGAGGTCGGTCGAGCCGGTCTGCTCGATCTCGATCCGTTCGGACTCGATGCGCTTGATGGCGATCTCGTCGATCGTCGGTTTGTCGGCCGTCTGTTTCATGGTCGATTCCTCCCTTGTGTCACGGTGTGCGGGAACTCCGGAACGCAGGGACCAGGTCGACCTGCAGCGGCCTCGTCAAGCCACTTCCCGCTCATGGAAACCTACACCCGGGTCAGGCATCGCGCAACCCCGCTTCCGCTCGGCGCGGAATCGGGTGGGCCTGCCGGCTACCCGGCGGAGTGCTGTTGCGCGTCCCAGTGCAGGAACGCCTCGATGAAGTCGTCAATGCCGCCGTCGAGCACCCGGTCGGCGTTCCCGACCTCGTGCTCGGTGCGCAGGTCCTTGACCATCCGGTAAGGCTGCAGCACGTACGATCGGATCTGGTTGCCCCAGGAGATGTCCTTCTTCGGGCCCTTGAGCTTCTCCAGCTCTTCCTCGCGCTTCCGCATCTCGAGCTCGTACAGCCGCGCCCTGAGGACCTTCATCGCGCTCGCCAGGTTCTTGATCTGCGACCGCTCGTTCTGGCAGGTGACGATGATGCCGCTGGGCTCATGGACCACGCGCACCGCCGAGTAGGTCGTGTTGACTCCCTGACCGCCGGGGCCCGAGGAGCAGTACCTGTCCACCCGGATGTCCTTCTCCGGGATCTCCAGATCGACGTCCTCGTCCACCTCGGGGTAGACGTGGGCCGAGGCAAAGGACGTGTGGCGGCGGGACTGGGAGTCGAAGGGCGAGATGCGAACCAGCCGGTGGACGCCGTTTTCAGACCGCAGGTTGCCGTAGGCGTACGACCCCTTGACCAGGAGCGTCGCGCCCTTGATGCCGGCCTCGTCGCCCGGCTGCTCGTCGATCAGCTCGACCTCGAACCCCCGGCGCTCCGCCCAACGCAGATACATCCGTTCGAGCATCTCCGCCCAGTCCTGGCTCTCGGTTCCGCCGGCTCCGGCGTGGATCTCGAGGAAGGCGTTCGCTGCGTCGCGCTCGCCGGTCATCTTGGCGGTGAGCTCGACCCGGTCGAGCAGCGGAACGATCCTCGCGAGTGCCCCGCCGAGCTCGGCGTCGGCACCGTCCTCGCCATCACGCGACATCTCCAGCAGCACCTCGAGCTCCTCCAGTGCTTCCTGCAACGACTCGGCGGTGCCGACCTGCTGCTGGAGTTTTGAGCGCCGACTCATCACCTGCCTGGCGCGATCCTGGTCGGTCCAGATGTCGGGATCCTGAGCCTCGGCATCGACTTCGGCCAGCTGCGCTTTCAGGCCCTCTTCGTCAAAGATACCCCCGCAGGCGCTGGATGCGCTCGATCTCGGACTCACCGTTCTGAATCAATTCTTCTGGCATCGGTTCACCTCGCATCCCTACCCGCCTCAGCATTATATCCAACAGGGAACCGCCGCACCACCTTCCCCGTCCCGTCCTCACAAACGGGTCGAAACCGGCGGTGTCGCAGTGCTTGCGCCAGAGGCACAGAGAGCTACGCTCGCGACACCGATCGTCGACGGCCAACCGCCCGAATCCTCGACGTCACGAGCAAGCCGATGGTCAGAAGGCCGCACACCCGCGCCCACCAGTCTCCCCAGCGAGAGCAGAGTGTCAAGCCGACCATCGGCTGCAGGTCCTCGATCAGCGTGCCGTCGGCGCCAACGTCGAGCTTCGACACGACCTCGCCCCGGGCATCGATGAAGCCCGAGATGCCGGTGAGGGCCGCGCGCGCGAACCACCGCCGGTTCTCGGCGGCACGCAGCCGCACCTGCGCGAAGTGCTGGTCCGGCGCCCACGAAAAACCGTACCAGCCGTCGTTGGTCAGCGTCGCCAACAGCCGGGCGCCGGCACGCACCTGCGCCGCCGGGAGGTCCGGAAACACGACCTCGAAGCAGATCGCGACACCGACGGGCACCGCTGCCGGAAGCACCGCCGGCGTGCGCCCGGGCGTGAAGCTGCCGACCTCGCGGACCAGGGACTCGGTGAAGGCGAAGCGCGCCCAGCCGGGCACGAACTCGCCGAACGGCACCAGGTGGACCTTGTCGTAGCGGATCGGCGCGACACCGCCCGGGGTGACGAGAAACGCCGAGTTGGCGAAGCCCCCGTCGCCGGCGGAGGCCACGGAGTTGAGAATGATCTCGACCTCGAGCTCGCCCGCCATGCTCTCGAGCGCGTCGCGGTACGACGGATCGGAATCGACCCGGAACGGGAGGGCGCCCTCAGGCCACAGCACCAGATCCGCGCCGCGTACTGCCGCCGCCGCCGTCATCGCCCACACCCGGTCAGCGAGGTCCCTCGCCGCCGATGGGTCCCACTTCTCCTCCAGCGAGGTGTCCGGCTGCAGCACGGCCACCCGCAGCGTCCCGCCGGCCGGGCGCGGCGACGGCGCGAGGGCCACCGCCAGGATGATGCCGGCCGCCGCGACCGTCACCGCCGCCAGCCCGTGGCGTCGGGTCCCGGCCCGCGCCAGCCCCCAAGCGGCCGACCCGGCCGCCGCCACCCACCAGCCCAGACCGGTGGCGCCCCATACCGGCAGCGAGGCCATCAGCCGCGGCCAGTCCACGAACGCCGCCGCGGCCCCGGTCCAGGTGAAACCGAAGGGCGGGAACCTCTGCAGCACCGGCACCGCGATCCAGGCCGCCGGCAGCAGCCACAGCCGCCAGCCGGCGGGAACCAGCGCGGTGAGGCCCGACGCGACCGCCCAGAAGGCCCCGAGGATCGCACCCATGCCGAGCAGGCAGGCTACCGCCAACAGGTGCGGCAACCCGCCGTAGTCGTGCATGACCGGCACCACCCAGTTGGTGCTGACCGTCCAGAACACGGTCCCCGCGAGCCATCCCAGCAGCCACGGCTGCCAACGCCCCGAGACCCTGTGCATGGCCTCCAACAGCAGGATCGGGAAGACGAACGCCAACGGCGCCAGACCAGGACCCGGCATGGCGAGGGCCAGGCAGAGGCCGGAGATCGCAGCGAGGACCCAGGGAAGCGCAAGCTTCATGGCGGCGAGTATAAAGAAGACGCAATTGCGGATTCCGAATTTCGGATGCACCGAACACCGATTCCGTCGCAACCACTAAGACAGGAAGACACCAAGGAGCTCACCACGGGTCTTCTGGGTTCAGAAACCGTTGTCGTCGCGAGGATGGCCACCTGCCCCATCGTCGGGAGCCGCCGTCCAGACTCCGTCTGAGGATGAGGTCATTCGCGAGCTCTCGGTACCCTTGGTGTCTCGGTGGTTCGAATGGAGCCTGCGGGCCCGCTCAGGAATTCGAGCTCGTCACGCCGAACTCTCGGAGCACCGCCTCGGTGTGCTCGCCGAGCGCCGGTGCGGGACGGGTGGGGGTGCGACCGATGCCGGGAAGCCACGGCCCGACACCGCTCGCCGTCGCTCCGCCCGGCAACGGCGTCTCCTCCGTGAGACCGGCCTCGGCGAACGCGGGGTCGGCGGGCCCCTCATCGAAACCGCGTACGGGACCTACGGGCAACCCGCGCTCCCGCGCCTGCCGCAGCCAGTGCTCGCGCGACCGCGCCGCGAGCGCCCGCTCGACCGCCGCCACCGTTCGCGCGCCGTCGTCGCCGAGGGCGAATGCGGAACCCTCCAGCTCTCCGGCGCCGATCAGATCGACGAACGAGGACCAGAACTTGGGTTCGAGCGCGGCCAGGGACAGCATCCCCCCGTCGCCGCAGCGGTAGACCCGGTAGCAGGGGCAGACGCCGCCGAGCAGCGTGTCGAGGGTGCCGCCGCCGCCGACCGCCTGCTCCAGCCAGCTCCATGTGAGGAAGGGCAGCGGTCCCGCCGCCAGGGGCTGCTCCACGCGGATTCCGACCCCTGTGCGACACCGCTGCAGGAGGGCCGCCAGGATCGACGAGCAGGCCAGCAACCCAGACGTGACGTCAGCGAGCTGGAGCCGCGGCACCCGCCCGCCAACCAGGTCGAGCACTCCCGCCATCGCGCTGAAATTGAGGTCGTGCGCAACCCGGTCGCGGACGGCCGCATTGGAGCCGAACGAGGACAACGAGCACCACACGAGCCCGGCGTTGTCGGTTCGGAGCTCGTTCTCGCGCACGCCCCACCGCTCGAGGGTGCCAGGGCGGAAGCTCTCCACGACCACGTCGGCATGAGCGGCCAGCCGGCGCACCGACGCAGCTTTGCCCTCGTCACGGAGGTCGAGAGCC
Source organism: uncultured Thermoanaerobaculia bacterium (assembly GCA_964609835.1). GTDB lineage: Bacteria > Acidobacteriota > Thermoanaerobaculia > Thermoanaerobaculales > Sulfomarinibacteraceae > Sulfomarinibacter. The sequence goes on from CAZSTH010000088.1 coordinate 12,887, forward strand.
ACTGACTCCGCGCCCCGCAGGAAGACCGCGAAGCCGACCCCGACCCCGCCGATGAGCGGCGGCACCTGGCGCATGGGGTCTCCAACCCCCGGCTCCTCGACCTTGAGCAGGCGCGCCCCGAGATCGAGCAGCTGCCGCGCGAGCACGGCGCCCGGCAGCATCCTGCTGAGATCGAGTACCAGCACGCCCTCGAGCGGAAGCGAATCCCACCCCTCCATACCTCAACTCCAACCGCGGTTCACAAGAGATTTCGAGAGCCCTCGCCGGGTCGTGGGCCCGTACCGAGATTCCGTATTCCGAATGCCGAACCCCGAATTCAACGTGATCGCCACGCGGCCGCTCACTTATAGAACTTGCCCCTGTTTTCCACCACCTCGGTGAGCGTCTCAGCCGGCTGGAACCTTCGGCCATGGCGGCCGGCGAGCTCCTCGAGCCGCGATCCGATCTTGCCTCGTCCGACCGTGTCGACGTGGCGGAACGGGCCGCCGAGAAAGGGCGGGAAACCGAGGCCGAGAATGGCGCCGAGGTCACCGTCGCGAGGCGACGCGATAATTTTCTCCTCGAGACAGTGGACCGCCTCGTTGATCATCAGGAGCGCGAGACGGTCCTGAATCTCGGCAGCGTCGATGCCCTGTCGCCGCCCGCCGCCGACGAGGTCGGCGATCTCGGGGTTGGCCCGCTTCTTCCCCTTCTTCGCGCCGCCCGCGTCGTAGAGGTAGAAGCCGCGACCGTTCTTCCGCCCCGCGAGCCCGGCCTCGAAGAGCTTCGGCATCGCGCCCGAGCTTTCGAGCCCGCGCTCGGCAAAGGCCCGACCGAGGTCGCGCGCCACGTGCGCCGCCACATCGATGCCGACCTCGTCCACCAGCGCCAGCGGGCCGACCGGAAACCCCCAGTCCTTCATCGCCCGGTCGACCTCTTCGATCGCCGCACCCTCCTCCACCAGCAGCACCGCCTCGTTGAGATAGGGGGCGAGGATCCGGGTGGTGTAGAAGCCCGGCCCGTCCTTGACCACGATGCACGTCTTGCCCTGGGCGATCCCGAAGCGCCGCGCAACGGCCGTCGCCCACGGCGCCGTCCTCTCCGCCGCCACGATCTCCAGCAGCGGCATCTTCGGCACCGGCGAGAAGTAGTGCATGCCGAGCACCCGCTCCGGATGGGCCGACCCGGACGCGATCTGGGAGATCGGCAGTGCCGACGTGTTGGACGCGAAGACGGCGTTGTCGGCCAGCAGCGCCTCGGTCTCGGCGAGGACCTGGCGCTTGAGCTCGAGGTCCTCGAACACCGCCTCGACCACCAGATCCGCGCCCCGAAGATCCTCGAGATCGCGGGTCAGCAGGAGGCGCGACCGCCGGCGGTCCGCCTCGACGGCACGGATCGCTCCAGACCGCACCTGCTTCTCGAGGCCGCCGTCGACGGTCCTGGCAACTGCCGAGAGGCTTTCGTCGGAGATGTCCCGCACCACCACCGGGCACAGCCCGAGCGACACCGACGCCACGCCGACGCCCATGAAGCCGCCGCCGAGGACCGCCAACCGCCCCACGGGGCGCGCAGACCCGTCCTCCTTCTTGGCGTCGTTCATGGCGTGGAAGAGGCGCACCAGGTTGCGGCTCTGCGGCGTAACGGCCAGCCGTCCGAAGTGCTCGCTCTCCCTCGCGAGACCCGCCAGACGGCCCTTCTTGAGACCGATCTCCACGCTGTCGAGAATCGCCGGCGGGGCGGGGTAAAGCCCCCGGGTCTGGCGTGCGACCCTCTTGCGGGCGGCGCTGAGCACGATGGCCCGGCCGGGCGCCGTCGCTGCCAACCGATCGGCAAGGCTCGGTTTCCGCGGACGCCGCCGCAGCGTTCCCCCCGCGATCGCCAGGGCGGCCCTCGCGCCGGTCTCGGCGAGGCCCCCGGGCGTGGTGATGGCGTCGACGATGCCCAGCTTCCTGGCCTTGCGGGCGCGGATTCGCTTGCCGGTGAGCAGCAGCGGCAGGGCCGACACCAGCCCGGCCCGCTCCACCAGGCGCTGGGTGCCGCCGCCGGCCGGCAGCAGCCCCAGCATCACCTCCGACTGGCCGAGCACGGTCTTGGGGTCATCTGTCGCGAGAATGTAGTGGCAGGCCAGCGCGACCTCCAGGCCGCCGCCGAGCGCGGCGCCGTGGACGGCCGCGACAACCGGCTTCCCGGCGGTGGCTATCTTCTCGAGTAGGGCGTTACCGTCACGGGACATGCCGGAGATCTCAGACTCTCCCAGCCCCTCGATGACCTCGAGATCGGCACCTGCGATGAAGGTGTCGGGCTTGGCCGACACGACCACCAGGGCCCGCACCGAGCTGTCCTCGAGCAGCGGTGTCACGGTGTCCTCGAACTCCTCGACGGCCGCCGGCGACAGTGTGTTGACCGGTTTCGAGTCGTGGTCCAGCCAGACGACCGCGACTCCGTCGTCGCGTCGTTCGATTCTGATCATCGCCATTGGGCCCCCTCAGTGATTCCGCATTCCCATTTCTCCGCCGTGGAATCCGCCGCTCGTCGAACACGCATTCCCCGACCTCTCGACGGCGGATCGTGTGACGGGAAGACGGAGCATGCGAAACCGAAAACGGACATCACACCCTCTCGAAGACGAGGCCGATGCCGATCGCTCCGGCGGCACATGCGGCCACCAGGCCATAGTGTGCGTCCTCCGCCTCCATCCGGTGGCAGCAGGTGGTGATCAGGCGCGCCCCGGTGGCGCCGAACGGGTGGCCGACCGACAGCGAGCCGCCCCAGGCGTTCAGCCGCTCGGGATCGATCGGCCCCAGCGGCCGCTCTCGCCTCAGGCGGTCGCGGCAGAACTCCTCGCCCTCGAGCGCCTTCAGCACCGACAGAACCTGCGCGGCGAAGGCCTCATGGAGCTCGACCACCCCGACCTCGCCGAGCTCGAGTCCTGCCGCATCGAGCGCCGCCGGCACCGTCAGAGCGGGCCCGAGCAGCAACTCCTCGAGCGGGTCGAGTGCGGCGATGGCTGATGACCTGAGCGCCGCCATCGGCGTCAGCCCGTGGCGCTCGGCGGCGGCCTCGGACATCAGGAGCACCGCGGCCCCGCCGTCGGTGAGGTAGGAGGAGTTGCCCGCGGTGACGGTGCCGAAGCGGCGGTCGAAGACCGGCCGCAGCCCGGCCAGCTTCTCGAGGGTGCTGTCTCCTCGAACGCCGTTGTCGGCGGTCACCACCTGGTACCGCGGCCCCGGAATCGCCGCCACGATCTGACGTTCGAGGCGGCCGTCCTCGAGGGCCGCCGCCGCCCGGTGGTGCGAGCGCAGGGCGTACTCGTCCTGTGCGATCCGCTCGATGCCGAAGCGCTTGGCAAGGCGCTCGCAGTTCTCGCCCATGACCTCGCCGGTGGAAAACTCGGCCAGCGCCACCGGCTCGGGCAGCAGGTCGCGCGGGCGCAGCCCCCTGAGCAGCCCGAGATAATCGCCCGGCCCCCGTGCCTTCTGGGCGGCGATGAGGCGCTTTCGAACGCTGCGCCGGTACCGGATGGGAGCATCCGACAGGGTCTCCGCACCTGCCGCAATGGCAACCTCCGCGTCTCCGCACCGGATGGCCCGTGCGCAGTCGATGAAGGACTGCAGCGATGACACGCATGCCACTGACACCGTGTACGCCGGACAGCTATCGGGCAGCTGCGAGCCCAGCACCACCTCGCGCCCGAGGTTCGAGGTCTGGGGATCGGCGATCACGGTCCCCATCACCAGCAGATCGACCCCAGCCGGATCGATGCCGGTGCGGTGCAGGAGGCCGGCTACCGCCGTGCGGCCGAGATCGTACGAACGCAGGTCGCGGAACGCGGTTCCGGACCGGCAAAACGGCGTTCGGCAGCCGTCGATGACGACCACCCTGCGTGAGGGACTGGCTGGCTCCATAGGTGTCTCCCTGTGATGGTGATAGCAGAACCACTGCGCCCGCGCCAGCCCACGAATACCGGAACGTTCGGCTCATCCGGGAATTCGTGAGACTGGTACGTGGCAATTTCGGATTTCGGATTTCGGATTTCGGATTTCCGCCCAACCACCCGGCTGAACCACAGAGGCAGGGAGCGCACAGATCGGGCACGGAGCCGCCCGCCCTTCCAGAACCACGAGATCCGGCCGTCGGACGGCAGGAAACCGCCGTGTCGGCACTCCGGGGCGAACGCTCGCGTTCGGAGCCCGCCCGATTCTCACCGGCGGCAGGCGATCCGATCGCCTGCCGTTCTGCCGCCACGAAGCGGAAGGGCGCCCGCTCGCTCCACCCGCACCTTTGCGTCTTTGCGCCTTTGCGTTTGAAAGGACGGCGGCTCTGCGCCTCTGC
>CAZSTH010000089.1:0-17169 GCA_964609835.1 uncultured Thermoanaerobaculia bacterium
ACCGTCACCGTTCAAGTACGCGGAGCGACCTGTAGAATCACCCGGTGACCAGGCGCAGGGTCCTGTTCTGGATCGCCGTCCTCTACTTCGCCGAGGGGCTGCCTTTCGGCCTCGCGTACGACGTGTGGCCAGTGTACTTCCGCGTCCACGGGGTGTCGCTGCGGGAGATCGGCCTCATGAGCCTGCTGTCGCTGCCGTGGACCTGGAAGCTCCTGTGGGCGCCTCTCGTCGATCGCTTCGGCACCCGGCAGAGCTGGATCACCGTGTGTATGGCGGTCTTGGGCGCCGCGACCTTGGCACTGGTGCCGCTCGACCCCTCCAACCCGTCGTTCGTGATGTGGGGCGTGCTGCTGCTCTTCACCACCGCTTCGGCGACCCAGGACATCGCGATCGACGCCTACGCCGTCGACGTTGCCACCCCGGACACCGTGGGCTCCATCAACGGCACCCGGGTGTCGGCCGCGCGGGTCGCCCTGATGGCAGGGGGCGGCGGCGTGGTCTTCCTCGCCGATCTGCTGTCGTGGCAGACGTTGTGGGTCGGGACTGCGGGCCTCTTCGTCGCCCTGTCGGGGCTGGCGTGGATCAGCCCGCGGGTCCCCCTCGAGGCGGCATCGCGGCGTGACCCGTTGCGGCCGGTGCTGCGGTGGGCCTTCCGCTGGCAGATGGTGCCGGTGGTTGCCTTCGTTCTCCTCTACAAGATCGGCGATTCCACGCTCGGCAGGATGGTCAAGCCGTTCTGGGTCGACCGCGACTACTCGTTGGCCGAGATCGGGCTGATCTCGGTCAGCCTCGGCACCGTCTTGACCATCGCCGGTGCGCTCGCGGGGGGATGGTTCGTCAACCGATACGGGATCTTTCGCGCCTTGCTGTGGATGGGCCTCGCGCAGCTGGTGTCTAACCTCGGGTACGTTCTCGTGGCCGCCGTCGATCTCCCGCGCCAGAGCATTTATGCGGCCTCCATCGTCGAGTCCTTCGCGCAAGGGTTGGGCACGGCGGCGTTTCTGTCGTTCCTGATGAACTTGTGCGACAAGGAACACGCCGCGACTCAGTATGCGATCCTGTCGGCGCTGTTCGCGCTCACCCGGGACGTGGCCGGCGCCTTCACCGGCATCGGCGTCGAGGCGCTGGGATATGCCACGTACTTCGCCGTGACAACTGCCCTCGCCCTGCCGGGACTGGCGTTGTTGCCGGTGATCCGGCCGCGCATCCGCGACGACAGATCGGATGCGGGCGGGCCGTCACCCGGTGACGGCGAACGACCCCTCGAGTCGTGAGGTGCGCTCGATCTCCATGGGCTCCAGCCTGCCCGGTTCGATGGTCACTCGGAGGGTGTCGCCGAGCGCAGTCGTCAGAGCCTCCTCGAGGACCGAACGCTCCACGTCGCGGCCGAGCTCATTGCCGAGCGTGGTGACGGCGCGCCGCAGCGCCGCCGGGTCGTCGACGCCCATGGCGCCGGCCTGCAGATGGTCGTCCCACCCGAGCAGCACCGCCCCGTGCTGGAGGATGACACCCTCGTGGGCCCGCATGGCCGAGCCGATCAGCTTGCGCCCTGCCACCACCACCTCGCCGCCGGCCGGCGCCTCGAAGCAGGGCACGGTGGTGCGCGGTCCGGGCAGCTGAAGGTTGACCTCGCCGCCGGTGAGCTCGGCGTCCACGCCCAGCCTCCGCATGGCCGCCACCAGGCCGGCGCAGATCCGGCGGTAGGCGTCCTGCAGGTGGCGCGGAATCGGCCCGCGGCCGAGCGGCGCCACCACCGAGTAGGTGAGCTCGAGATGGTGGAGCAGCGCGCGGCCGCCGGTCGGCCGCCGCACGACGTCGATGCCTTCGGATCGGCAAAACCCGAGATCGGCGGCCTCCGGCCCCTGGTGCCGGCCGATGGTCAGGCACGGCGGCCGCCAGCCGTAGAGCCGCAGCGTCGGTGGAGCCTCGCCCCGGGCCACCCCCTCGAGGACCGCCACGTCGCGCGCCATGTTGTGCGCCCCCGGCAGGTCGCCGTCGACGATCAGCCGCCATCGCGGCCTCTCTCCGGTCATGGAATGCAGGGTAGCAGAAGGGCGGCGTCGGCAAGCGGCGTCGGTGAACAGTGAGCAGCGGCGGCAACCAGCGCCAGCGTGCGATGTCAGCGGCCGTGTCTGCGATTAGCCGCCACCGCCCGAACTCAGCGAACCGCCCCCGCCCCGGCTGACGGTCCGCTTGAACGCACAGAAAGGCCGATTCAATTCGTCTGCCCGTCATGCCGCCATGCACGACGTTGCCCTCTCGACCGAGCTCCGCTTACTGCTGCCACAGGCCGATCTAGACATCGCCGAGAACAGAGATCGCTCAGGTCCCGGTGTCGCCTTGTCGGGTCGGCGGGTACGCGATCACCGCGCCGGCTGCCTCGGCTTCCTCGACGGCACTCGCGATGTCTTCAACTTTCAGATAGGTTCGGATGATCGGCTGTTCATGCTGAGCCAGCGGTGCACGCACGCCGATCAGACGTCCGTCCGGAGCTTCCGCGACCCGCGCCTGCCCCAGGTCTGCCACCGCCCGACCGAACGATATTCCGTGCACCCGCTCCAATGCCGCACACTGGGCGGAGACGTCGTGGCACACGATCTTCAAATAGTGAATTCGCATGTTCGACCGGCCACTGTCCGGGTTCCCCGTCGGTTGGCAACCGGTGAACAGCGTCACGGCCGCGGTCACGAGCAGTCCGGATTCAACGGTCCGAGGCGGTCCGCTGGAACGAGGTGTTAGGCGCCCTTCCTGTACTCAACCGATGGGCAACCCAGGACCAGTCCGCGGACACTGATGTCTTCATCGACGGCGGGCCAGTGGATTCCCTCGCCATCGCCAATCAGTTCGAATTGGTTACGTTGCTCAACCGAGGCATGCAACAGACGAGGAAACCACGCGAGCGGAACAGAGATGCGGCGGCCATCAACGAGGTGAACCGACAGCTCATGCTCGGAAACCTCGACCTCCGCCGCGAGCGGCTCTATGTCAGTTGTTGAAGTAGCCATTCCATGCCTCCAAGAAATCGTTCTCGTGCTCCCGCACGATCTGCTCGATTCGAGTGAGTTCTCTTGCATCGAATCGTTTCGAACGGGCCAAAGCAATCCCCTTGAGCCAGAACTTGGCCACGCAACGGTCGCGTCGAACGTGGATATGCGGTGGTTCTCCCATTTCGTTTGCGTAAAAGAAGAAACGATACGGACCGACGATCTTGACCGTGGGTGAGACGAAGGAGTTTACCTTGATCGCGAGCTACAGCCTACCTCATGTTAGCGATACGAAAGCTCTGGACGGAATCGTGCTCCGATAGTGAGATAATAGCCTTCGGCGACGATCTCCTTTTTGGTCGCATGTCCCGTCTTTCCAGCATAATTGATCTCTTCAGCCGTGGCGGGGAGGCGTGTTATCGCGCTTGGTTCGCACGCTCACACGAAGAACGTTAGCGTGCTCGGAACCAGCGCCCCACCGGGCGCGAGGACCGCCCGTCGGCAACGGTGTGCTCGGACACACATCGGTTCTGGGATGGGGGATGTCAACCCACAAGATGGAGCAGGCGCCAGGTCATGGCACGCACCCAATCAAAAAACTGCAGGGCATCCGCGGCCTGGTCGCGGTTGACGGCGAGAGCTGTTGCGGCGTCGGATATGAGCACCTCCCGGTCGTTTGATGCTCGTCCCCCAAGCCGCCGGGTCGTGCGATGTCAAGGGTGCGAAGCACCGGCCCCCGGGGCCGGCGTGCCCTGGACGTCGCACGACCCGGCGGCTATCCGTCGGCGACAAACGACCGGGAGGTGCCACGCCGCCGCCGTGGATCGCCGTCGGGCACGGAAACGGAAACGGGCACGGGAGGGACGCGGGCGAGTGGTTAAAAATTCCGAAATCCGGAATCCGAAATCCGAACTCACACCGCCTCTTCCATCCGCACTGACACCACCTTGGACACGCCGGGATCCTCCATCGTCACGCCGTACATGAGGTCCGCCCGGGCCATGGTGCGGCGGTTGTGGGTGACGAGCACGAACTGGGTGTGCTCGGTCATCGCCTGTACCAGGTCGGAGAACCGGGTCACGTTGGCGTCGTCGAGCGGAGCGTCCACCTCGTCGAGGATGCAGAACGGCGACGGCTTGATCCGGAACAGGGCCAGCAGCAGCGAGAGCGCGGTCAACGCCTTCTCGCCGCCCGACAGGAGTTGCACCGATTGGTTCTTCTTCCCTGGAGGCTGGGCGGTGATGTCGATCCCGGACTCCAGCGGGTCTTCCTCGTCCACCAAATCGAGGCGGGCGCTGCCGCCCCCGAAGAGGTTCGAGAATGTCTCGGCGAAGACCGCGTTGACTTGCTCGAAGGTGGCCACGAAGCGCTCGGTGCAGGTGGCGTCGATCTCGCGAATGGTCTCGTCGAGGGCGTGCAGAGCCTCGACGAGGTCCTTGCGCTGGGCGCCGAGGAACCGCGACCGCTGTTCGAGCTCGTCGACCTCCTGCAGCGCGAGCAGGTTGACCGGCCCGAGTCGCTCGAGCTTGGCGCGGATGCCGTCGATGTCGGTGCGCAGCACCTCGGCGTCCTCGTCAGCGTCCGGTTCGGCGTCGAGCAGCTGCCGGAGATCGGTGCCGAGCTCGTCCGCCGCGTGCTCGCGCAGGCGGTCCAACTCGCCCGCCACGCGGGTCTGCTCGACCTCGATGCCGTGCAGGTTCTCCCGCCTCCGATCGTGCTCCTCGCGCCGCGCACGCACCTCCTTCTCCAGCTTCTCCACCCGTCCCTGGATGTCGTTCGCAGACTCCACGAAGCGGCGCTCCTGGTCGCGGGCGGCGGCGAGCAGGCCCTGGCCCTCGGCGAGCCTGGCGCGCGATTTCACGACCTCGTCCTCGGTCGATTTTTTCTCCCCGGAAAGACGTTCGGACTCGCGAGCCAGCGCATCAATCCGCTGTTCGAGGGAAGCCGCTTCTTCCTCGAGCCGTGCGACCTCGGACGCCGCGGTCCTGCGCCGCTCGTCCGCGAGACGTTCCTCCGCCTGCCGCCGGTCGAGCTCCCGCTGCGCCTCCCCGGCCTCCTCGCGCCGTTCCGCCAGCCGGGCAGCCGACGACTCGACCGCCTCTTCGACCTGGTGGCTCTTCCGGTCGAGCTCGGCCACCTCCGCTGTCAGGCTTTGCAGTCGCTCCGCGACCTTGCAGCCGAGCTCCGAGCTCCTCTCCTTCTCCGCCGCGAGCGCCTCGAGTTCCCGCTCGACTCGGCCGAGATCCTGCGTCAAAGACAGCTCGACGGCCGCGGTCCGGGCCTTCTCCTGCTCACTCGCCACCAGCTCGCTTTCGAGGCCCGCCAGTGCCTCGGTCTGGGCCTCCAGGTCGCGCCGGATCTCCTCGTGCCGCGAAAGGGTGTCTGCGGTGCGCGTATCGAGCTCGTCGATTCGAAGCCGCAGCTCGTCGTGCTCGCCGCGCAGGACCAGGGCCCCCGGGTGGCGGTCGCCTGCGGTCGGCGGCTCGAGAACGCGTCCGCGCCGCAGCAGGCCGCTGCCGCAGAGGACGATCGCGTGGGGGTGTGCGTCGGCGATCTCTCTCGCCCGCTGCGGGTCGTCACACTGGTAGGTCGGCGGCAGCGTGCGCGACAGCCAGCCGAGGTCGCGGCCCGCGATCCCGGCGGCATGCATCAGGTCGCGTGCTCCCTCGGGGGGCTCCGGCGGTTCGGGTTCGGGCGGCTCGCCGGCGGCGACAAGCCGGATCCGACCCTCGAGCCGGCGAGCGGCGCTGAGCTGCTCCTGATCGAGATCTTCAGCTCGCATGACCGGCAGCTCGAGCCAGTCCCGCCACGCGCGGTCGAGGACCGGAGCGAGTTCGGGATCCGGGCGCAGGAAATCGCCGAGAGTGCCGGCGACCCGGTCGGCGGGGATCAGCTCGAGCAGGGCCTCGGCCGCCGCGGCGTGGCGGGCGAGCTCGCGCTCCACCCCCTGAAGGCGGTGGCGCAGCTCCCACAGCGAGTGCCCGAGAGCCTCGGCGTCGTGCTTGGCGCCGCTCGCCCGTTCGCGGAGCCGGTCGCGGTGATCGGCGATCTGGCGGTGCCTGGCCGCTGCCTCTCTGGCGCGGTCGGCCGCGGCCCTGCTGTTGTCGGCGGCTTCCGTGACCGCGACCTTGAGTTCTTGATGGCGGGTCTCGAGGCGCGAGTTCTCGTGTTCCAACTGGGTCAGCGTGTAGATCAGGCGGTCCTGGTCACGCTCGAGGTCCCCGAGCCGGTTGCGGCCGCTGGTGAGGCTCGAGATCGTGCGCAGCAGGTCCTGGCGCAGCTGGGACGCCTCCTGCTCGGCGTGCTCGCGCCGTTGGTTGGCGTCCGAGAACGCAGCCTCCGCCGTCCCGACCTCTTCGCGGGCCGACTCGAGCTCGCCTGCCAGCAGCCCGTGCCGGTTCCGGGCGTCGCCGATTTCGTCGTCGAGAGAGCCGCGATTGGACTGCAGGCCGGCGGTCTCGGCTCGGGCGTGGTCGAGCGACGAACGGAGGGTGTCGATCATGTCGGCCGACCGCTCGAGGAACGCCTCGAGCCGTTCCCGCGACCCCAGCAGCGTCGACACCTCGGAGCGGGCGCTCTCGATCTCCTGCCGTGCGCGGTCGAGGTCGCGGCGAGCCTGGCCGAGATCGGCGTCACTGCCGCCGAGCGCGGCGGCGGCCGCCGCAACCTCGTTCTGCGCCTGAGCGCGACGTTTCGCGATCTCCCGGCGCTGGCGTTCCGTGCGGTGGGCCTCGATCGTGAAGAGGCGCCGCAGATGCTCCTCGAGTTCCGCCTCGAGCTTCTGGTGGCGCTCCGCCTGCTTGGCCTGGCGCTTGATCTGGCGAAGGCTGCGCTGGACCTCTCCGATCACGTCGTCGAGACGCAGGAGGTTCTGCCGGGTGTGCTCGAGTTTGAGTTCGGCCTCGTGCTTGCGGGCCTTGTAGCGCGTGATGCCGGCCGCCTCCTCGAGCAGCGCACGGCGGTCGATCGGGCGCGCGGAGAGCACCTGACCGACGCGGCCCTGCTCGATGATCGAGTAGGAGCGAGTGCCGAGTCCGACTCCGGCGAGCTCGTCAAAGACGTCCTTGAGGCGAACGGAGCGCCCATTGAGCCGAAACTCCGAGGGACCCGACTTGTAGACGCGACGCTTGATCTCGAGCCGGCCGTCGGTCTCGCTCCAGTGGCCGTCGTCCGCCTCGAGAACCAGAGTCACCTCGGCGGCGCCGGCCGGCGGGCGCGAGCCGCCACCGGAGAAGACGATGTCCGCCATCTGCTTGAGCCGCATCAGCGACGGCCGTTGCTCGCCGAGCACCCACAGGATGGCGTCCACCAGGTTGGACTTGCCGCAGCCGTTGGGGCCGATGATCGCCGACACCCTCCCCGGGAAGGTGAGCTCCACCTCGTCGGGAAATGACTTGAAACCGTTCAGCTTCAGTGAGTGCAGGCGGACCCGCGACATTGCGGCCGCAACCCTACCAGAACCGAGGGGCAGGCGGTAGCGGTCTCGGTCACTGCCGTGAATTTCGAATTTCGTATTTCGAATTTCGTATTTGCCCCTGCCCACCCGAGGTCTCGGCGGGTTGACAACCGACCGAAATCCGAAATCCGAGATATGCGTCGTGCTAGGCTTCGCCGCGTGAGCACCGAGCTGACTCCCGACAGCGTCCGCGAGGCGGCAGAGCGGGTCCGCGACCGCCTGGCTCCCGGACGGCTTCGTGGCATTCTCGTCGCCGGTTCCGGCCTTGAAATAGAGGTCAGCGGATGGCGGGCCGACGCCGAGATGGACCTTCAGGAGATGGTGCCGTTCGCTCCGGGCCAGCTCGAAGGCCACCGCCACACTGTCACCTGGTGGCGGCGCGGCGCCGAATCGCTGATGGTGCTCAATGGCCGGCTCCACCTCTACCAGGGCCACGCGCCGGCAGAGGTCGTGATGCCGATTCGAATCGCTGCGCTGCTCGGTGCCGAGGTCATGATCGCCACCAATGCGGTCGGATCGCTCGATCCGGAGATCGCCCCAGGCACGATGATCGTGACCTCGGACCACCTCAACCTGCAGGGGTCCAACCCGCTGGTGGGGTCGTGGGGGCGAGAGCTCGGTCCGCAGTACCCGGACATGAGCCTCGCCTACGATCCCGAGCTGCGAGAGCTGGCCATCGGGGCCGCGATCGAGGCCGGCTTCGACGTCCGGGAGGGGGTCTACGCGGCGGTCCTCGGCCCGTCCTTCGAGACCCCGGCCGAGGTGCGGATGCTGCAGCAGCTCGGTGCCACCGTGGTCGGGATGTCGACCGTGCCCGAGGTCCTTGCCGCCCGACATATGGGGATGCGGGTGCTCGCGCTGTCGTTCGCCGCCAATCCGGCGGCCGGCCTGGTCGACCGCCCCCTGACCGCGGATGAGGTCTACGCGGAGGCGGCGAAGGCCGCACCGAAGATGAAGACGATGATCGGGTTGTTGGTGGGGAGGGTGTTCTCATGAATTCCGAATTCCGAGTTCGCGAATACCTCGAACGGGAGCGCCACTCATGACATCACTCTTTCTGGACGTGTTCGCGGTGGGTCCGATCCAGGCGAACTGCGTCCTCCTCGGCGACGCCGAGTCGGGCGAGCTCGTCATTATCGATCCCGGCGAGGAGGCGGAGGTGATCGCTGAGCGGGTGCGTTCCAGCGGCCTCGAGCCGGTCATGATCCTCCATACCCACGGCCACCTCGACCACGTCGGCGGCACCGCCGACCTCCACCGCCTGCTGGGCGGCGAGCTCTCGATTGGCCTCCATGCGGACGATCTCGAGCTCTACCGCAACGCGCCGCTGCAGGCGCGGATGTTCGGGCTCGAGGTGGACGCGCCCTCCGACCCGAACCTCAGCCTCGAGCACGGGCAGAGCATCGAGATCGGCGGGCTCGCTCTGGAGGTGCGCCACACCCCCGGCCACTCGCCGGGCGGCGTCTGCTTCGTGGTCGAGGGCCAGGCGCTGGCAATCGTCGGCGACGTGCTCTTCGCCGGCTCCATTGGCCGCACCGACCTCATGGGCGGCTCCTTCGCCGTCCTCGAACGCTCGATCCGCGATCAGCTCTACACCCTGCCCGACGACACCCGCGTGATCTGCGGCCACGGTCCGGCGACCACGATCGGGCGCGAGCGGGCGAGCAATCCATTCGTCGCGGGGTAGCTCGACCAGCGCCCTTGCCCGTTTCCGGTTCCGTTTCCGGTCGGGCGCCTCGGGTCCGGACACGGAAACGGACTCGGGCAGGACCCGCGTTGACGCATGCCGGTCGCAGGCAGCAGTCTCTCGGGTGTTACTCTCAGTGAAGCCCGCAGATCGGACGGACGAGTCGCCAAAGGTTCATGGTGGCTGATCTGTACAAGGGCAGGGACCTTAGCCCGCATATCTCACCAGCTTCCTGCTGCGGCCGCCGATGCACCGCACCCGGCAGTGCTTTCTCATCTCCGGGTGCTCGACGTACTGTCGAGTACGCCTGCGCGCCCGTCAATCGAAAACCCAACCCGGCACAGCACCTCGGCGACCTCGCGACGAAACCCGGTGAGATATGCGGGCTGGAGATCTGCCGGCCTACACCGTGGGTGAGGCCGCACATTTCCTGTACGTCCCGTTGGCAACGGCTCGATTCAAGACGGACGGTCTCAGCTTGTTCATCGAGACTCTCGACGACCTCGTGCACGTCTCCCTTGGCGGGCAGACCGCGATCCGGGAAATCATGGAGGCGCATCTCGAGCGGGCGGAGCTTGGCGAGCAGGGCTTGGCCGCGCGGCTCTTCCCCTTCACGGGATATGGCGCCATCACTGTCGAGCAGCCGCGGTCGGTCACGATCGACCCGAGGATCGCGTTCGGTCGGTCGGTGATCGCAGGTACGGGAATTCCCACGGCGGTGCTTCACCGGGGCGCGAGATGGGAGTCTGGCGGACTCACCAATTCCCGGGCCCGCCGGGGGGGCCCGGGAATTGGTTCTACTGCTGCCAGCTGTCCAGCATCTGCATGTAGTTGGCGCGGGTCAGCTTGGCCGGGTTGGGCGCCTTGGCCATGTTCATGGAGCCCTGCATCTGCCGGAGCGACTGGTACTCGTGGTCGGTGAGCCAGAACTCGATGGCCTCGAGGGTGCGCCTGATGTGCTCGGGGCCGTGGATCAGAAGTGCCGACACCATCTGCACGGTGTGCGCACCGGCCATCACCGACTTGATGACGTCGACGGCGCTGTGGGCGCCGCCTGTGGCCGACAGCGAGAGGTCGACCTGGCTCGACAGGATCGCGAGCCAACGCAGGCGCAGGCGCAGCTCGTCGGCCGATGACAGGCGCAGGTTGGGTACCACGTCGAGCTCCTCGATGTCGATGTCGGGCTGGTAGAAGCGGTTGAAGATGACGAGCCCGTCTGTGCCCGCCTCCTGGAGCTTGGCGGCGAGGTTGGCGAGCGACGAGAAGAAGGGCGACAGCTTGACGGCGACCGGGATCGTGACGGTGCTCTTGACCGCCCCGGCGACGTTGATGGTGCGCTGTTCGACATCGGCTCCGGTCTCGTCGCCGTCGGTTGCCAGGTAGAAGACGTTGAGCTCGATGGCGTCGGCGCCCGCCTGCTCCATCTCCTTGGCATAGGACGTCCATCCGCCGGCGGAGCTGCCGTTGAGCGAGGCGATGATCGGGATCGACACCGCCTCCTTGGCCGCCCGCAGGTGCTCGAGGTACTTGTCGGGTCCGAGGTGGTAGCCGTCGGGGTCGGGGAGGTAGGACGACGCCTCCGCGAAGCCCGCGCCGGCCGACTCCATCTCGAGCTGGGCCTGGGCCGCGCCCATGATCTCCTCTTCGAACAGCGAGGGCAGAATGACGGCGGCCGCCCCGGCGTCCTCGAGCTGGCGGATGGTGTCGAGGTTGGACGCGAGCGGGCAGGAGCCGCTGACGATCGGGTTGGCGAGCTCGAGCCCGAGGTAGGTGGTTTTCAGATCCATGGCTGCCTCCGTCAGTTGGTTTCGCCGTCGGCGTCGGTGCCGTAGTGCAGGTTGGCGAGCTGCTGGTACATTTTGTAGCGGGCCTGGACGACGCGCTGCGCCTCCGCCAGCAGCCGCTTGGAGCGCTCAGGATCGATCTTGGTCAGCATCCTGAAGCGGGTCTCCGACAGCGCGTACTGGTCGAACGGGATCTTCGGCGCCTTCGAGTCGAGCTTGAGCGGGTTCTCGCCCATCGCCGTTCGCCGCGGGTCGAAGCGGTACAGCGGCCAGGCGCCGCTGTCGACCGCCATCGTCTGGTGGTCGAGACCGTCGGCGAGGTTGTAACCGTGGGCGATGCAGTGCGAGTAGGCGATGATCAGCGACGGGCCCTCGAACGACTCGGCCTCCTGGAAGGCGCGCACGGTCTGGCTGTCCTTGGCGCCGAAGGCCACCGAGGCCACGTAAACGTGGCCGTAGGCCATCGCCATCATGCCGAGGTCCTTGGACGGAATCTCCTTGCCGCCCATGGCGAACTTGGCCGCGGCGCCGAGCGGGGTCGCCTTCGAAGCCTGGCCGCCGGTGTTGGAATAGACGCCGGTGTCGAGCACCAGCAGGTTGACGTCACGGCCGATGCCGAGGGTGTGGTCGAGGCCGCCGTAGCCGATGTCGTAGGCCCAGCCGTCGCCGCCGACCCCCCACACGCTCTTGCGAACCAGGTAGTCGGCGATGTGGGCCAGGGTTGAGGCCTCGGGGTCCTTGCTGCCGGCCAGCTTCTGCCGCAGCTTCTCGACCCGCTCGCGCTGCGCGGCGATGCCCTCCTCGCTGAGTTGGTCCGCGCTCAGGATCTCGTCGACCAGCGCATCGCCGACCGTCGACGCCAGGTCCTTGAGCAGGCGGCGGGCGAGGCTCGCGGTCTGGTCGATGGCGAGCCTGAAGCCGAGCGAAAACTCCGCGGCGTCCTCGAACAGCGAGTTGTTCCAGGCCGGACCGCGGCCCGCGGGATCGACGGTGTAGGGGGTGGTCGGCAGGTTGCCGCCGTAGATCGATGAGCAGCCGGTCGCGTTGCCCACCAGCAGGCGGTCACCGAACATCTGCGTCAGGAGCTTGACGTAGGGGGTCTCGCCGCAGCCCTCGCAGGCCCCGGAGTACTCGAAGAGGGGTTGGAAGAACTGGGTCCCCTTGACGTCGAGCTTGACCTTCGTGCGGTCCACCTCCGGGAGGTCGAGGAAGAAGGCGTAGTTCTCTCGCTCCTGCTCTCGCAGCGGCATCTGCGGCGCCATGTCGAGCGACTTGTGCTTGGGGTTGGACTTGTCCTTGGCCGGGCAGACGCGGACGCACAGCGTGCATCCGGTGCAGTCCTCCGGTGCGATCTGGATCGTGTACTTCTGGCCGGCGAAGTCCTTGGCCTTGTAGTCGACGGCCTTGAATGTCTCGGGCGCCCCCTCGAGGTGTGAGGGATCGTAGACCTTGGCGCGCACCGCCGCGTGCGGGCAGACCAGCGCGCACTTGTTGCACTGGATGCACAGCTCCTCGTCCCACACCGGTATCTCGATGGCGATGTTCCGCTTCTCCCACTGCGCGGTGGCGGTCGGCCAGGTGCCGTCGGGTGGGAAGGCGCTCACGGGCAGCAAATCACCCTTGCCCTCGAGCATCAGTGCGGTCACTCGCTGCACCAGTTCCGGCGCCGCCGGGCTGACGGTGGGCGGTCGCGAGGCGGTTGCCGTCACCGCGTCGGGAACGGTCACCTCGTGCAGATTGGCGAGGGTGCCGTCGACGGCGTCGAAGTTGAGCTTGACGATCTCGTCGCCCTTCTTGCCGTAGGTCTTCTTGATCGCGTCCTTGATCTTGGCGATCGCCTCGTCGCGCGGCAGGATGCCGGAGATGGCGAAGAAGCAGGTCTGCATGATGGTGTTGGTGCGGCGGCCCATGCCGGTCGCGCGCGCCACCTCGGTGGCGTCGATGGTGTAGACCTTGAGGTCCTTGTCGATGATTTCCTGCTGAACCTCGCGCGGGAACCGGCCCCAGATCTCGTCGGGCCCGAACGGCGAGTTGACCAGGAATGTCGCGCCGTCCTCGGCGTAGGCGAGCATGTCGAGCTTCTCGATGAACACCCACTGGTGGCAGGCGACGAAGCCGGCCTTGCGGATCAGGTAGGTCGAGCGGATCGGCTGCGGCCCGAATCGGAGGTGGGAGACCGTTACCGCGCCGGCCTTCTTGGAGTCGTAGACGAAGTAACCCTGGGCGAAGTTGTCGGTTTCCTCGCCGATGATCTTGATCGAGTTCTTGTTGGCGCCCACCGTGCCGTCGGAGCCGAGGCCGTAGAAAAGGCCGCGGAAGACGTCGTCGGGAGCGATGTTGAAGTCGTCGTCGACCTCGAGCGAGAGGTGGGTGACGTCGTCGACGATACCGACCGTGAAATGGTTGCGCGGCTGATCGGCGGCGAGGTTATCAAAGATCGCCTTGACCATCGCGTCGTTGAACTCCTTCGACGACAGGCCGTAACGCCCGCCGACCACCACTGGCTCGACCTCGAACGGGCTCGAGCCCGTGGTCCGCGCCTCGTGGAGGGCGGTGATCACGTCGAGGTAGAGGGGCTCGCCGATCGACCCGGGCTCCTTGGTGCGGTCCATCACTGCGATCGTCCTGGTGGTCTTCGGCAGCGCGGCCAAAAAGTGCTCGGCGGAGAACGGGCGGTAAAGCCGGACCTTGAGGACGCCGACCTTCTCTCCGCGGGCGGTCAGCCACTCGACGAGCTCGTGGACGGCCTCGGCTCCCGAGCCCATGATGACGATCACCCGTTCCGCCTCCGGGTCGCCGACGTAGTCGAAGAGGTGGTAGGAACGGCCGGTCTGCTTCTCGAAGGCCTCCATCGCGGCGACCACGTGGCCCGCGCAGGCGTCGTAGAAGGGGTTGATGGCCTCGCGGGCCTGGAAGAAGGTGTCCGGGTTCTGCGAGGTGCCGCGGATGATCGGGCGGTCGGGGGTCATGGCGCGGTCGCGGTGCGCGCGGACCAGGTCGTCATCGATCAGGGCGCGGAGGTCGTCGTCCTCGAGGTACTCGATCTTGGAGACCTCGTGGGAGGTCCGGAAGCCGTCGAAGAAGTGCAGGAACGGCACCCGGCTGGCGAGGGTCGCCTGCTGCGCGATGCAGGCGATGTCGTGGGCCTCCTGCACCGATCCGGAGGCGATCAACCCCCAGCCGGTCTGGCGGACGGCGTTGATGTCCGAGTGGTCGCCGAAGATCGAAAGTGCATGGGTGGCGAGGGTCCTCGCCGACACGTGAAAGACCGCCGGGGTCAACTCACCGGCGATCTTGTACATGCTGGGGATCATCAGCAGCAGGCCCTGCGACGCGGTGAACGTCGTGGTCAGCGCGCCCGCCTGGAGAGACCCGTGCACGGCTGCCGAGGCACCGCCCTCCGACTGCATTTCGATGACGTCCGGCACTACCCCCCAGATGTTGGTCTTGCCCTGGGCGGACCACTCGTCGGCGAACTCACCCATGTTCGAGGATGGGGTGATCGGGTAGATCGCGCAAACATCATTGATGCGATGGGCGACCGACGAGGTGGCCTCATTGCCGTCAATCATCACGGTTCGACGCTGTGTCATGGAAAACCTCCGCGGGATGGCTCGTGTACGGGCCGGATATGGTTGCGGGACACGCGAGCTGGGCTCACGTGAACAAATTCACAACGGGTAGGATAACCCTCGTTTCACCAGCTGGCAAGTCCGAAAGATTCGCAGTCTCGGCCGCCTGACCACGAATCACTCCGTCTTCGGCTCGCGCAGGCGGCCGAAGAAGACGTTGACCGGGTTGCGTCGCGACAGGAACGAGAAGGTGACGGGCTTGCGCCGCCCGATCTCGGCGAAGATGCGGTGGATCCTCTTGTTCGACGGCTGCAGCCGGAGTCCGGCCTCCAGGTTCTCGACGGCATTTTTGCGGTCTTCGCGCTCGAGATAGACGAGGGCGACGTTGATACGGTGCTCCGGCTCCATGAAGTTGGCCTTGATCGAGATGTTGCAGTACTTGAGCGCCTCGGCGTACTTGTGCTTGACCATCGCCAGGCACAGCCCGTAGTAGGAGCAGGCGGCCGCCGCGAACCGTTTGTCCTGGAGGTCGCCCTGGGCCGACAGCGCCGGGAGGTGGCGCTCGAAGATCCCGATGGCATCCTCGTAGCGGCGGTTCCGGGTCGATGAGATGGCCTCCTGGACCTCTTCGCGCATCTTGCCGAAGCTCTTCTGGCGGTCGCTCATGACCGGCAGTATAGCGTGGTCGACACGCGTCGCGAGGACGCAGGTCACGGCGCCGGACGGTGCCAGTCTGACGCGTGCGCCGCCACGATCTCGAGCAGCTGGCGGTGGACGCCGGGGGTACCGCAGACGACATCGCCCGACTGGAGGAAGCGGTTACCGCCGTCCATGTCGGTGATCACGCCGCCGGCTTCCTCCACCAGAACCGCACCCGCGGCGACGTCCCACGGCGAGAGGTGAAACTCGAAGAAACCGTCGAAGAGCCCGCACGCCGTGTAGGCCAGATCGAGCGCAGCCGCACCCGGCCGCCGGATCGCCTTGCAGCTGAGAAAGACGTCTCGGAAGATGGCGAGGTAGGGGTCGAGGAGGCCGTGGGCCTTGAAGGGGAATCCGGTGGCCAGCACCGCCCCCTCGAGGCCGGCGCGCAGGCTGCAGCGGAACAAAGTCCCGTTCCAGCGGGCGCCGTGGCCGCGTGCGGCAGAGAAGAGATCGTTCTTGACCGGATCGAGGATCACCCCGAACTCCGGGCGTCCGTCGACCACCACCCCGATCGAGACCGCGAACTGGGGGATGCCCTGTACGAAGTTCGTGGTGCCGTCGAGGGGGTCGATGATCCAGACCGCGCCGGATGCCTCGATCCGGCTGCCGCCGCCCTCTTCCGCGAGGATGCCGTGGTCCGGGAACCGCTCGCCGACCGCGCTGACGATGGCGTTCTCGGATGCGAGATCGGCGGCCGACACGAGGTCGTTGCGCGCCTTCTCGTCGATCTGGTCCGGCTCGAGGCTGCGCCAGTGCCGCATGAGCGCGGCGGCGCCGAGGCGCGCGACCTCCTCGATCTCGTGGAGGAAAGCGGTTGGATTCTGAAATAGCACGGTTGGCTCCTTCGTTGTCGCTGGTGGATCCGGTGTCATGGCGATTGACGATTTCCGCTCTCGTGTTAGCGCCCGCTGCGGGCTCATGCTCGAGGTGACCTGCCAGACGCTGAAGGACGATCCCGACTTGCGCCTGTGCGAGGGTCTGCGGCTGATCGAGGCGACCAGCAAGGCTGTGGCGCGGCTGGCTCCCGAAGCGCTCGGAGTTTTCGAGGCGGAGATTCTCCCTCACCTTCGCAGTGTCCTCATGGAGCGTTTCGGGCTGAGCGAGCTGCCGGACGGCCCCGTCAACTGACCGGCGCCACCTCCTCGAACTCGGGCAGCGCCCGCAGCTCCTCGGCGGTCAGCCCGGTTTCCAGCTCGACGGTCACCTCGTCGTCATCGAGAAGTTCGACGCCCGGCAGTGAGGCCGAGACACGAGCGCCGACCCCCGGCCGCACTCCGGCCATGTCGAGGGTCACGCGCCGGATTTCCCTGGCCTCGCCTTCCGCGCTCACGATCTTGACCAGCACCGTCAGCTTCGACAGCGCTTCGCCGCCTTGGTTGGCCACCTGGAGGTCGACCAGCAGGGACGGGTTGCCCTCGCGGTCTTTCATGTTCTTGGCCGCCACCGGGAAGATCTCGTGGCCGTAGCGGAGCCGTTGCACCTTCTGCTCGGGCGTCTCCTTCTCGCCGCATCCGGCGAGCACGGCGGCCGTAACGAACACGATGCACACGGCGAGAGAAGCGGATCGAGTCTTCATGAATGAACTCCCCGCCCAGAGTCTACACCCCCGCCCGAAACGACGATGATGTCATTGCTCGTCGGCGGGACAGAACAGCTCGATCACCTTCCGCACGTAATCCCGGGTTTCGCGGTACGGCGGCACTCCGTCGTACCGTTCGACGGTGGTCGCGCCGGCGTTGTACGCCGCCAGGGCCAGTGCCAGCGATCGGAAACGGTCGAGCATCGCCCGCAGCTGTGCCGCACCGCCGCGCAGGTTCTCGCCCGGGTCGAAGACGTCGTGCACCCGGTGGTCGGCCGCGGTGGCCGGCATCAGCTGCATCAGGCCGGTTGCACCGGCCCGGGACACCGCTCGCGGGTCGAAGTCCGATTCGATCTGGACCACCGCTGCCACCAGCCGCGGGTGCAGGTTGCTGCGGCGCGAGGC
>CAZSTH010000090.1:0-16534 GCA_964609835.1 uncultured Thermoanaerobaculia bacterium
GCCGCCGCCGCCGTCGAAAAACTCGACCCTCGAGCCCTCGATCGCCGCTGGCTCGGGGGTCGAGCTGGTGACTGAGCCGGTGATGGCTGACCCGGCGACGAGCTGGAAGTCGGCCTGGGCCATGCTCCCGGTGGTGACAACCACCGCGGAGCCGGTCAGCGGATTGCATGTCACCGGGCAGTCGATGGCGTCCCAGAGCTGGTCGATGTGGCCGGCCGTGCCCACCGTCCGGACATAGTACGGCCCCGGGTCCAGGTCCCCACTGGTGGCGTACTCTCCCGATGCGTCGGTCTGCAGCGTCTCCACCTCGAGGCCGTCCTGGCCGTAGACCACCACATGGGCGCCTTCGAGTGGCGAGCCGGACAACAGATCGATCACCTCCCCTGCGATGCCGGTGGCCCCAACCTTCGGAACGATCTCGCCGGCCGCCGCCACCGAGCTCACACACACCAACGCCACGGCGGCCACCAACCCACCGGATCCACGCATGAGGCCCCTCCAGCTTCCTTCTCCCTCCGGCTATAACGCGGGCGCCCCGCGGCGGGGTGTAGAATCGGGGAGGCCTCGGATTTCGAGATTCGCCGGTGGTGGAGGGCATGGTCTCGTCAAGCGCCAACCAGGACCCGCGCGGCCCGGTGCGGGGCTGGGCCGACGCGGCGACCTCGCGGGTTGCCGTCGGCGATCTCCTCGCCGGCCGCTTCCTGATCGGCGGGCTCCTCGGCTACGGCGCCACCGGGACCGTCTTCGAGGCCTTCGACCAGACGGTGGACGAGCTTGTGGCCATCAAGGTTCTCCACCCGGACCTCCGTGACGCGCGCACCCGGGAGCGGTTGCGGCGCGAGGTGCGCTCCTCCCGCCCCGGACACCCGAATTTGGTGACGATCTACGAGCTGCACGAAGCGGACGGCCACCTGTTCCTGTCGATGGAGCTGGTGGAAGGGAGCACGGTCCGCGACCGGCTGCGCGAGGGCGGTAAGATGCAGACCTCGGACGCCGTCTCCATCGGCCGCCAGGTCGCCGACGCTCTCGCCCACCTCCACAACCGCGGCATCGTCCACCGCGACGTCAAACCGGGCAACATCCTGGTCACTGCCGACGGCACCGCCAAGCTCTGCGACATGGGTCTTGCCCGGCCGCTGGAGAACGCCCTGACCGTGACCTCCCGGGAGATGGCGGTGGGGACACCGGCCTACATGGCGCCCGAGCAGGGCCTCGGCCGGCAGCTGTCGCCGGCCAGCGACATCTACGGCCTCGGCATGGTCCTCTTCCAGTGCCTGACGGGGACCGTACCCCTGACCTCAGAGACCGCCGTGGCGACCCTCACGCGCCGCCTGCGCTCACGCCCGCCCGATCTCGGGCGGGGCCGGCCGGACAGCCCTCGCTGGCTGCGCCGACTGCTGCGGCGGATGCTCCAGCCGCGTCCCGCGGACCGGCCGCCGGCCCGCTGGGTGGCGAGCGCCCTCGCGTCGCGGCGATTCTGGCCGCGGCCGACGCGGCGGACAGCGGCAGCGATCGCCGCCGGCGCACTGCTGACCGGCGTCGCCGCCGTTCTCCTGCCCCACGTGGCGACGTCGGAAACGGTGGGATTCCGTTCCGAGGGCGTCACCGTGACGGGTCTCGACGCGCGCGGAAACCCGACCTGGCGACACACGCTCCCCAACCCGCCGATCATGCTCGAGGAGGCCGACCTCGACGCCGACGGAGCGCCCGAGATCGTCATCTCGGGGCGCCCGCTCCCGCGACCGGAGGAGCGTCTGGGCCGACCCGTCCGGTCATACGTCACGATCCTCGACACCGACGGAACCCCCATCACCGACCAGGTTCCGGAGGACCTGATTCGAGAATGGGGACATCCGTATCGGCTCGATACCATGCCGCTGTTGGAGATACTCGACCTCGACGGCGACGGATGGCGCGAGGTGGTGGTCGACTGCCGGCACGCTGCGTTCTACCCGACCGCGCTTCTCGCCTACTGGCCGCGCTGGGACCACTGGGATCGCGTCCTGGTCCACCCGGGCGGACTGGCGTCCGTCGGCGGCGGCCCGGAGGACGGCGCCCCGGTGCTGCGCTTCGTGGGCACCAACAACCTGCTCGGAATGAGCAAGGTCTTCGGCGCCATCGAGCTGGTGCCGCCGGACACACGTCCGCAGGACCACGGACTCGCCACCTCGCTGGCCTCGCCCCCGAACCGATTCCTGATTCCTGCCAGTCTCGGGCGCTGGAAGGCCTACGTGCCGTTCGGCGCCGGCGAAGCCCTACCCGCGACGGGTGAGCGAA
The DNA here is from genome assembly GCA_964609835.1 of uncultured Thermoanaerobaculia bacterium. Classification (GTDB taxonomy): domain Bacteria; phylum Acidobacteriota; class Thermoanaerobaculia; order Thermoanaerobaculales; family Sulfomarinibacteraceae; genus Sulfomarinibacter. The sequence goes on from CAZSTH010000090.1 coordinate 2,278, forward strand.
TCGAGGCTCTCGACCCTCCCGGATCGGGCTTCGGCCTGGCCTCCCGCGGACCCTCCTTCGACGGCCTCGGCAACCCGCTGCCGGGCCCGAACGCCGGCCGCGACCTGATGGCGCGGCGCCTGCGCTTCATGGACTCGTTGTTCCAAGTCACGCCGGGCACCGGTGCGATCACCGCCGACGGTGTCCGCGCCCAGCTCGACCGGATTCGGTCCGAGGCCGGGCCGTTGATGGAGGAGCCGCCGTACCGGATCATTCTCGCGCTCTTCGGAGCGCGCTCCCTGGCGGTCGCCGGCGAGCCTGCAGAGGGCATCGCCATGCTGGCGGGCGCCGCCGCCGAGGCCTCCGACGAGGAGCTGCTGTACGCGCTCTCCAGCCTTCTCGCGGTGTCAGGCGACCTCACGGCGGCGCGATCGACCCTCAGGCAGGCCATCGACACCGGGGTCCGCCCGCGGTCGCGCTACGACGCCCCACTGATGCTGCTGCAGATCGCGATCGCGGCCCACGACCAGGCCGGCGTCGACGAGTCCATCGCCTATCTGGTGTCGCGCGGCTTCAGGGGCGAGGTCCGGCAGCAATGGCGTGGGGTGCTCGAGGCCCGCTCGCGGGTGTGGTGGGATCGCGCGACCGCCGCCGACACGAACGTGCGAACGGTGGATCTCGACGCCGACGGCGACGCTCTCGCCTGTCTGGCCCGGTGGCGGCTGGGCTCCTCGATCGCCGGAGACGCGAACCGCTTGCGGAGGTCGATCGACCTCGACCCCGACAGCCGGCCGCTCGCCGGCGTCGCGCTCGCGGCGGCCCTGATCGACGCCGGCTTGCCTGACGGCGCGCTGGCGGTGCTGGATCCGATCGCCGCCGAGCTGGCACGGAGCGCCCGCTGGGACTTTTGCGACCACCAGGTCCTCGGTCTCGCGCGGGCCATGCGGGTGGTGGCGCTGGCAGCCGCCGGCGAGCACCCGCGCGCCGCCGCCGAAGCCCGCGGGCTCGCCGCGCAACTCGACCCCGACCTCCTGCCGGGAATCCTGATCCGGGAGGCGATCGGGCGCGGTGCCCCCTGACTCAATCCAGGTCGAGGGCCGTCGCCACCCCGCGGAAGAACTCGTCGAGATCGGCCTCCACGAAGCACCGTCCCGGGCCCGGCGCGAGCCCCACCTCGCCACGATTGACGACGATCACGTCACCGCCGGCGAACTCGGGGAGGAACGCCGCCGGGTAGACGTTGAGCGACGATCCGAGCACCAGCAGCAGGTCGCTGTCGGCGATGACCGCCGACGCCGGTTCGAGGTCGTGGACCGGCTCGCCGAAGAAGACCACGTCGGGCTTGAGCAAGCCGCCGCAGCCGCAGTACGGCACTTCCGCCTCCCGCACCGCCCGCTCCATGTGCTCGAGGTCGTACCCGGCATGGCACGACAGACAATGGCTGGTCCAGAAATCGCCGTGCACCGAGATGACGTTGCGCGATCCCGCCTTCTGGTGCAGCCAGTCGATATTCTGGGTCACCACCGCGGTCAGCGGGCCATCGTCCTCGAGCCGGGCGAGAAAACGGTGGGTGGCGGTGGGCTCGATGTCGTGGAAGGTCTTTAGAAAATCGCGGGTGAACTCGTAGAAAGGCCGCGGGTCGCGGTGGAAGGCGTGGATGTCGAAGACCGTGTCCGGGTCGTACCGGCGGGTGACGTAGAGACCCTGCGGGCCGCGAAAGTCCGGGATCCCGGCCGCGGTGGAGATGCCGGCGCCCGACAGCGCGACGAGATTGCCCGCGCCGCTGATGCGCTGTGCGCAGGCTGCGGGAGAGAGGACATCGTTGCCCGCCATCGGCCACTGAGGATACCACCGCGTCCGGACAGGACTCGGCGGCGCGGGAGAGTATAGTGATCACCGTCATGAACGAGGTGGCGGCAGCACTCAGCCGGCTGTCGATCGCGGTCCAGTTCGCGGTCGTGATGTCGCTCTTCATCTACTTCCTGCTCCTTCGCCAGATGGTCAAGCTGCGGGAGGTCGGGCTGTGGATGTACGCCTGGCTCGCCAACGCCAGCGCGCTGGTGGCAGTGTTCATCTACGCCTATTCCGACCTTGCCCCCGCCGGCGACCGGCTCGTCCTCGTCATCTACCTCGCCGGTAAGGCCGCGTTCGCCATTCTCATCGTGTCAGGTGCCCGCAACCACCTGCGGCCCGGTATCGAGCCGCGGATCTCGCGGCCTTGGCTGCTGGCGTTCATCGCGGCGTGGAGCGTGGTCCTCGGCGTCGCGGTCCCCAGCCTGTGGCAGGGCCAGCTCGCCGAGAGTCTGCTGGTGGGCTCGACCTTCGTCGTCGGCGGCGTGACGGTCCTGCGCCATCCGCGGTCAGCGGTCTCGCGCTGGCTCGGGTGGGCGATGCTCGTCGAGGGCATCATCTTCCTCTACTCGGCGGCGATGCTGGCCCCCGCCCTGTGGGGCGACCAGCGCGGCTTCACCTACCTCGGCTACTCGTCGTTCATCGACGCCTGGGCCGAACTCATGCTCGGTCTCGCGAGCATCGCCGTCCTCGCGGACCGGCGGGAGGAGCTGCTGCACTACGCCAATCGCGAGCTGATCGAGTCGCAGCAACGGCTGAGCCGCCTGGTGGACACCGATCCGCTGACCAACCTCGCCAACCGCCGCAGCCTGCGCCGCGCCATGGACGCTGTCCTGGACACCGGCGGCGTCGTGATCTTCATCGACATCAACCACTTCAAGCAGATCAACGATCTCTTCGGCCATCGGGTCGGCGACGCGGCCCTGCAGCGGCTGGCCGCTCTCATCACCGGTCAGTTCCGCCCCGAGGACCACGTCATCCGCTGGGGCGGCGACGAGTTCTTGGTGGTGGCTCCGGGCATGGACCGGACCAGTGCCAGGAGCCGGGTGGCCGCCATCCGCGAGGCGCTGCGGCGGCACGGCACCAACGCACCCCCGTTCTCGATCGCCGCCGGCATCGCCGAGCTCTTCCCCGGCGGAGACCCGACCGCCGCGCTCGAGGAGGCCGACCGACGGATGTTCGCGGAGAAGCGGGGGCGGTAGGCGACGGTGTCGGACCGCCTCGATCCCCTGCCGCTCGAGATCCTGACCGACTGGATCGCCGACGAGCTCGAGGCCAAGCGCTCGGTCTTCGGCATCCCCCGGCCGCTTTTCTTCACCCCCGAACCAGGCCAGCCGTTCCGCACCGAGGTCTTCGGCCGGCCGCTCGAGACCCCGCTCGGCATCGCCGCCGGTCCGCACTCGCAGCTGGCTCAGAACATCGTCGTCGCATGGCTGTGCGGTGCGCGCTTCATCGAGCTCAAGACCGTACAGACCCTCGACCGGCTCGAGATCCCGAAGCCGTGCATCGACATGCAGGACGAGGGTTACAACGTCGAATGGTCGCAGGAGCTCGCGCTCCGCCAGTCCTTCAGCGAGTACCTGCACGCGTGGGTGCTCATCCACGCCCTTCACCACCATCTCGGTTTCCCGGGCCGATCGCCCGGCGTCGTCTTCAACCTCTCCGTCGGCTACGACCTCGAGGGCATCAGGCGGCCCAACCTGCAGGCCTTCCTCGACCTCGTCGGCGATGCTGGAGGCGAGCTGGCGATCGCCCTCGACATCGTTTCCCGCCGTCTTCCGGAGGTCGCCGGGTGTGGGGTGCCGTCGTGCCTCTCCGACAACGTCACGCTCTCCACGATGCACGGCTGCCCACCGCACGAGATCGCGGCCATCGGCGAACACCTCCTCCGCGACCGCGGCCTCCATACCACCGTCAAGCTCAACCCCACGCTGCTCGGACCGGACGCCGTACGCGACCTCCTCAACCGCCGCCTCGGCTATCACGAGATCGAGGTTCCAGACGAGGCCTTTGCCCACGATCTGCGGTACGAGGACGCGCTGCCGATGATCCGCGGCCTGCAGGAGACGGCGACCGGCGCGGACGTGGACTTCGGCCTCAAGCTCACCAACACCCTCGAGGTCAGCAATCACCGAAAGGTGTTCGCCGGATCGCAGGACACGATGTACCTCTCCGGCCGGCCGCTCCACGCCCTCGCCGTGACCCTCGCCGGCCGCCTCCACGCCGACCTCGAGGAGCGCCCGATGATGTCGTTCTCGGGGGGCGCCGACGCCGGCAGCTTCGCCGCACTGGTGCGGGCGGGCATGCGCACTGTCACGGTCTGCAGCGATCTCCTCAAACCCGGCGGCTACTTGCGGCTCGGCCAGTACCTGGAGAACCTCGAGGCGACTATGAACAGCCTCGGCGCCGACTCGATCGAGGCATTCAGCCGCAGCGGGGTGCCGGCTGGGTCGGAGTCGCCTGCGGGCGTCCACCTGCGGCGGCTGATGCGGGAAGTGGCCGAGGCCCCCCACCTCCACCGCGATGCCTACCAGCGGCAGCTCACCAAGACCTCCCGCCGGCTCGGCCTCTTCGACTGCATCGAGGCGCCGTGCTCAGACATCTGCGACCTCGGCCAGCGCGTGCCCGAGTACATGCGCCTGGTGCGCGACGGCGACCTCGCCGGGGCTGCTGCGGTGACCCGCGCCGACAACCCGCTGGCATCGATCCTCGGGCGCACGTGCCACCGCCCCTGCGAGGCGGTCTGCCTGCGGACCCACATGGACCGGCCGCTGGCGATCCGCGAGATCAAACGCTTCATCACCGAGCACGAGCCTGATCCCCTCCCTTGCCAACATTCCGCGCCCGCCGGAGGCCCGGTCGCGGTCGTCGGCGGTGGGCCGTGCGGGCTGTCGGCGGCCGAGTTTCTCGCCCGGGACGGGCGGCCGGTCACCGTCTTCGAGGCCAGAGATGGCACCGGCGGCATGGTGTCGGCCACCATCCCCGACTACCGCGCCGCCCGCGACGCGGTCGACCGCGATCTCGTGCGAGCAGAGCGGCTCGGGGTCGAGATCCGGCGCGGCCAGGAAATCGGCCGCTCGGTGACCATCGACGGCCTGCGGGAGCAGGGCTTCGACACCATCGTGATCGCGGTCGGTGCCGGGCGCGGCCTCCCCCTCGGTCTCGAGGGCGAGCAGGCGGAAGGCGTTGTCGACGGGCTCGAGTTCCTGCGCGCCGTCCGCTCCGGCCAGGCGCCCGCCGTCGGGCCGAGGGTCGGCGTGGTCGGCGGCGGCGACGTGGCCATGGACTGCGCACGAACCGCGCTCCGCCTCGGCGGAGAGGAGGTCGCGGTCTACTACCGTCGAACACGTCGAGAGATCCCGGCCCAGAGCGAGGAGCTCGAGGACCTCCTGGTCGAGGGCGGCCGCCTCGTAGAGCTGGTCGCACCGGCGGCCCTCGACGTCAGGGACGGCACGATCCAAGGCCTCCGCCTGTCGCGCATGCGGCTGGGCGAAGCGGACCGGTCGGGACGGCGGCGCCCCGAGGCGATGCCGAATGTCGAGATCGTGGTCGAGCTCGACACGCTCATCGTCGCCATCGGCCAGCGGCCCGACCTCGGCCTCTTCTCCGGCCGCCCGCCGCGGTGCACCGCCAACGGCTACCTCGAGATCGACCCCAAAACCCACGAAACCTCGCTGCCGGGGGTCTACGCGGGCGGCGACATCGTCGGGGACGGTCCAGCCAGCATCGTCAAGGCAGCCGGGGACGGTCGCCGTATCGCCGAGGCGATCCTCGCATCCGGTCGTGTCGCCGATGCGACCGAGGAACCGTCACGGTTGTGGCCCGACTTCGACGCAGTCGAGCTCGAGCGTCGGCGGGCCCGCACCGGCCCAGGCGCCGAGATCGAGGTGCTTGATCCCACCGATCGGTCGGGGTTCGAGGAGGTGCTCCAGACGCTCACCGAGGAGGCTGCACGGCGGGAGGCCGAGCGCTGTCTCGACTGCGACCTGCTGTGCTCGGTGTGCGACAGCGTCTGCCCGAACCGCGCCATCCTCACCTATCGAGCCGATCTCCCGCCTTCGAGTTGGCAACCCGGCTTCCCGATCACCCAGGGCCCACAGGTGGCGGTGCTCGCCGACCTCTGCAACGAGTGCGGCAACTGCGTCACCTTCTGTCCCACCCAGGGCCTGCCGTGGCGCGACAAACCGCGCCTGTTCCTCGATCGCGGCAGCTTCCTCGCCGAGCGCGACAACGCGTTCATGCTGCTCGAACATGACGGACGCCGCGGCATCCAGGGCCGATTCAACGGCCGACTCGAGGAGCTGTTCGAACACGAAGCGGGATGGCGCTTTGTGACAAATGACGGAATCGTCGTTCTCGCCGCCGCAGACCTTACCGTCATTGACGGCCACGACGTCGGGATCGACCCGGCGCACCTCGGGCCGCTCATCGTCCTCCTGCTCTCCTGCAACGAGTCGATGCCGGAGTTCCCCCGTCTCGAGGCGAATCCATCATGGCTTCTGGAGATCGACGATCCGCGCAGTTGAGCGAGGCGCCCGTGCGTCGCATCGTTTGACATCCGTCTTCCGCGATTCCGTCCCGGGCCGGCCGCAGCCCGACGGGGACGGAATCGCGGGATGGCGCTAGACTGGCTTCGTCATGCGCACCCGCTTCGTCAATCTGCGAATCCCGCGCCGCGACAACGACTGCGAGGCGGCCGAGCTGGTCGTGGAAGACGGGCGCTTCCTCGAGATCCTGCCCGCCGGTTCCTCCACCGCCGCCGGCGACGAGCAGTGGGTCAACCTCGACGGCGCTTTGGTTTTGCCGGGCGTGATCGACGGCCACGTCCACTTCAACGATCCCGGTTTCACCGACCGCGAGGACTTCGCCAGCGGGACCGCGGCGGCAGCCGCCGGCGGCGTCACCTGCGTCGTCGACATGCCCTGCACCTCCCTGCCCCCGGTCACGGACCCTTCGGCCCTCGCCAACAAGGTCCGTGCCATCGAGTCCAAGGCGCACGTCGACTACATGCTGTGGGGCGGCGTCTCCGGGAATCTCATGGGCGACGAGGATTGGAGCGGGCGGCTCGAGGAGCTGATCGAGGCCGGGGTGGCCGCGATCAAGGTCTACCTCCTGTCCGGCATGGACAGCTTCCGTGATCTCGATCAGGACGAGCTGCGGGAGGTCCTGCACCGCACCAAGAGTCTCGGCATTCCGGTCGGGGTTCACGCCGAGGACCGCGCCGTCGTCGAGCAGCTGGAACAGCGCGCCCGCGGCCGCGGCGAGGACTCGCTCCTCGCCTACGCCGAGAGCCGCCCCTCGGAGGCGGAGGCCACCGCGGTGACCGCAGTGGTCGAGGCGTGCCGGGCGACCGGGGCGCGGGCCCACATCGTTCACCTCGCCTCCGGCGAGGCCCTCGACATCATCAGTGCCGCACGGCTCGAAGGGCTCCCGATCTCGGCCGAGACCTGCCCGCACTTCCTCGAGTTCACCTTCGCCGATCTCGAGCGCCTGGGATCGATCCTCAAGACCGCCCCGGTGGTCAAGAGCGAGGGCGACCGAGACCGGCTGTGGCAGGGCCTGGCCAACGGCGAGCTCTCCTTTGTCGCCTCGGACCACGCGGCCGCAAGGTGGCCGGCCGAGAAGCGGACCGGCTCCGCATGGACCGACTACGGAGGGGTCCCCGGAGTCGAGCTCCTGCTGCCGACGCTCTACAGCGGCGGCTTCTGCAGCGGCCGCCTGACGCTCCATCGGCTGACCGAGGTCACCGCATCCGAGCCGGCCAGGTTTTTCGGTGTCGACCACCGCAAGGGACGCCTGCGCCCGGGCTTCGACGCCGACTTCGTGGTGTTCGACGATCGCGCCCAGTGGACGGTTCGCGCGGAGGCGCTCCACAACCTGAACCGCTACACCCCCTTCGAGGGCCGTACGCTGACGGGACGTGTCCGCGCCACCTACCTGCGCGGCCGACCCGTGTACCAGTGCCGCGAGGACGGCAGCGAGCTTTTCGCTCCCGCCGGCACCGGCGCCTGGGTCCGGCGGGGGGTCGCATGACGACGGACGGCCCCCCGGTGGCCCTCGTAGACAACGGCACCGTGATCAGCAGCGGCCGGGAGGCGGTCGTCTGGCCCGACGGGGCCGTCGCCTGGAAGGACGGGACCATCGTCGACGTCGGGCCTTCATCGGAGGTCTGCCGCCGTTGGCCGCAGGCGACCCGCCTCGACGCCCATGGCGGGCTCATCCTGCCTGGGATGGTCAACCTCCACCACCACTTCTACGCCGCGTTCGCGCGCGGGCTGGCGCCGCCGCGGCCGCCGGCCGGTTTCGGGGAGCTTCTCGATCTCCTGTGGTGGCGGCTCGATCGCGCGCTGACCCTGGAAACCGTCCGCCTGTCGGCCCTGCTCGCCGCCGCCGACTCCATTCGCGCGGGCTGCACGACGGTCTTCGACCACCACGCGTCCCCCACCTGCCTCCGCGGCAGCCTGGACGAGATCGCAGAGGTCATCGACGAGGCGGGACTGTCGGCGGTTCTGTGCTACGAGGTCAGCGACCGCAACGGCCACGGCGAAGCCGTCGCCGGCCTGGTCGAGAACCTCCGGTTCATGGAATCGAGGCGCGACCACCCACGGATCCGCGGGATGCTCGGCCTCCACGCAAGCTTCACCCTCAGCGACGCGACGCTCGACGAGGCGGCTGCCCACCGGCCACCCGACACCGGCTGCCATGTCCACCTCGCCGAGGACCCCATCGACTTCCAGGCATCGAAGCTGTCGTGGGGCGCGTCCCCGCTCGACCGTCTCCGCGACCGCGGCCTGCTCGACGACCGCGCGCTGCTGGTCCACGGCGTGCACCTGACGTCGACGGCGCTCGCGGTGGTTGCCGAGCACGGCGCGACGATCATCCACTGCCCGGAATCCAACGCCAACAACGGGGTCGGCCGCCTCGACGTGGAACGTGTGGCCGGCGCCGGCTGCACGGTGGCCCTCGGTACCGACGGCATGTCCTCCAACCTGCTGCGGACGCTGCGCGCCGGGTTCCTGACCCAGCGCGATCTGCGACGGGATCCACGGTCCGGCTTCGCGGTCCACCCGACCCTGCTGCAGACCAACGCCGAGATTGCCTGCCGCTTCCTCGACCGGCCCATGCTCGGCGAGCTGACTGTCGGCGCCCCCGCCGACCTCTGTGTCATCGACTACCCGCCTCCGACGCCGGTGGACACCGGAAATGCGTTCGCCCATCTCGTGTACGGGGCCGCGGAGTCGCCCGTTCGCCACACCGTGGCCGGCGGCCGCGTCCTGCTCGAGGACTTTGCACACCGCACCCTCGACCCGCGAGCCATCGCAGAGGCCGCCCGCGAGGCCGCGCCCGAGGTCTGGCGACGCTTTCGTGAGGTGGACGACGCCGGCGCGGCGGCGGGGAGCGGGGACCGGGGATTCGGCGACCGGTGATCAGCGATCAGCGACCTGCCCGGCGTCCGCACCGCAGCCGTCGCCGTTCGCCGTCGCTGATGGCTGCCGCTGCTCGCCGGCGCGGTGGCGGTGGCGGCCACGGTACGCGGGAGCGGACACGAGCCGGGGTCACGGGCGGAACGGAGTCATCGCCCGAAGCGTTGCTCCAGACCCTCGCGCAGGCGCTGCAGACCGGCCTCGAGAGAGCCGGTTGCGGATCCGATGCCGAGGCGGATGAAGCCGTCCATGTCGAAGACGTCGCCGGCGAGAACGAACACACTCTTCTCGTTGCGCAGCCACGCCGAGAGCTCGCTGGAGTTGATGTCGAGGTCGTAGCGCGTGAAGATCATGCTGCCCGCCTCCGGCGGCAGCCACCGGAAGAGGCCGTTCCAGCTGCCGAGCCAGGCCTCCACCAGCTCGAGGTTGGCTCGCAGGAGGCTGCGGTTGCGTTCGAGGATGCGCGTCCGGAGGGCCGGCGACAACACGATTTCCGCCACCGCGTTGGACAGCATCCCGGCGGCGATCGTAGTGTAGTCGTGGTATGCCCAACAGCCGTCGATCACCTTCGGGGGCCCGTACAGCCACCCCAGCCGCAGCCCCGGCAGCGCGTAGGCCTTGGAGAGGCCGCCGCAGACCAGCACCCGATCGCCGCGGCCCGCGAAGCTCGGACGCTCGCGGCCGTCGACCTCGGCGCCGCGGTAGACCTCGTCCGCGTAAACCCACGCACCAACCGAGTCGGCGGCCGAGAGGATCGCGTCCATCTCCGCCTCCCGAAGGGTCGCGCCGGTGGGGTTGTTCGGGTTGCAGACAGCGATCATTCTGGTCCGCGGGCCGACCGCCTCCTGCAGCGCCTCGAGATCGGGCCGCCAGCCGTCAACCTCGCGCAGCGGCAGAGGCCGCGGGACCGCGCCGAGCTCCTCGACGAGGCCCCAGATCTGCATGTAGTTCGGCACCATCACGACGACCTCGTCCCCCGGCTCCACCAGCGTCCGGCAGGCCACGAAGTTGGCCTCCGCTGAGCCGTTTGTGACCAGGACCCGGCCCGCTCGAGCGGCGCCGTACAGGGCGGCGATCCGCCCCCTGAGGCGCTCGCTGCCGTTGGTTTCGGCGTAGCCGAGCGCGGTCCCGGCCAGCTCCTCCAGCTCTTCGGCGTCGAGCACGTCGCGCAGGGCCAGCGGTTCGAAACCGCTTTCGGTCAGGTTGAAGTCGACGGCGTTCTCGTACAGCGACTGCACCCGCTCCAGCTCGAAGATCCGAATTTTCACGCTCGATCCCCCTTCCCCAGTCGATCCTCTGCAACGATCCCCGCTCGTTCGAGGACCTCCCGGTCCACCATGCCGCCGGTGATGATCAGAGCCACATTCCGTCCGCTGAAGCGCCCGGGACTGCCGAGCAACGCCGCCACCGGCAGGGCCGCCCCGCCCTCGATCACCATCCCTTCGCGCTCGAACATCTGACCCATCGCCTCCACGATCTCCTGCTCCTCCACGAGCAGGAACTCGTCGACCAGGCGGCGGCAGATCTCGAAGGTGAGAGACCCGGGCTCGATGCCGCCTGCGGTGGCGTCGGAGACGGTCGCGACACCGTCATCGGCCACGATCCTGCCCGCCGCAACCGACCGCTGCATGACGCACGAGTTGCGGGGCTGGCAGCCGATCACCCGAACCTCCGGAGCCACCGTCTTGACGAAACACGCGACGCCGGAGATCAGGCCACCGCCGCCGACAGGCACCAGCAGGTCGTCGAGCTCGCAAAACTGTTGCACCACCTCGAGGGCCACGGTCCCCTGACCGGCGATGACCTCGAGGTCGTTGTAGGGCGAGATCCAGATCCCGCCCGCGCTCCGCGCGGCATCGGCCGCTCTCGCCTCCGCCTCGACGCAGTCGCTCCCGACGAGCTCGAGGTCGACCGCAGCCGAACGGAGCCGCTCGACCTTCGCGCCGCTGGCGGTGGCCGGCATGAACAGCGCGACCTCGAGTCCGAGCCGCTCCGCGAGCCATGCCACCGCCGCGCCGTGATTGCCGGTAGAGGCCGCGAACAGACGCCTCCGCCGCTCCCATGCCGGCAGCGAGAGCACCTTGTTGGCGACACCGCGGATTTTGAACGAGCCACTGACCTGCAGCTGCTCGAGCTTGAGCCACGCCTCACCACCGATCCGCCCGCCGAGCCAGCCGGATCTGCGGCACGGCGTGAGGCGAGTCAGCGGCTCGATCCGTTCGGCAGCAGCGCTGATGTCCTTCGCGGTCACCATCGTTCGCGATCTTATCCCTAGCCCGCATATCTCACCAGCTTCCTGCTGCGGCCGCCGATGCACCGCACCCGGCAGTGCTTTGTCATCTCCGGGTGCTCGACGTACTGTCGAGTACGCCTGCGCGCCCGTCGAATCGAAAACCCAACCGGGCACAGCACCTCGGCGACCTCGCGACGAAACCCGGTGAGCTATGCGGGCTCATGTCACGGTGACGCCAACCACGACGCGATCCCGAATCTCGCGTATAACAGGGGGCACGCGACGTGATCGCGAAGGGAGTTTCGCATGAGCAAGGGTTGGGTAGCGGTAGTCGTGGTGTTCCTGGTGCTCAGCGCGGTCCCGGGAGGTGCTGCCGACAAAGGCCTGTACATCGGCGGCAGTCTCGGCGGCTCGTCGTTCGACGTCATGGGCTACGACGAGGCTCTCGGTGACATTGATTTCAGCGACAGCGACGCCGCCTACAAGCTCTTCGCGGGGTACCGGTTCCTGGGCTTCTTCGCGGTGGAGGCCGGCTACGTGGACCTCGGCGAGCCCGGCGAGAGCCTTGCCGAGAACGTCCGCGTCGACATCGACGTCCAGGGCTGGGATGCGTTCGCGGTCGGCATGCTTCCGATCGGCCCAGTCGATCTCTTCGCCAAGGTCGGCGGCGTGTCGTGGACTGCCGACATCCGGGCGGCCTTCGACGACGTCACCGACTCCGACTCCGACAGTGGGACCGACCTCGCCTACGGCCTCGGCATCGCCCTTCGGCTGGGCTCTTTGGCCGTTCGGGTGGAAGGGGAACAGTTCGACCTCGACAACGCTGACGAGGTCTACCTGTTCACCGCGGGCGTGACCCTCACCTTTTGACGAACTACGCCCCCGGGCACCCCGGGGGCGCGTTCACTTACCCGCCGGCCGGGGCGTCAGTCCCTCGCGACCTCGAACAGAGTCTTGAGGGCGACGATCAGAACCGCCGCGGCGATGAAGGCCACGACGTTGGCGAGCACGGCCGTCACCGCGACCCCGACCAACGGCACGTTCATGACCGCCGTCGCCGACAGCATCAGGCCGATCGCCGCCAGCAGAAAGGTCTTGGTCTCCTCGCCGGTGACGTTCATGAAGCCGACGATCAGGCCGAGGATCGCCAGCAGCCAGAACATCCACGGCTCGGCGACAATCACGCCCGCCACCACACAGATCACGATTCCGACGATGAACGCCCACTTTCCCAGCTGTCCCATGCTCTCTCCCCCTTCACGATGTGGATTCCTGCCCGCCATGATACCCGGGGAAAACTCACCAGCAACAAAAAAGCCGCCCGGCGAGCGGGCGGCGACTCTACGATCCCAATGATCGATCGTCAGTCCACGAGCCTCTTCAGACCCTCTTCGAGACGGTTCCAGTGCGAGCTGACCCAATCGCCGAGTGAGACCACCGTGTCCTCGACCCTGGCGGTGGTGTAGTACGCGGCCACCTGGTCCCAGTCGACCACCTTCCACCAGGCGCCGATGTAGTCCGGCCGGCGGTTCTGATAGTTGAGATAGTAGGCGTGCTCCCAGACGTCAAGGCCGAGGATGGGGCGACCGGACCCCGAAGACACCGGATTGTCCTGGTTCGGCGTCGAGGTGACCGCGAGCTTGCCGTCCTCGTCAACGCACAACCACGCCCAACCGCTCCCGAACACGCCAGCTGCCGCCTTGCTGAACGTGTCCTTGAAGGCGTCGAAGGAACCGAAGGCCTCGCCGATCCCGTCAGCAAGACCGCCCGACGGCGCCCCGCCTCCCTTCGGGCTCATGATCGACCAGAACAGGGTGTGGTTGACGTGGCCGCCGCCGTTGTTGCGAACCACGGTCCGGATGTCCGCGGGGAGCGAATCGAGATCCGAGATCAGCTCGAGAGCCGATTTCTCGAAGAGCCCAGGGTGCTTCTCGACCGCAGCGTTGAGATTGTTGACGTAAGCCTGGTGGTGCTTGCCGTGGTGGATGCCCATGGTGCGGGCATCGATGTGCGGCTCGAGGGCGTTGACGTCGTAGGGCAGATCGGGCAGTTGATAGGACATGCGTTCTCCTCCGCGGATGAATGGTATCGAGACGCAATCGCGTCAGTTGGTGAACCGGTTCCGGCCCGGCTTGATTCCGACGCACCATCACTCCGCCAGCAGCCTGCTCAGGGCGTGCGCGAGATAACGGTACTGCTCGTCGTGGTTGTAGAGCTGGGCGGAGATTCGCAGAAGCCGCTGCCGCCCCCTCCGGTGCGGCCACGCGATCACCGGCACCTCGATTCGGAACCGCTCGAAGAGCTCGACCTGGAGTCGGTCGAACGGGAAGAGGTCGTTGACCCGTCGGCCGTCGCCGGCGGGCAGCGGGATCGAGGCCAGGCTGCCGATCATGGCCGACGGGCACGGCACCTCGAAGCCGAGCTCGCGGCAGACCGTGTCACGCCCCTTCACGGCCAAACCGCGGTTGCGATCGCGGACCTCCGTCCAACCACCCTCGAGCACGCCATCCATCACCTCGATGGCAGCGCGGATGCAGAACCACGCGCTCGGGTCCCGGGTCCCGGTCCAGTCGTGCTCGAGGTGGAAGGCGCTGCGCGATCTCGACTCGGCATTCGCTCCGTGGCTGATCACCAGCGGTCGCACCGAATCCCGGAGGTCCTCCCGGACGTGGAGGAAGGCTGCGCCCTTGGGAGCGCACAGCCACTTGTGGCAGTTGCCGGTGTAGAAGTCCGCCCCCAGGCGGTCAAGGTCGAGCTCAACCATTCCCGG
>CAZSTH010000091.1:0-16520 GCA_964609835.1 uncultured Thermoanaerobaculia bacterium
TCGAGTACGCCTGCGCGCCCGTCGAATCGAAAACCCAACCGGGCACAGCACCTCGCCGAGCTCGCGACGAAACCCGGTGAGATATGCGGGTTAGTAGAGCGGCTCCGCGGCCACCCACTTCATTCCGCCGTCATCCTCGAACTCGTGCATGGCGTGGTCATCGCAGGTGTGGGTGTCCTGGCCGCAGGTGGGGCAGGCGTAGTCCTCGCCCATCATGGTGCGGTCGGTCCGCTCGGACGACCAGTCCTGAACGGCCTCGCAGTAGGTGCAGCGAATCGGATCGGTCTTGATCATGGCACGGTGCCTCCTGATGCTGAGATACAGGAAGACGCTATCGCATGTGAGCAATCGAATGAAAGTCCGACCGCGGCGCGATCCGCCGCAATGCGGCGGGCCGAGGCGTTGGCCAATCGCGTTTAGAGATACTCGGCCTCGCACATCACCACCATGTCTCATTCCGAACTTCCGAATTACAGGAGACGCTCGTTCGCGCCGTCCGACAATGACACCACGCTCGCGAACAGCGCCCGCACGATCTCGATGTTGTTCGACAGGAGATCGAAGAAATCCTCGGCTTCGATCGCCAGCAGGCGGCTGTCGGTGGTGGCCAGGGCATCGCTCATTCGCGGGCGGCCGCTCAGTATATCGAAGACGCCGAAACGGCCGTTGGCACCTATTACCGTGCGCCGCTCGCCGTCGGCCTCCAATCGGACCCGGCCCTCTACCACGCAGAAGAGCTTGTCGGCGGGATCATCACGGCGGTAGATGACCTGGTTCTTCTCGAAATGCTCCTCGGTGGCGATCGCCGCGAGCCGCAGCACCTCCTCGGCGTTGCAGTGAGCGAACAGGTCGACACCCTGCAAGAAGACCATCATTTCGATCTGGGCCATGGGAGCCATGTCGCTGTCTCCTCCTGTGGCGAGCACGCCGCGCGGACGCGGACCGCTTTCGACCCGCCGCTGCACCCATAGCGCGGTCTCTCGGACCATCGGGTCTTCGGTCGCCCCGGCGACCTCGCCGACCAACGGGTAGAGAGCATCGATCTGCTCGTCCCACACATTGTAGAGGGCGGCGAGCACGATGCCGATAGCACTCGGGTCGTGCCTGGAATCGATGCGGATGAGCCGCGCCAGCGTCTCTTCCGGTCGCTCGGACCGGATGCCGAAAAGGTCGTAGGCCCGCGCCAGCTTGTCGCGCGGCGGTGCGTCGTCGATGACCGCAAAGACGTATCGCCGGACGGCGCCCGAGAGCGCGTTGTCCAGATACTCGAGCGCCCTCGAACGGAGGGCCGCGTCGCTGCTCAACAGGCTGCGTCTCGCCGCGCGCACGTCGTCGGGATCCTCGATCAGCTCCAGCAGGCCGAAGATGTTGCCGACAGTGCGCGACATGCGCTGCGCCAGGAGCTGCTGCGGCAGAGTCGGCACGCGCCCATCCCTGGTCCACTGCGCCAGCGGTCCCACCAGGCGCGCCTCGTACAGCGACGACACCGCCCACAGGTCGGCCAGGAGGCGGAGGTAGCGCTCGGCCTCCAGCTGCAGGTGGCGCGCGATCTCCCGACGCCTGAAGGCGATCTGCGACCCGCGGGTGCGCATGAACACCAGGGCCTCGATGACCTTCGATCGCACGATCTGGTCCTCGGCGTCGAGGTTGTCCACGAGCGCGTCGGCGCCCTCCTGGGCGCCGATCAGCGCCACGGTCTTCGGCACTGCGCGGCGGACCCAGATCTGCTCGTCCGGTGAGCGCATGAAGTGCAGCAGCGGCGGGATCGCGGCGCTGCCCTGCGCCACCAGGGCATCGCGGGCCTCGAGCTTGAGCCGCCGGTTTCCCATCAGGCAGACCAGGATCGTCGCGTACAGCGGGTTGGGGCCGCCGCGCTCGAACCGGCGTCCGACCGCCGTGATGGCGGCCCGTACCACCGCCAGATCGCGGTCGTAGAGCAGCTGCACCAGCAGGTCGCTGGCGATCGGGTCGGGAACCTGGCCGAGGGCACGCGCAGCCTCGGCCCGCACTGCGGAGTCGTCGGACGTGGAGAGCTCGGCCAGCACCCCGTCCACTCGTTCGAGGTCAGTACCTTCAGAGCCGGCGAGCAGGCTCACCGCTGCCGAGGTGCGCAGCCGCGGATCCGGATCATCGAGAAGCGCCAATGCCAACGTCGCCGCCTGCTCGCCGCGCAGCGCAGCAAGAGTCTGCAGGGCCTTGGTCCGAACCTCCGCATCAGGATCCTGGATCGCCCTCTCCACCAGGGGCGCGGCATCCTCCCGCCTCGCGTCCCGCAGCACATCGAGCGTCTTCAGGCGCACCTCCGGATTCTCGTGGTGGAGCATGAGGGGCGGCACCAGCCGACCCTCACCGCTGTCCGACAGCAACTGCATCGCATGCAGCACCCGACGCTGGTCGGGGCTGCCGAGGCCGTGGACCAGCGTCGTCAGCGTGGTCACGTCGCGCGGGTCGATGGTGGTGTCGGGCTCCAGCAAGCCCGACTTGAGGCCCGCACGAAAGGCGGTGACGTACTCGCGGCGGGTACGCTCGATCATCGTCAGCCAGACCGCCGCCAGTACCAGCGTCAGGAAGCTGACCCAACCGACCGTCAGCAGCTGAAGCGTGACCAGGATCAGGATCGCTGCGGCGCTCTTGCCAAAACGTTGGATGAAGATGTCGATGAAGGCCTTGGCCTTGAGCCGCAGTTCCTCTGCGACCGGCACGAAGAGCAGCTCGCGCGACGCCTGATCCACCGAATGGCGGAGCGAGCCCTCGGCAATGAACACCACCCACACCAGGATCCACACCATCCCGGCCGAGGACAGGGCGGCGGCCAACACCACCGTCAGCTGCAGCGCGGTCACCGCTCCCGGAAGGACGCGCATTCCGAACGCGACGCCGAGAATCCGATGGATCCGCCCGGTGACCAGAAGCTGGAAACCGAATCCGACACAACCCATCAGGATGTAGGCGAATGCGACCGACGAGGTGCGCTGATCGAGATACTCGGTGGACTGCTCGAGGTACCAGAAGAACTGCCAGCTCACCAACTGGCCCACCATCATGGTCAAGAGCATGAGCCAGGCGATCAGGACCAGCAGCCGCGAGCCCACGAGGGTCCGAAGGCCGCCGCGGGCCCGCCGATAATCGACCTCGATCTCGATCGGCGTGCGGTCCCGCCGCGCCGCGTGGTGGCGGTCGATGACGAGGATGGAGAGGGGCAGCAACAGCATGATGGCGGCGGCCGCCAGCAGCGTGGGCCGGGTGCCGGCCGCGCGGGTGACGGCGACCGCCACGACGCCGCCGAGCACCGAGCCGAGGAGGCCGCCGGCGCCGATGAACGAGAACAGGCGGCGCGCCTGGCGGGGATCGCAGACCTGATTGGCGTAGGACCAGAACTGGGAGACCGCGATGGCGAACGCCATGCCGAGCCAGATGTAGTAGGCCACCGCGACCCACGGGCGCTCGAGCCCGAAGAGCAGGAAAAAGACCACCAGCCCGAGCACGTGCAGCAGCGTGCCTCCCACCATCAGCAGCGAGATCCGGAAGCGCGACGCCAGCCGCGAGTACAGCAGCAATACCGGCAGCGACGCAACGGCGAGAGCGAGGTAGACCCACGGCAGATTCTCCGACCCGAGCGAGTCGATGAAGGTGGCTTGACGGACGCTCTTGGCGGCGAAGTGGACCGTCGTCAGGACGAGGAAGGCGACGAAGAACTTCCACGCCAGCTCACGGTCGCCGGGATGCATGCCGAGCACCGATCCGGACACGGTGCGCCGGTGAGTCGAGGGCGGCACGTGCTCGCGCACATCCGGACCGGCGGCTGCGCGCCGCGACGGCGGGTCGGGAGAAGAGCTCAAGATGACCCACGATACCCCGCCGTCTCGGGCGAGGCAATCGCTGTCGGGGCTCGCGGCGAACGCAACCGGCGGGCCGCGGGTGTGAATTTCGAGCCTGAAACCACCTCGAATCTTAGGCTTTCTCGCTAAGATATGCCCTTGAATAATCTGCAGCCGAACCTGAGTCAATTCGACTAAGAAAATTACCGGGAAGGCTTGACAGCCGTCAAAACCGTCGCTATATTGTATTAGCACTCTCACGAGAGAAGTGCTAAATTCACGCGATAACTCGAAAGGAGCGAAAGAGATGCAGGTCAAACCCCTGGGCGATCGAGTTCTCCTGAAGCGCATCGAGACCGAAGAAGAGGTGCGCGGAGGCATCATCATTCCGGACACCGCGAAAGAGAAGCCCCAAGAGGCTGAGGTGGTCGCGGTGGGCGACGGCAAGCTGGACGAGGACGGAAAACGCCTGCCCATGACCGTCAAGAAGGGCGAGCACGTTCTCATCGGCAAGTACACCGGCCAGGACATCAAGATCAACGACGAGGAGCACACCATCGTCCGCGAGGACGAGATCCTCGCCATAATCGAGAAGTAGTAGGAGGCAAACAATGGCAGGCAAACAAATCGTCTACTCCGAGGAGGCTCGGAGCAAGATTCTGGCGGGTGTCAACAAGCTCGCCAACGCAGTCAAGGTCACGCTCGGGCCCAAGGGCCGCAACGTCGTGCTCGAGAAGAAGTTCGGCTCCCCGACCATTACCAAGGACGGCGTCACCGTCGCCAAGGAGATCGAGCTTCCCGACCCGCTCGAGAACATGGGGGCGCAGATGGTGCGTGAGGTCGCCTCCAAGACCTCGGACGTGGCCGGTGACGGCACCACCACCGCCACCGTGCTCGCGCAGACCATCTACCGCGAGGGCATCAAGAACGTGACCGCGGGGGCCAACCCGATGGACCTCAAGCGCGGCATTGACATGGCAACCAGGGTCGCCGTCGACAAGATCGCCGGGCTGTCGAAGCCCGTCGAGGGCGAGGCGGTGGCCCACGTCGGCACCATCTCCGCCAACTCCGACCCGGAGATCGGCGAGATCATCAGGGAGTCGATGGAAAAGGTCGGCAAGGACGGTGTGATCACGGTTGAAGAGGCCAAGGGTCTCGAGACCACCCTCGAGGTTGTCGAGGGCATGCAGTTCGACCGCGGGTACCTTTCGCCGTACTTCGTCACCGATGCTGAGCGCATGGAGGTGGTGCTCGAGAACGCGGTGATCCTCATCTTCGAGAAGAAGATCTCGAACATGAAGGACCTGCTTCCGATCCTCGAGAAGACCGCCCAGCAGGGCAAGCCCCTTCTGATCATCGCCGAGGACGTGGAGGGCGAGGCCCTCGCCACCCTGGTGGTCAACAAGCTGCGCGGCACCCTCAACATCTGCGCGGTCAAGGCGCCGGGCTTCGGTGACCGCCGCAAGGCCATGCTCGAGGACATCGCGATCCTGACCGGCGGCAAGATGATCTCCGAGGACCTGGGCATCAAGCTCGAGAACGTGACATGGGACGACCTCGGCAACGCCAAGAAGATCGTCGTCAACAAGGACGACACCACGATCGTCGTCGATGACAACGACGAGGCGAAGCACGAGGCGGTGCTCGGCCGCGTCAGCCAGATCAAGCGGCAGATCGAGGACACGACCTCGGATTACGACCGCGAGAAGCTCCAGGAACGCCTCGCCAAGCTGGTGGGCGGTGTCGCGCAGATCAAGGTCGGCGCCGCCACCGAGACCGAGATGAAGGAGAAGAAGGCACGCGTCGAGGACGCGCTCCACGCCACCAAGGCGGCCGTCGAGGAGGGCATCGTGCCCGGCGGCGGCGTCGCCCTGCTGGCGGCCATGAAGAACGTCGAGAAGTTCATGGACGACACGGAAGGCGACACCCAGACCGGCGTCCGGATCCTGCTCCGCTCGCTCGAGGAGCCGACCCGCCAAATCATCCACAACGCCGGCATCGACGAGGCGGCGGTGATCGTGCGCGAGATTCGCGCCAAGGGCGGCAACAAGGGCTACGACGCCACCGCCGGCGAAATCACCGACATGATCAAGGCCGGCATCATCGACCCGGCCAAGGTCACCAAGAACGCTCTCCTCAACGCATCTTCCATCGCCGGCCTGCTCCTCACCACCGAGGCGCTGGTCTGCGAGATTCCGGAGGAGAAGAAGGATTCCGGAATGCCTCCGGGCGGTATGGACGGAATGGGCGGCATGGGCGGCATGTACTGATCGCTGCTCCGAACATCGACCGTAACGATCCCGGGCCCCGCGGTCCGGGTTTTTTCGTCCCGCGTCCGAGTCCGCATCCAGAACCGCGAGGATGCGTACCTCGGCCTCGGGCACGAACATGGGCACGGGTCGAGGGGATGAATCCGAATCGATCACGCGTTGCAAACAGAGGTTGTTGGCACTGTCTTGAGAAACCACACCGCGCTGAAGACGTAGAATGTCGCACCTGGCGGCAACAGCCGTGACGGACATCGACGCAAAGGAACACATCCGTGAACGCAGATGACCCAATCTTTCCGGATACGCTTCGATGGCTCGCACCGATGGCGCTCGTACTGATGGCGGCGGCGCTCTCCGGCTGCGGCGGATCGCAGGAGTCCGAGGCCCGGGACCGAGGCGGCAGGGGCCGCACGGGCGGTCCCCGCTCCGAGCCCGCCATCTCGGTCGAGATCGGGGAGGTCGCTCGCGAGCCCATCTCCTCTTTCTATTCCACCTCCGCGACCCTGCGCGCCGACCGCCAGGCCACCGTCATCGCGCGCACCCGCGGCGTGGTCGAGCGCCTGGCGGTGGAGGAAGGCGACCGGGCGGCCATGGGCCGGCCGCTCGCCTACCTCGAGGACGACGAACAGAAGATTGCCGCCGCGCGGGCCGAAACGACCGAGGAGGCGGCGCGCCGCGAGCACGAGCGTCTGTCGGGCCTGTACGAGCGGGGCCTGGTGAGCGTCGACGAGTACGAGGCGAGCCGCCGCGATGCCGAAGACGCCGGGCACGCACTGGAGCTGGCGCGGCTCGAGCTGTCGCGGACCGTGATCCGCGCACCGGTCGCGGGCATCGTCGTCACCCGCCACCTCGATGTCGGGGCCACGGTCTCGGACGGGACTCCGGTCTACGATCTGGCGGACGTCGACCCGCTCTACGCCGACGTCAACATCCCGGAGCGGCACGTCACGAGGCTGCGGCCGGGTCAGCAGGTACGGCTCACCGCCGACGCCACCGGCGAGCGGGCCACGGCTGTCATCGAGCGCATCGCTCCGGCGGTCGACCCGGCCACCGGCACGGTCAAGGTCACCGTCGCCGTCGAAGGCGAGTCGTCGCTGCGGCCTGGCGCGTTCGTCCGCGTCGACATCGTCACCGACACCCACGAGAAAGCGTTGGTGGTTTCGAGGTCGGCACTGGTGGCGGAAGGCCGACGCTGGCACCTCTACCGGCTCGAGGACGACAACCAGACCGTGGAACAGGTGGAAGTGGAGCTCGGTTTCGAGAGCGGCGATCGCATCGAGCTCGCCTCCACCGTCGGCGAAAAGGCGGCGATTGCGCCCGGCGACCGGGTGGTCGTTCTCGGCGCTCCGGCGCTCTCCGACGGGGCCACGGTCCGGACTCCGGAGGCGGCAACGGCCGCCGACGGCGAAGGTGGGGGCCGGCGCCGCGGCGCATCAGAGGCAGGCTGATGGCCCCGACACGCGAACACGACCGCCTCCCGGAGGCGTGAGCGGTGCCGCGCTTCGCCGTCAACCGCCCGGTGACCGTGCTGATGGCGACCCTCGCCGTCACGACCTTCGGTCTACTCGCGGTGCAGAACCTGCCGGTCGACCTGCTGCCGGACCTCTCCTACCCAACGCTCACGATTCAGACCGAGTACCCGGACGCGGCGCCGGAGACCGTCGAGCAGTTCGTCACCCGGCCGATCGAGGAGGCGGTCGGAGTCATCCCGGGAGTGCGGGAGATGCGCTCGACCTCGCGTTCGAGCCTGTCAGAGGTGGTGCTGGAGTTCGAGTGGGGCGAGTCCATGGACACGGCGGGCCTCGAGGTCAGGGAGCGCCTCGGCCTGGTCGAGCTGCCCCGGGAGGCCGAGATCCCGCGCGTGCTGCGTTTCGACCCCTCGCTGGAGCCGATCATGCGGCTCGGCTTCGACGGCGATCGCGATCTCGACGAGCTGCGCCAGCTCGCTGACCGCTGGCTCAAGCCGCGGCTGGAGGCCGTGGTCGGCGTCGCGGCCGCAAAGGTACGGGGCGGACTCGACGCCGAGATCGTGGTCGAGGCCGACGAGGACCGCCTCGCCGCCCTCGGGCTGACCCTCGCCGACCTGGCGCTGGCGCTGCGCCAAGAGAACATCAACCAACCCGGCGGCACCCTGCGGGACTTCAACGCCATCTACCTCGTACGCACCATGCACGAGTTCGAGGACCTCGAGCAGATCCGCCGCACGGTGGTCCGCGAGACCCCTACCGGCCGGGTGCGGGTGGAGGACGTGGCGACGGTCTTCCGCGGCCACCGCGACCGCGACGAGATCACCCGCCTCGGCGGCCACGAGGTGGTGGAAATCGACCTCTACCGCCAGGGCCTCGCCAACACCGTCGCGGTCGCCGGCGCGGTGCGCGAGGCACTCGCCGAGATCCGCCGGGAGATGCCGCCCGACATCCGGATCGTACCGCTCACCGACCTCTCGTCCTACATCTCCGCCGCCATCCAGATGGTGTGGTCGGCGGCGTGGTTGGGCGGCGTGCTGGCGATCTTCGTGCTCTACTTCTTCCTCCGCGACCTCCGTGCCACGGCCATCATCGCCCTCACGATCCCGGTCTCGGTGGTCGCCACGTTCCTGTTCATGCAGCGCGCCGACGTCACCCTCAACATCATGTCGCTCGGCGGGCTGGCACTCGGCATCGGCATGCTGGTGGACAACTCGATCGTGGTGTTGGAGGCCATCGACCGCCGCCGCAACGAGGGGCTTTCGCGAGCACAGGCCGCCATCAGGGGCGGCTCGGAGGTGGCCGGCGCGGTGACCGCGGCGACTCTGACCACGGTCGCCGTCTTCTTCCCGATCGTCTTCGTTCAGGGCGTGGCCGGCCAGCTCTTCCGCGACCAGGCGATCACGGTCTGCCTGTCGCTTGCGACCTCGCTCGTGGTCTCCCTGACCCTGATCCCGGCGCTGTCGGGATTCACCCCTCGCAAGGGCTTCGAGAGCGCCACCGGACTCGCCCGGCGGCGGCTGGAGGGAGCGGAAACGCCGCCGTGGACCTTTCGCCTCGCGGGTTTCGAGCTCGCACCGATCGGCGACGGCCGCAGCTGGAAGAGCCGAGCGACGACCGCCCTCGCCTTTCCGGTGCGCCTGCTCGCCCTGCTCGCAGTGGTCGTCATCGGCGCCCTGTGGTGGGGCTTCAGCCGTGTCTTCAACGTGGCTGCGTCACCCCCGAGCCGCCTCCTGGACCGGCTCGGGCAGGCCTATCCCGGAGCTCTCGGCCGCGCCCTCGAACGGCGCTGGCTGGTGCTGGCGGTTTCGGTGGCGGTCTTCGCCGCGTCAGTGGCCGCGATCCCGACCCTCGGCACCGACCTCGTGCCCAACCTCGCGCAGGGTGAGTTCGCCTTCCAGCTGCGGATGCCGGAGGGCACGACCCTCGAGTCCACCGCCGAGACGGTGGCCCGGATCGAGGAGATGGTGATCGGCGACCCGATGCTGGAGTCGGTGTTCTCGATGGTCGGGAGCCTGCCGTCGGCCGCCTCCGGCCGCCGAACCCTCGGCGAAAACCTGTCGCAGATCAACTTCAAGATGGCCGCCGACACCGGCGCCGGCGACGAAGCCGTGGCGGTCCGGCGCGCACGGGCCGCGATCGCCCGGTTTCCGCGCGCCGAGGCCGAGCTGGTGCGGCCGGCGGTGCTTTCGGTGCAGGCGCCGATCGCGGTCCAGATCTTCTCCGACAACCTGCTCGAGCTCGACCGCGCCGCCGACCAGGTCCGGCGCGCGATCGCGGAGCTCCCCGAGGTTCGCGACGTCGCCACCACGTCGGAGCCCGGCAGCCCCGAGATCCTGGTCGAGCTCGACCGCGAGAAGGCGGCGGCCCTGGGCGTGTCGGCCGAGGAGATCGGGGCTGCCCTGCGCTCCAAGATCCGCGGCGACGTGGTGGGCGAGTTCCGCGAGGGTGAGGAGCGCATCGACATCCGGCTGCGGGCCGCGGAGCGCTTCCGCGCCCTGGCCTCGGGGGTCGAGGCCCTGCGGGTCTTTCTGCCGGGCGGCACCGCGGTGCCGGTGTCGGCAATGGCCGAGGTCATCAACGCCCGCGGCCCGGCGGCGATCTATCGCTACTCCGGAGCGCGGATGGCCGAGGTCACGGCGCTGCCGGCGACCCGCGACCTCGGCGGCGCTCTGGCGGCGGTGCGCGAAACGGTTGCGGGCCTCGAGCTGCCGCGTGGCGCCCGCACCGAGCTCGCCGGTCAGAACGAGGAGATGGAGGTCAGCTTCAGGTCGCTGTGGCTGGCGCTCGCGCTCGCCACCTTCCTGGTGTACGTGGTGATGGCATCGCAGTTCGAGTCGCTGATCCACCCGTTCGTGATCCTGATGGCCGTACCGTTGGGCGTCGTCGGCGTCGTCGCGGCGCTGCTGCTGACCCGAAACTCGGTCAGCGTGCTGGTGCTGATCGGAGCTATCATGCTTGCCGGCATCGTGGTCAACAACGCCATCGTGCTGGTGGACGCCGTCAACCGCCGCCGCCGCGATGGCGCCGGGCTCGAGGACGCGCTGGTGGGGGCCGGCCGCGAGCGGCTGCGGCCGATCTTGATGACTACCGCCACCACGGTCCTCGCCCTGCTGCCGATGGCGCTCGGTCTCGGCGCCGGCGACGAGCTGCGGGCGCCGCTCGCGATCACCGTCATCGGTGGGCTCACCGTGGCCACCGTCCTCACCCTGCTGGTGATACCGTGTCTCTACAAGGTCATCGGCGCCGCGCCGTTGAGAACGAGGGTGGCGGAGGAATGATGGAATTTCGAATTTCGAATTTCGAATTTCAAATTTTTTCCCCACCCGCCCCGGTTCTCGGCGGGGGGGGGGCCGGGAAATCCAAAATTTCATATTTGAAATTCGAAACCGATATCGGAGGCCGCCGGTGAGACTCACCGACCTCCCCCTGGATCGGCCGGTCGCGACGCTGATGCTGCTGATCAGCTTGATGGTGCTCGGCATGGTGTCGCTGTTCCTGCTGCCGCTGGACTTCATGCCGGTGGTCAACGAGCCCGAGATCGACATCGAAATCCCATTCCCGGGCAGCCACCCGCTCGAAGGGCTGCGTGAGGTCGTCGAGCCGCTCGAGGGGGAGATCGCGACGATCCCCGACGTCAAACGGATCATGGCGCGGATGGAGTCGGGATCGGCCCGGGTCGAGGTGATGTTCGACTGGGGCGTCGACATCGAGATCAAGAAGATGGAGGTGCGGGAGGCCGTCGATCGCGCCCGGCCTCTGCTTCCCGACACGATCGGCCATATCTCGATCCAGGGCGACACCGACGGCGGATCGGCGCAGGTCCTGGCCGGGAGGATCTCGGCCGAGCGCGACCTCTCCGAGTCGTGGGAGCTGCTCGATCGCAGGATCGGCCGTCCCCTGGAGAGAATCAAGGGCGTGGCGCGGGTCGACCTCTACGGCGTCGAGGCGCAGCAGGTCCGCATCGACCTCGACCTCGATGCCCTGCGCCGCCACGGCATCGGCGCCGGCGACGTGCTGGCGGCGGTCAACGCCGCCAACCAGGACATCGACGCCGGCGTCATCCGCGGCGACGTCGTGCGCTACGAGGTGCGAACCCTGACACGCTTCCGCACTCCCGCGGAGATCGCGGCGCTGCGGGTCGGAGAGGACGGCCTGCGGGTCGGCGACGTCGCCAACGTCGAGCTCCGCGAGCCGCGGCTCGACTACGGCCGCCACCTCGACCGCTCGTTCGCGGTCGGCATCGACGTCTACAAGGAGCCGACCGCCAACACCGTCGAGGTCGTCGACCGCCTGCTCGAGCGGATCGAGGAGATCAAGGCCGATCCACAGCTCGCGGGCATCAACCTGCTGGTGTGGGAAAACCAGGGCGAGGCGATCCGCGATTCACTCGCCGGGCTCCGGAACGCCGGCATCTACGGCGGCATCCTGGCGGTGGCCATCCTCCACTTCTTCCTGCGCCGCCTGCGCACGACCCTTATCGTCGCGACCGCGATTCCCTTCTCGCTGCTGGTGACCTGCGGGGCGATGTACGCTCTCGGCTCCAACTTCAACGTCCTCACCCTGCTCGGCCTGATGCTCGGCGTCGGCATGCTGGTGGACAACGCGGTCGTGGTCATCGAGAACATCCATCGCTACGAGACCATGGGCCACCCGCCGCTACAGGCGGCCCGCCTCGGCGCCCGCCAGGTCGCACTGGCGGTCGTGGCATCGACCGCCACCACGGTCATCGTGTGGTCGTGGCTCTTCGTCTCCGATCGCAACACGATGGTGATCATGATGGGCGCGGTCGCGCTCACGATCTGCCTTGCCGTGACCTGCTCGCTGCTGATCTCGCTGACCTTCATCCCGCTCGCGGCGGCGCGCCTGTCCCCTGCCGAGGCCCCGAAGCCGGGGATCGTGATTCGCACCATCGTGCCCGCCTACCAGCGGCTGCTGGACTGGACCCTCGACCACAGATTCAAGACCTTGACGGTCCTCTTTCTGCTCGCAGCGTCGGCAACGTGGCCGCTGATGAAGATCGAGAAGTCGGGCGACATGCCGGAGCAGGAGCGGGCGGTGCCGATCTTCATCCGGGTCTTCGACGATGTCTCGAAGGAGGTCCTCGAGGGGCATGTCGACGTCGTCGAGGAGTGGGTCTTCAGCCGCGAGGAGGAGCTCGGTTTCGACTCCGTCTACTCGTGGTACTCGGAGCGCGGCTTCTGCATGACCCGGGTCTACCTGCCTGAAAACGAGGCCAACCCCGAGTCGATCGAACGGCTCCGTTCGCAGCTCCGCGAGGGTCTGCCGGAGATCCCCGGTGTCCGTCTCGAGGTCGGCGATCGCGAGAACTGGTGGCGCCACCGCGGCAGCCAGGACCGGCGCATGGTGTCGGTGGCATTGCACGGCGAGGACCCGGAGTACCTCGAAGACCTCGCGATCGAGGTCGAGGAGCGCATGCGCGGCCTCGACCACGTCGAGGAGATCTGGGGGCCGTCCATGATGGGAACCAAAGAGCTGCGCCTGATGGTGGACGCCAACGCCGCGCACTCGCTCGAGGTGTCGCCGCGCAGCATCGCCGAGGCGGTGGGGTTCGCCTTCCGCGGCCGCCGGCTGCAGCGATTCCAGGGGTCCGACGGCGAGGTCGAGATGATCCTCGGTCTGCCGGACGACGCGCAGCCGGGGATGGACGCGCTGGCCGACCTGCCGATCCCGAGCCGCGGCGGCGGCACCGTGCCCTTGAGCTCGGTAGCGAGGATCACCACCGCAACCACCCCGGAGCGGATCCGGCGCGAGGACCGGCAGACGACCCAGATGGTGACGGTGCAGTTCGACAAGGACGCGGTGACCACCGACGAAGCACAACAGCTGGTGGCCGGGCGGATGCAGGGCTTCGACCTGCCCGAGGGCTACTCGTGGGACTGGGGCAGCTGGGGGCGTGACCGAGAGGAGGCCCTCGGCACCATGACCCGCGGCGTGGTGATGTCGTTGCTGGCGGTGATCCTGCTGATGGCGGCGCTGTTCGAGTCCTTCACGCAGCCCTTCGCGATCCTGATCACGCTGCTGCTGGCGTTCTTCGGCGCATTCTGGAGCCTGTGGCTTTTCGGCTACGACCTCAACCCGATCGCCTTCATGGGGATCATCATCCTGATCGGCATCGTGGTCAACAACGGCATCGTGCTGGTGGATCACGTCAACTCGCTCAGGGTCTCCGGCGTCGAGCGCCGGCAGGCCCTGATCCAGGGCTGCGGGGACCGGCTTCGGCCGGTGGTCATGACCGCCATCACCACCATCTTCGGGCTGCTGCCCCTGGCGCTGGCCCGCGCCACGGTGGCCGGCGCCTACATCGACTCGATCGCGGTGTCGGTGATCGGCGGCCTCGCCACCTCCACGATCTTCACCCTGCTCGCGCTGCCGGTGTGGTACACGGCACTCGAGGACATCGGCGCCGGGGTGCTCGCCGCCCTTCCCACGAGGCGCGGCGCGCGCCGGCGCGTAGCCCCCGGACGGGCGGTGATGGACCACTCCGAGCGGTAGAACCCGGGCGGCGGAGCGGGCCGTCTCGGCGAGCGGCGCCACCCTGAGACCCGGGGCCAGCAGCTCTCTCGCACGGCCAAAGCACGCGATGTGGCGGGGACGCCAGATCGCGGCGGTTCGCCGAAAGCGGCCGGTGTACACTGTCGCGGCTGCCGGCCCACCGCCCCCCGGCGGCGCGCGGCAGCTCGACGTCCGATGCGTTCGATGACTTTGACTCACCCATGCCTCTTCGGCGTGCTCGCGGCCTCGGCGATCGTCTGGTCGACGACCGCGACCACCGTCGGCTCCGAAGCCCTTGGCGCCCATCAGCCGACCCCCGAGGCGCGATCCGACCTCGGCATGGTCGCCACGGGGTCGCCCGAGGCGACGCGGGCTGCAGTCGAAATCCTCGAGCGCGGCGGCAACGCCATCGACGCCGCGGTGGCGGCGGCACTGGTGCTCGGTGTCGCCGACTCCGACGCGTCCGGGATCGGCGGCATGACCTACATGCTGGTGCATCTCGCCGACGGCACGACCGTCGCGGTCGACGGCTCGGCGCGGGCTCCTCTGAACGTCGAGATGGCGAAGCTCCGCGAGCTCAAGAAAAAGGGGCGGAACTTCGGCTATGAGACGGTCGCGACGCCGACCACGCTGGCGACGCTCGAGCTTGCGCGCCAGCGCTTCGGCACCCGCAGCATGGCCGAGCTGCTGCAGCCCGCGATCCGGATCGCCGAGGAGGGCTACGAGCTGAGCCGGGTACAGATCCGGTGGACCAAGAAGTACTACGACAACATCCTCGCCGCCTCGGACTTCGTGCCGTACCTGGCGATGGAGGACGGCCGCACCATCGGCCGGGCGGGCGACCGCCACTGCCAGCCGCAGATGGCCGCCACCCTCCGGAGGATCGCCCGCGAGGGTGTCGTGAGCTTCTATCGGGGGTCGATCGCGGTCGAGATCGAGGCCGACATGGTCGCCAACGGCGGCTACCTGCGGCGCAACGACCTCGCCCTGGTGCGGCCGCAAGTGGTCGAACCGATGCGAACTTCCTACCGGGGCTTCGAGGTCATCACCTTCCCGCCTCCCGGCGGGGGTGCCGTCGTCGCGTCGGCGCTCCACGTTCTCGAACAGTTTCCGAGCGCGTTGCTCCGAGAGGACTCCGTCGCGAGGCACCAGACGCTGGTGGAGACGTTCCGGATCGCCGCCGCCGACGGCGCCGCGGCCGCCGCCTTCAGGTCGCCGGCCGGGTGGATCAACAGCCCCACTCTCAGCCGCCGACATGCCGGTGAAAGGGCACACCAGGTCCGTCCGGGCCAGATCACGCCCCGGGAAGCGTTGTGGACCGCCGCGGACCCCGAGTGCGAGCCTGACGGCGAAAGCACCACCCACGTGTCCATCGCCGACCAGTTCGGCAACGTCGTGGCACTGACGCAGACCCTCAGCCGCTCCTTCGGCGCCAAGGTCGCGACCCCGAGCCTCGGATTCTGCTACAACAGCCTGCTCGAGGCCTTCAACGTCGAGAAGCCGCAGTGCCCCGGGTATCTTCGGCCTCGCGGCGTCTGCCCGAGCCACATGGCCCCCACCCTCGTGTTCGACGAGGAACGCCTGGTAGTCGCGCTCGGAAGCCCCGGGAGCGCCCGGATCGCTTCGATCACGGCACTGGTCGTGAGCAACCTCATCGACCGCCGCATGAGCCTGCGCGAGGCGGTGGCCGCACCACGGGTCACGTGGGGAGGAACCGACCGCCAGCGGGTATCGATCGAGGTGCTCAAGCCGATCACTGCGACGGACGCAAAGGCACTGCAAGCCATGGGGTACGACGGCATGACGATTTTGACCTTTCCGCCTCCCGACAACGACGAAGCCATCAACTTCGGGGGAGTCAACGCCGTCGGCTACGATCCCGTGGACCATCGCTGGGTCGGCGTCGTCGACCCGCGGCGCGGAGGGCTTGCCGAGGGTCCGCGAACGATCACTCCCCGAGCCACCCGGTGAGCCCTCCGCCACCGCTTCCCGGGCTCGCCCCTCGTGCCGTGATGCTCGCGGTCGCGGACGCGGTCGCGGCCCCGGTCGACGGTGGCGGTGACGGTCGGCGGTGACGGTGGCCGTGGCGGTGAACGGTGGCGGTAGACGGTGGCGGTGACGGTGGCCGTGGCGGTCCACGGTCGCGGTCGCGGTCGCGGATCGCGGTCCACGGTCGCGGTAGACGGTGGCGGTCCCGGTCGCGGATCGCGGATCACGGTGGCGGTGACGGTGGCGGTGGCGGTCAACGGTGGCGGTGGCCGTGGCGGTGAACGGTGGCGGTCGGCGGTGGCGGTGATCGGTGACGGAGGCGGGTCGCGGCCCCGGTCCACGGTCGCGGCCCCGGTCGCGGACGCGGTCTGCGGTGGCGGATCGCGGCCCCGGTCGCGGATCGCGTCCCCGGATCGCGCCACGCCTCAGCCCGCGGGATGCAGCAGCCGCCAGGTCATGGC
>CAZSTH010000092.1:0-16513 GCA_964609835.1 uncultured Thermoanaerobaculia bacterium
GGCGGCTCCACGTCGCCGGCAGCGACCCCCTCCTGGTCTGACTGCAAGGGCGGAACTTGGGTCGGGCCGTCGGGCGCGACGGCTGCCGCCGGTGGCGCGGCCGACGGGTCCGTGAGCTCCGGCAAGGCCCCGGTGAGGGCGCTGATCCGGTCCATGGTGTCGTTGGCGAGGTGGTGCCTGACCACCGGCTGCGCCATCGCCACCGCCTCGTCGTGCTTGCCGACCTCGAGGTAGAGGAGGGCCAACCGCTGCCGCGGCTCCAGCTCTTCGGGACAGAACAGCACCACGTCCTCGAGGTGGTTGATCGCCTTCTCCGTCAAACCGTACTTGGCGAAGACGGAGGCCTCCGCGAGGCGTTCTTCGAGATCGAAGGCACCCGGCGCCGGCGTGTCGCTGTCCGTCGGAAACGACGCGGGAGCATCCACGGGCGGGGGCACAGGGGGCTCGGGCTCGGGCTCGGGCTCGGGCCCGGGTCGGGGCGCATCAGCCGGCGGCGGCGGGCCGACCGCCTCCGCGGCCTCCGCCTCGAGCGCGATTTCCGGCTCTTCGATCTCGATGACCTCGACATCCCCATTCTGGAACGTGTCTTCGGCTCCCGGAGGCTTGAAGTGATCCGCGTTGACGCTGTCCAGGGTCGCCAGGCGCTGCCGGAACTGCTGGTTCTCGGGCTCGGCCTCGAGGACCTCGAGGAACAGGCGTTTCGCCGCCTCGAGCTCCCGGCTCTTGTAGTAGCTCTCGGCAAGGGCCGCCTTGAGGGTGAACAGGGTTTCAGTGTCCCCCGACGGGGAGTAGGCGCGCACTGCCAACCGCAGCAGCTCCTGGTCGTCAGAGAGATCTTGCAGGAGGTCCTGCAGCACCGACTGCGCCTCCTTGTGCTGACCCTTGGCGAGCATCGTTTCGATCGCCGGCAGCAGCATGTCGCGCGCCCCGGCGACGTTGCCCGACGACATCAGAGCGCCACCGACGATCGAGCGCATCTCGCTGTTACCGGGCTCGACCTCCAGCACCTGATTGGCGATCTCCAAAGCCGCCCTGCTCTCACCCATCGTCAGGTGGGTGCGCACGAGGACGGTCTTGAGCTCCAGATTGTCCGGCTCGGCCTCAACGGCCCAGGTGAGGAACTCGAGCACCAGCGGGTTGCGGCCGGCGTCGAGGAAGGCGCGGCAGACATCCGCCATGAAGTCGGCCTTTGGAGGCTTCTGCTCCACTACGTGCCGGTACAGACGCTCGGCCTCGTCCAGCTTGCCCGCCTCCAGCAACACCTTGCCGAGCCGGTCGTAGACCTTGAGGGCCGACGTGATCTCACCCCGCCGCAGCAGGAGATCAGCGAGGCGGAGTGCAGAAACGTGATTCGAGGGATCGAGGTCGACGAGGCGCTCGTGGCTCTCGATCGCCTTCTCGAGCTCGCCGTTCTTGACGTACCAGTCCGCGAGAATCTGGTACTCGCGCTTGGCCTCCGCCAGCAGCCCCTGATCGAAGTACAGCTCCGCCAGGCGCTCGAACACGTCCAGGCGCTGCGGGTCCAGGCGTTGGACCTTCTTGAGGATGGCAATCGCCTTGGAGGTGAAGCCGTCAGCCGTGAAATGCTCCGCCACCTCTTCGTAGAGCTCGATCGCCCGCTCGACCTGCCCCAACCTGCCGTAGAGGTCACCGAGACGGTTGATGACGGTGGTGTCGTCCTTGAAGCGCCGGCGGACCTTTTCGTACTCTTTGACGGCCTGCTCGAGCTTGCCCTTCTGGACAAACCTCTCGGCATCCCTCAGGACCTTGTCCCGCTTGATGGCCATCTCTCGCCGTTACTCCCGTTCACAACATATCAAGGACGCCGCAACAGCGCAGCCCCCCTGAACAGTTCGGACGCATCTGCCCTGAACCCAGACTTTATGGTAGCACAGGCGACCAGGTGAAGCTGCGGCGGTGCCACGCCCCGGAACCGAACGCCTGCAGGGCTCGTCGGTGCGCCACCGTGCCGTATCCCTTGTTGCTCCGCCACCCCCAGCACGGATAGCGGCGGTCGAGATCGTCCATGATGCGGTCGCGGTGCACCTTGGCGACGATCGAAGCGGCAGCGACCGAGAAGTAGAGCTGGTCGGCACGGGCCTGCGACAGGACCCGGCAGCCTGCGGGGCCGATCTCCATGTTGTCGGTCACCACCACATCGGAAGGCGTCGCCACCGACTGGACGGCAGCTCGCATGGCGAGGCGGGTGGCCTCGAGCACGTTGAGCCGGTCCACCAGCTCGACCCAGACCTCGCACACCGCCCACCGCATGTCGCCGGCCAGCAGGCGAGCGGCGATTCGCTGCCGGTTCCCCGGCCGCAGCAGCTTGGAGTCCCTGACCTCCGGATCGTTCGGGATCGCGCTGAATGCCGCCGCACACACCACCACCGGCCCGGCAAGCGCGCCCCGGCCGACCTCGTCGACACCGACGATCGCGCGGGCCTCGCGCAGGAGGCGCCTGTCATTCGCGCCGAGTGGGCGGGGGCCGACCGCATCCATCACCCGCCGGCGGCAGCGGGATCAGCGACCGCGTTCCTTGATCCGCGCGGCCTTGCCGCGCAGGTTCCTGATGTAGTAGAGCTTCGCGCGCCGCACCCGCCCCCGGCGCGCGACCTCGATCTTGGCGATCGATGGCGTGTGGAGGGGAAAAGTCCGTTCGACGCCGATGCCGGAGGAGATCTTACGCACCGTGAAGGACTCGGAAACGCCGCCGTGCTTGCGAGAGATCACCAGACCCTCGAAGACCTGAATGCGCTCCTTCTCGCCCTCCTTGAGACGCACGTGAACCTTGACGTTGTCACCGGGCCGGAAGTCCGGAATGTCACTCTTCAGGTATTCCTGCGTCACTTCTCGGATCAGGTCCATGCTCGCCTCCAAGGGAATCCGGCAGGCCCTGCAGGCCGCCCGACGGCGGAGTATACACGGGCGCTCCCGGCGAGACAAGCGGTCGGTCCCCGATTCCGCCGGGCGCGAGCCGCGCCCGGCGGAATCGGGGCAAAGTACTCGCGGGTAGGTTCACGTGCCGAAAGAATGGATCGGGAGGGAGCCGGTGTTCGAACCGGTCGGGGCTGGAATACCGACCAGGTGCAGGCGCTCCCCGAACGGCACGGCGATGACCCGGCCATGAGCCGCGAGGACGTCATCGGTCGGCCACGCCTCGCCCGACGCAACATCGAAGACCCGGAAACCGAAGGGAACCTCGGCACCGTCCGGCGCGAGCCAGTCGGGCACCACCAGATCCCACCGCTCATGGTCCTCGTCGACCCGCCGGAACTCGAGCTCCTCGAGCGGCCGTTGGCCGAGATCGCTCCGCGCGGCCGCCAGCGTCTCCGCCTCGCTCACGGATTCCTCGAGCACCTGCTCGGTCAGGCGCTGCACGAAACCGCGATCCTCCGCCCCCTGCACCGCGGCCTGCAGCACCAAGTGGTAGCCTTCGCCCTCGAGCTCGTCACCGGCCGTGAAGTCGACCTCCAGCTCGATGCCGTCCGTCCCCTCCACGTCATAGGAGGCGCCGTGCACGAGGTCCCGCACGATCAGCGCCAGCATCAGCTGATCGACGGCAGCCGCCGGGAAGCCCACCTCCCACGACATCTCCCACCCGGCCACCGGCTCAGGCCCCTGCGGCTGGACGCCGCCACCGGCGCCGCGGGACCGCGATCGGCGCATCACTCATCTTTATCGCGCCGGCGGCCGAACGCCGCCGCCACCACGACCCCGAGGAGGTAGAGCAGGATCATCGGCACCGCGAACACTGTCTGCGTCGCGATGTCCGGGGTCGGTGTGATCACGGCCGCCGTGACGAAGATCAAAAGCACCGCCCAGCGGAACCACCGCAGCAGCTGTCCCGCGCTGACGACGCCGAGCCTCGCCAGGAAGAAGATCAGCATCGGCATCTCGAACACCAGTCCCATGCCGAGCAGGATCTTGGACATCATGGAAAAGTAGGCGTTGATGGTGACCACCTGCTTGAACCCCTCGCCGACGCCGAGCAGGAATCGAACCACCATCGGAAACGCCACCAGATAGCCGAAGTACCCGCCGGCAACGAAGAACAGCGTGGTGAAGAACACGAAGGGCAGGAACAACCGCCGCTCGCGCTTGTACAGCCCCGGTCGGAGGAACATCCAGAGCTGGATCAGCAGCACCGGCGAGGCGACGAAGATCGCGGTCAACAGCGCGACCTTGATGTAGAGCATGAACGGGCCGGGCAGATCCGTGAAGGCGAGCCGCTCGCCCTCCGGCACCGCGGCGAGGAACGGTTTCTCGAGGAGGTGGAAGATCTGCGGCGCGAAGTACCAGCTGCCGAGGAAGGCAACGAAGATGGCGATGATGCTGTACAGGATGCGGCGCCGGAGCTCGTCGAGATGCTGCAGCAGCGACATCCGCGGCAGGTCCTCGTCGAACACTTCCTCCGCGTCGCGGATCCGCTCGACGTCCTCCGCGCTCACGACGTGTTCCGCTCCCCGCTCGAGGGCTCCGAGGGCTCACCGCTCACGCCCTCACGGAGGGACTTCTCGAGGTCCCGCACGCCGAGAGGGTCGGTGACCGACTTGCGAACGTCCGCGAGATCGTGTTCGACCTCCCGAATGTCATTGACGGCGACCTCGTCCTCGATGGTGCGCTTGAACTCGTTGGACGCGCGACGGAACTCGCGCATGGCGCGGCCGACCGACTTGCCGATCTCGGGCATCTTGCGCGGCCCGAACAGCAGCAGGGCCACGACGAAGATCATGATCAGCTCGGGCATTCCCAGGGTACCGAACACGCAGCCTCCCGGCGATCAGTATACCGATGTATGACGTGGACAGCAGCGTGGAGGCCATAGCCCGGCCTTCGGCCCCGGCTCGCACCAGCCGGGGCCGAAGACCCGGGACAGGACTTTCCACATCTCGAAGCACGTTAAACTGGTCGAAGCCGCCGCGAGCGGCGCATCACGGGAGAGACATGCGTACAGCAAGCCGTTACTTCAATCCTCTGATCGTGGCACTGGTCATCCTTATCACCGGTGCCGCGGCGGGCGCCATCTTCGGGGAACGCTCGGTCCCCGACGAGGAAACCGAACTGATGCTGCGCTCCGCCCGGGTCGTCAACCTGCTCCTGGAGTGGCTGCCGACGGAGCAGGACCCCACCGATATCGTCTACGACGGCATCGGCGGCATGCTCGAGGTGCTCGACCCCCACTCCAACTTCCTCGACCCGAGGTCATTCGACAAGATGCGCTCACGCCAGGGGGGCTCGTTCTACGGCGTCGGGATCATCATCTCCAGCCGCAACGGCAAGATCACGGTGATCGCACCGATGGCCGGGACTCCGGCCGCCGCCAAGGGACTGCGCACCGGCGATGTCATTTCGAAGGTCGGCGACCAACCGACCGAGGACATCAGCCTCGACGACGTCGTCGACCTGGTTCGGGGCCCCGAGGGAACCATCGTCGAGCTGACCATCGACCGTCCCGGCATCGACGACAGCTTCGTGGTCGCGATCGAACGGACACGGATTCCCCAGAACACCGTGCGATTCGCGTTCATCGCCCGCCCGGGTGTCGGCTACATCCGTCTCTCGGAGTTCACATCGTCAAGCGCACGTGAGGTGCGGGAGGCGGTCGAGAGGTTGCACGAGGGGGGCATGGCCTCGCTCGTGCTCGACCTCCGCAACAACCCAGGCGGCTCGCTGGACGCAGCCATCGGTGTGGCAGACATCTTCCTCGCCAAGGAAGACCTGATCGTGACGACTCGCGGCCGTACACCCTCGAGCCACTCGACCCTCGAAGCCCCCGGCGGCGGCGAGCCGTTCGCCGGCCCGCTCGTCGTCATCGTCAACCAGGGATCCGCGTCGGCATCGGAGATCGTGGCCGGGGCGATCCAGGACCATGACCGCGGAGTCGTCCTCGGCGAGGTGACCTGGGGTAAGGGGCTGGTGCAGACCGTCTTCACGGTTCGCGACACCGGCCTCGCGCTGACCACGGCTCGGTACTACACCCCGTCGGGCCGCTCGATCCAGCGCGATTACCACTCGTTCATCGACTACATCACCCACCGCAACGGCAGCGAGAGCTCCGACGCTTTTGAGACCGATGCCGGCCGGACGGTGCTCGGGGGCGGTGGAATCACCCCCGATGTCGAGCTCGAAAGCCGGACCCTGTCCGAGAATCTCGCTCGGCTGTACGGCAACTCGGCGTTCTTCCGCTTCGCCGTCGAGCTGCTCAAGGACACTCCCGACGAGGAACAGCAGGCGATGGCGGCGACCTTCGACGCCGATGCGGCGATCCTCGAGGCGTTCTGGTCGTGGCTCCGCGAGCAGGAAATCGCCGGCGAGCAGGAGATCGACGAGATGCGCGACGATCCGCAGGACCTCGACGACGTCGCCCTCGGCATCCGAATCGAGATCCTGAATGCCACCCTCGGCCTGGAGGCCGGCTACCGCGCTTCGCTCGAGGCGGACAACCAGTTCGAGGCCGCCCTCGAGCATCTCGACGAGGCGCAGGATTTCTGGATCACCTGGCAGACCGCCAACCTCGGCTGACCGCGATTTCAGACTCCGGTTCAGGGTGCTGAATCGGAGTCCGAAATCGCGGGAGGGTCGTCCCAGATCAGCGTCACCGGACCGTCGTTGACGAGCTCGATCTTCATCAGTGCACCGAAGACCCCGGTCTCGACCCTCACCCCATGGCCGCGCAGCAGCTCCACGAAGCGGACGAAGAGGGGCTCCGCCACGGCTCCGGGCATGGCACGGTCGAAGCCCGGCCGCCGGCCTTTGCGGATCGAGCCGGCGAGGGTGAACTGGGAGACGGCGAGCACGGCCGCACCGACCTCGTCGAGACCGAGGTTCATGCGGCCCTCCGGGTCGGCGAAGATCCGCAACGTCGCCAGCCGGCGAGCCCCTCGCAGCAGCTGCTCCTCCCCGTCACCACGTTCCAGGCCCACCAGCACCAGCAGGCCGGTCCCGATCGATCCGACCTCCTCGCCGCCGGCCTCGACCGCGGCCCTCGAGACCCGCTGGATCACCATTCTCATCTGCCGCCCCCACGACGGAAGGTCGACATCAGGAGGGCGAGCTCGGTCCCTCCCAGGGCCCTGACCAACGCGACGTACGCCACGCCGGCCGGCACGAGGACCGCCGCCAGTCGCAGGGCTCCCTCGAGCGACGTGCGGTCGACACCGGCGAGCCACGGCCTGACGGCGACCAGCCCCACTGCAACGACCGACGCCGCCACCAGCTGCCGGGCCACTGCACGCCAGGCCATCATCGTCGACGCACCGCCGAAACCGTGGCGCCGCGCGTACAGCAGGGTGAGGAAGACGCCGAAGCTCGCCATCGAGATCGTGTTCGCCCAGCCGAGGCCCGCGGTCGCCAAAGGCCCCACCAGCATCGCACAGCCCGCGGTGAAGACGATCAGGGCCAACAGGCTGCCCCACATCGGGGTCCGGGTGTCCTTGTTGGCGAAAAAGGCGCTGGCCATGACCTTGACGTGGCCGGTTCCGATTACCGAGAACGCGTAGGCGGTCAGCGTCGCACCGGTGACCGTGACGTCCGTCGCGTCGAAGCGCCCGCCTCCGAAGAGCAAGCCGATGATCGGCCTCGAAAGCACCGCCATCACCACCGCTGAAGGCAGGGTGACGAAGCTGACGAGCGTCGCGGTCGCGAGCAAGGTGTGGGGCGCGCGGGCCGGGTCCTCGCGCAGCTCACGCGACATCAGCGGCAGCAGCACGGTCGTCAGCTGGACGACAACCGCGCCGAAGACCAGCTCGGTGATGCGGTAGGCCCCGTAGGTGTAGCTGACGCCGGAGTCGATGAAGGAGGCGAAGCGGTTGGAGATCAGCTGGTTGACCTGACTGATGCCGAGTACCGGGATTCCCGGCAGCATCAGAAGGAGCACCGACCGAACGTCGATCGAACGGATTGCCGACCACAGGGGCGCGAGCGAGAACCCGAGGCCGCGGACCGCCGGTAGCTGGAGGGCGAACTGGAGAAGACCGCCCACCAGCACCGCGATCGACAGCACGATTTCCGGGCGGCCGGTCCGCGGCAGCACGAGCCACGCGGTGCCGGCGATCGTGAGGTTGTAGAGCATCGGCGTCGCCGCCGGCACCAGGAACCGCTCGTGGCTGTTGAGCACGGCCTGCAGCAACGCCGCCATTGAGATCAGGAGCAGGTACGGGAACATGATGCGGTTCATCAGCACCGTCATCTCGAGCTTGCCGGGCGTCGCGGAGAAGCCCTCGGCGTACAGCCGGACCAGCCACGGGGCGCAGGCGATGCCGAGTGCGACCACCGCCCCGACCGCCAGCAGGAGCGCCGCCAGCAGCCCCCGTACCAGCTCCGCCGCCCGTCGGGCTTCGCGGTCGCGGCCCACCAGCTGCGCCAGGGTCGGCACGAACGCCGCGTGCAGCGTCCCCTCCGCGAACAGGCCTCGAAATGCATTGGGAATGCGATTGGCGGTCCGGTACATGTCGTAGAGGTGGCCCGCGCCGATCATCGAGAAGAGGGCCTTGTCACGCAGGTAACCCGTCACCCGGCAGAGGAGGGTCACCACCGCCATCCGGGAGGCGTGGTGGACGACGCGCTGCTCCTGGCTCACGGCGATGAAGGTACCACCGTCGTCGCCGGACGCGAATGGCGACCACGTGGCGGCCATGTGGCAGCACCGGACGGCGGGCGACGCGGACCGATTCCGGACTCGGCGTTGACGCGCCATCAGCCCGCCGGCTGTGGTAGCATGCCCGCAGTCCCGGCCACGCAGTGAGGAGTCTCCATCATGGGCATCAACAAAGTCATTCTGGTCGGTAACGTCGGGCGGGATCCGGAGTTCCGGGTCACCCAGGGCGGCACCAACCTGGCGAAGTTCTCGCTCGCCACCACCGACAAGCGCTTCAAGGACGAGCACGGCAACCCGCGAACCGAGTGGCACAACGTCGTCGCCTGGGGCAAGCTGGCAGAGATCGTCGACCGCTACGTCACGAAGGGCAAGCAGCTCTACATCGAGGGCCAGATCCGCACCCGCACCTACGAACAGGACGGCCAGAAGAAGTACTTCACCGAGATCCACGCCGACACCATGGAGATGCTCGGCAGCCGCCGCGACAGCCCCGGCGGCGACGCCCCGCCAACCGATTACGGTGGAGTCGGCCAGAGCTTCCCCGACGACACCGACGACGTGCCGTTCTGATCACTCACGCGACACAGCTGAGCTCCCTTCGACCTCCCGCGGCACCCGCGGGAGGTTTTCGCTGCGCGAGCTAACCCTTGACAATGATTGAGCTTCTCTATAACGTCGCAGATCCCCGCGTCTGGGGAAGGAGGAGTGGATGATCAAATCCGATCTCGTCGAGCGGGTGATGCAGGCCACGGATCTCCCAAAACCCAAGGCGAGCGAGGCCGTCAATGCGCTCTTCGAGGGCATGAAGGAGGCGCTCCTGCGCGGGGACCGCATCGAGCTGCGGGGTTTCGGCGTGTTCCAGGTCAAGGACCGCAAGCGCGGCATCGGCCGCAATCCGAAGACCGGGCGCGAGGTCGAGATTCCGCCGGGCAAGACCATTCGCTTCAAGCCCGGCA
The DNA here is from genome assembly GCA_964609835.1 of uncultured Thermoanaerobaculia bacterium. GTDB lineage: Bacteria > Acidobacteriota > Thermoanaerobaculia > Thermoanaerobaculales > Sulfomarinibacteraceae > Sulfomarinibacter. Next base: position 9,553 of record CAZSTH010000092.1, read on the forward strand.
AGGCGCTGCGCGACATGAGTTGAGCGTGCGCGCGGGCGAGCAGCTGGAACCTTACGGCCCCGACGGTCCGAACGCCGGGGCCGATCCATCTCCGGAGTACCGGCCTCGGTGGTGGCTGCACCTGTTGCTGTTCCTCGCCACGCTGCTCAGCACCAGCCTGATCGGAGCCGTGAGCTGGGTCGGAGTACCGCCCGAGGTCGCGCGCCTCGGCGTCGCGCGGGCCCTCATCGACCCTCGTCTCTACGCGGCGGGCTTTCCCTTCTCGCTGCCGCTGATGACGATCCTGCTCTGCCACGAGCTCGGCCATTATCTCGCCGCCCGCCGCCATGGCCTGACGGCGACACCGCCGTTCTTCATTCCCTTTCCGGTGCCGTTGTTCCCCATCGGCACCCTCGGCGCGGTGATCCGGATCAAGGACCCGATCCGCAACCGGCGGCAGCTGGTGGAGGTCGGGGCAGCGGGCCCGATCGCCGGTTTCCTGGCGCTGCTGCCGTTCCTCGCCTATGGCATCGCGCATTCCGACGCGGGGCCGTCTCTGCCGGACGTGCCCGGCTCCGTCGAGTTCGCCGAACCGCTCGTCTACAACCTGCTCGAGCTGGTCATTCATGGTCCGCTTGCCCAGGGCACCACCCTCTACCTCCACCCCGCCGGCATGGCTGCGTGGTGGGGCCTGGCGATCACGCTCCTCAACATGCTGCCGTTCGGCCAGCTCGACGGCGGCCACGTGAGTTACGCGCTTTTCGGGGGCTGGCATCGGCGGCTGGCCTGGCCACTGGTCGGGGTGCTCGTCGCGCTCTGCTTCGCGTGGCCCGGGTGGTTGCTGTGGGTGGTGGTCATCCTGATCATGCGGCCGCAGCACCCGCCGCTGTGGGATGAGGACCTGCCGTTGGGCGCCGGCCACCGGCTGCTCGGCTGCGCCGCCCTCGCCATTTTCGCCCTGTGCTGGATGACGGTGCCGATCAAGATTCAGCTCTGACCCGCGATATCCCTTTCCCGAATTCCGAATTCCCCCAGATGCTAACCTTCTCCCCATGGAGCGGGTGTCACTCGTCCTGTGTACGACCTCGGAGGTCAGCCTCAAGCGAGGCAACCGGCGCTGGTTCGAGCGCCGGCTGACCGAAAACGTCACTGCTGCGCTTGCCGACCTGCCGGTCGCACGTGTGGAGCGTCCGTCGTGGCGGGTGCTCGTCAGGTTCTCCGAGCCGGTCGACTTCGCCGAGGTGTCGCGCCGCCTGGGAACCGTCTTCGGAATCGGCGCCATCATGGCGGCCGAGGACGCAGGCACGACCCTCGACGGACTGCGGAGCTCCGTGCTGCAGTGCCTCGAGAGCCTCAACGCCTCGAGCTTCGCGGTCCGCTGCCAGCGCTCCGACAAGACCTTTCCGGTGACCTCTCCCGAGATCGAGCGCGAACTCGGAACGCTGGTCCAGGATCGGACCGGATGGCCGGTGGACCTCGCACGACCCGACCTCACCATCCACGTATTAGTGGAGGAGCAGGGCTTCTACCTGTGGACCCGGCGCGTCCCCGGCCCCGGCGGCCTGCCGACCGGCGTCGGAGGGCGAGCCTGCTCACTGCTGTCAGGCGGAATCGACTCGCCGGTGGCCGCCTACCTGCTCATGAAACGGGGTGTCCACATCGACTTCGTCCACTTCCACTCGGTTCCGCAGACCGACCCGGCGAGCATCGAGAAGGTGGCTGACCTGGTGCGAATCCTGATTCGCTACCAACACCGCGCCAGGCTTGCGTTGGTCCCCCTGCTCGAGATCCAGGAGCAGATCGCGGTCCGCTGTCCGGCCGAGCTCAGGATTCTGCTCTACCGCAGGTTCATGTTCCGGGTCGCCGATCGATTGGCGTCGCGCTTCCACTCCGACGCGCTGGTCACCGGCGAGGCCCTCGGCCAGGTCGCCTCGCAGACGATCCAGAACGTTCGCGCCATCGACGCGGTCGCCGATCTGCCCGTATTGCGGCCGCTGATCGGACTCGACAAACCGGAGATCATCGATCTCGCACGCCGGATCGGCAGCTACGAGACCTCGATCCTCCCCCACTTCGACTGCTGCTCCTACCTGCTGCCGGAGAGCCCCGCCACCCGCTCGTCCGGAGACGAGCTCGGCAGCGCCGAGGCGGCGCTCGACGTCAACGCCCTCGTATCCGCGGCGCTGGCAGCCTCCGAGACCCGCAAGGTCGAGGATCCTGTACCCTGGTCCACGGTGCCGATCCCGGTGGAGGCCGAGGCATGAGCGACCCACCCGAACGATCTCGACGCGAGTTCCTGACCAGCTGGTTCGGGACCGTGCGCGAGGCCTCGCACGCCGCTCGAGGCGGCCACGGCAGCGCGGATCCGGCAAACTCGTTGCGGCCACCGGGCGCCCTCAAGCCTGACGAGGCATTTCTGGACGCCTGCACCGGCTGCGGTGACTGCATTCCCGTCTGCCCCCACTCGAGCATCGTCACGATCCTGCACGACGACGGCCGGTCGATTCCAGTCATCAATCCGTCAGTCACGCCCTGTCACCTGTGCGAGGACCTGCCGTGCGTCACGGCCTGCGGCGACGGTGCGCTGGTGGATCCCGGCGGACCGGAACGGGTGCGGTTGGGCCTCGCGCGCGTCGACCCGCGCCGCTGCGTCACCTTCAAGGGCGAGCGCTGCCGCGACTGCTACGTGGCCTGCCCCTACCCCGATCGCGCCATCATGCTGATCGGCACACGGCCTCTGATCGGCAGCGGCGCCTGCACCGGCTGCGGCCTGTGCGAAAAGGCGTGCCCCGAGTACCCGAAGGCAATCAGTGTCGTCGCCGAGCGCAACCTCGTGCCGGGTCTGCGCGTTCCGAAGGACGAGTACGCCGGGTAGGGTTTCGAACCACAAAGAACCAGAGACACCAAGCCTACGAATTTCGACGCCCTCCGCGCGGCGAGGATCAACCCTTCGGGCTCATCGAGACTTCGCGGTTCAACCGGGTCGGCGGGCAGTATTCCGAATTCCGAATTCGAGCTACAGCTTGGACTCGATTTTCAGCTGTCTCGTCATCAGCTCGCGCAGGGCCGTGTGGGCGTCGACCTCGCCGCTCAGCAGACGGGTCACGGCATCGGTGATCGGCATCTCGACCCCGTGATCGCGCGCGAGGCGGGCGGCCGCCGGAGAGGTACGGACCCCTTCCACGACCTCTCGCATCGACCCGAGGATCTCCTCCAGCGACTCGCCGCGGCCGAGACGCTGGCCGAGGGCCCGGTTGCGGGACAACCCCCCGGTACACGTCAAGACCAGGTCACCCATTCCCGCCAGCCCACGGAAGGTCTCCGCGTCGGCCCCGAGGGCGACGCCGAGGCGCGTGATCTCGTGCAGACCCCGTGTCATCAGGGCCGCCTGGGTGTTGGATCCGAGCCCGAGGCCGTCAATCACGCCGGCTGCGATCGCGATCACGTTCTTGAGGGCGCCCGCGAGCTCCACGCCCACCAGGTCGGCGCCCGCATAGCACCGCAGGTAGTGGTCCGAGAACTCCTCCTGCAGCGAGGTCGCGAGGGCCAGGTTCGGACAGGCGAGAACCGCGGCGGAGGGGTCGCCTCGCACGACCTCTCGCGCGAACGTGGGCCCCGAGAGGCAGCAGAAACGCTCGGCTTCGAGGCCCAGCGCCGCGTCGGCGATCTGATCCATCCGGCTCAGGGTCTCGGTCTCGATGCCCTTCGACGCCGACACGATCGCCACCTCGCTGCCGATCCCGGAACGCAGCTCTCTCATCACCGCCCGGCTGAACTGAACCGGCACCACCCACACCCAGGTCGACGCATGACCGGCGGCGGTCAACGGGTCGTCGACCGCCCGGATCCCGGAATGCAGCTCGAGGTCGGCAAGGAAGAGCGGATTGCGATGCCGCGTGTTGATACCGTTCGCCACCTCCGGCTCACGTGCCCACAACACGACCTCGTGGCCGCGGCGGGCGAGCTGATGGGCCATCGCCGTCCCCCACGATCCGCCGCCAAAAACACTCAGCCTCAAACCGCACCCCCAGTCACCGGATGCTGTTATCGCCGCCTCTGCGCCGCACCAGGTCGCGGATGTTGGACCAGTGACGGACGATGATCAGCACCGCGGCCGCACTCACCGCCGCCAGGGTCACCAGATCCGGGTGGTCGACGACCTCGAGCACCACCGGGAAGGTGGCGCTCGCCACCATCGAGGCGAGGGCCACCCAGCGCCCGACCGCGAGCACCACCAGCCACACGCCGAAGGCCGCCAATGCACTCAGCGGCGCGATCACGAGGAAGGCGCCAAAACCGGTGGCGACGCCCTTACCACCGCAAAACCCCAGCCACACCGGGAAGCAGTGACCGAGCACCGCAGCCAGCATCGCCGCCGCCACCCACGCGCTCTCCGGGTTGGCCCGGGTCATCAGCCAGACCGGCAGCGCGCCCTTGCCGATATCGACCAGGGTCACCGCGGCTCCCACCTGCCAGCCGATCGCCCGCAGCACGTTGGTGGCGCCGATGTTGCCCGATCCCTGGTGCCGGACGTCCTCGCCGGTCAGCCAGCGCACGATCAGCAGGCCGCTGGGAATCGATCCCACAAGATACGCGCCCACCACCAGAACGAGCTCGAAAGTCACCGCAAAGCCAACCTTTCCAGGGCAGTGTACACCGCCCCGCCGGGCTCGAGTTCGCTCCTGAACAGCACCACCTCCGAGCACTCGAAGGCCTCCAGCCCGAGTCCATCTCCCCAGTCGAAGAAGCGCCGCACCGCGTCACGCGGCCAGCGCGTCCTGATTCGGGCGAGCGTGAGGTGCAGCGACCAGGGCCGCCGTTCGCGGGCAAAACCAGTACCCCTCGCGGCCGACTCAACCGCGCGCGCGATCGATTCCAGTCCCGGCGCCTTGCCCCCGAGCCACGCCACCCTGGGGCGCTCCGGCTGCGGAAAGAGTCCGCAACCATGGAGCCGGATCCGCACCGGCGGACAGCCACTCAGCAGCGACGAGAGATCGCGGACGAGGATCTCGAGCTGCGCCTGCGACGCGTCGCCGAGGAACTTCAGGGTCAAGTGCCAGCCCTCGGGCCGCGTCCAGCGTGCCGGCGGCGATTGGCGGCGAAGGGCGTCCACCGCGGAGGCGAGCCCAGCCTTGACGGCCTCAGGAATCTCGACCGCCACGAACGCACGCACCATGCCGTCCGGCTCGATCGTCATGATTGGAGCCGCCGGCGCAGCAGGTCGAGGGCCGCATTGACGCTCCACTGCCGGACGATCGGTCGGGCGCCCGGGAACACGGCGTGGCGGGCCTCGCCGCCGCCCGGCCCCGCCACCGCCCAGTGCACCAACCCCACCGGCTTGTCCTCGGTTCCGCCGGAGGGGCCCGCGATGCCGGTGATGCCGACGCCCCAGTCCGCGCCGAAACGGTCACGGACCCCGGTCGCCATCGACCGCGCCACCTCCTCGGAGACCGCCCCGTGCTCGACCAGGATTGCGCGGGGAACACCGAGAAAACTCTCCTTGGCCTCATTCGAGTAGGACACCACCCCACCGTCGAAAACCCCGGACGCGCCCGCCACGTCGGTGATCTGCGCGCTCATCAGGCCGCCGGTGCACGACTCCGCAACCGCCAGCCTCTGCCGCCGCGCGCGAAGGAGGTCGCTCACGATCTCCGGCAGGCCTTCGGCATCGACCCCGGCCACGTCGTTGCCGAGGATCTCTCGATAGGCCTGCTCCATTTCGTCGAGGCGGGCCTCGGCCGAGGCCTTCGGGCCCTCGGCCAGGAGGAGCAGGCGCAGCACCCCGTACGAGGCGAGGATGGTGATGTTCTCCCGTCCGAACCTGCTGTAGAGGTGCCGGATCCGGTCCTCGGTTTCCGATTCGACGACGCCACCGAGGATCAGCGTCCGGCGACGATGCGGATCGAAACCACCTTTCGATCGAACCGCCGGCAGCAGGTCCCGCTCGAGCATCGCCTCCATTTCCCAGGGAACCCCGGGAAAGACGGCCAGCAGATGGTCCCCGGCCTCCAGCAGCAGGCCGGGGGCGGTGCCCCTCCGGTTGCGGAGCGGCCGCGAACCCTCGACCACCAGCGCCATCCTCGAGCAGAGCTCGGGCATCGGCCGGTCGAGCTCGCGATACCGGTCACGGATCCAGCCGTCGACCTCGCGGTCGCGCTCGATCGAGCGCCCGAGCGCTCGCGCCACCGCCTCTCGGGTGACGTCGTCCTCGGTCGGCCCGAGCCCGCCGGTGATGACGACCACATCCCAACTCGCCAGCAGCTCGCGAATGGCCCCGGCAACGTGATCGACGTCGTCTCCGACCACGCGCTTCTCGCGCACCGCGACCCCGTGGTTCGCCAGCTCGCGGGTGACCTCGAGCGAGTTCCGGTCCAGCCGCTGGTCACCAAGCAGCTCCGAGCCCACCGCGAGGCATGCCGCTGTCCTGTATGGACGTCCCATGACGGCCTCCCGCGGCATCATACGATGCCGCGGGGGACCGCACGACGCATTGAGCTAGAATCCATTCGGCGCCACGAGCGGTCGGACCGGTCAGCCGGAGGGAGCACGATGTCAAACGTCACACGCACGATCTCGGAGTGGGCCTCGCGGGTCCGATTCAACGACCTCCCCGACGCGGTTGTCGCCGAGGCCAAGCGATTCCTGATGGACTCGGTGGGCTGCGCCCTCGGCGGCGCCCAGCAGCACGACGTCCACATCGCCCGCGAGGTGTTGACCGAGGCCGCCGGTCGCGGCGCCTGCCGCGTGCTGGTGACGGGCGAGCAATGGGACCCGCTGTCGGCGTCCCTGCTCAACGCGCTGATGATCCGGGTCATGGACTACAACGACATCTACTGGAAGCAGGACCCGTCCCATCCATCCGACCTCATCCCGGCGGCCGCCGCCTGCGCCGAGCGCGCCGGCGGCAGCGGTCGGGACCTGCTGGTCGGCATCGCCCTCGCCTACGAGTTCGAGCAGCGGCTCTGCGAGGTGTCGTTCCCCG
>CAZSTH010000093.1:0-16443 GCA_964609835.1 uncultured Thermoanaerobaculia bacterium
CTCGGATCAGGGGCTCGATCGCGACGCCGTCGCGAACGTACAGCGCACCGACGCCCTTGGGCGCGTAGAGCTTGTGCCCCGCCACCGTCAGCAGGTCGACGCCGAGATCTCCCACATTCACGGGGATCTTGCCCACTGCCTGCGCGGCATCGGTGTGGACCAGCACACCGCGGCGCCGGCACGCGGCCGCCACCTCCGCCACCGGCTGCAGGGTCCCGACCTCATTGTTGGCCAGCATCAGCGACACCAGCACCGTGTCGCTGCGCAGGGCCGTCTCGACATCCGCGGGATGGACGCGACCGTGTCGGTCGACGCCGACGATTGTGAGCTCGATGCGGCCGTCGGTCTCGAGCGCGAGGGCGACCTCGAGCACCGCCGGATGCTCGACCGCGCTGGTGACGACGTGGCCGCCGCCTCGCGCCTCCACCACGCCGCGGATGGCGAGGTTGTTCGACTCCGATCCACCTGAGGTGAAGAGCACCTCGGTCGGCGTGCAGCCGAGCGCCGACGCCACCTGCGTGCGCGCACGCTCGAGCACCGCGCGCGCTTCCCGACCTGCGCGGTGCCCGGACGACGGATTTCCGTACAGCCCGGTCAACGCCGGCCCCATCCCCTCCACCACCCGCGGGTCGATGGGCGTGGTGGCGTTGTAATCGAGGTAGATCATGCTCACGCTGCGAGTGTAACCCCGTCTCTCCCGTCCGCAGCCCCGCTGTGGACGGGGAACCGGGAAACGGCATTGAAGTCGTCAGCGCGCACCGTTACCATGCTCGAGCGGCGCGTGCGTCACGCGCCACACCACGCCCATCAACCCCGCAGGAGGTTCCCATGGCCAACGGCATCGTTCCTGTCCCGCCACCGGTCAACGAGCCGGTCAGGTCCTACGCCCCCGGTTCGCCGGAGAAGGCGTCTCTGAAAGCCAGGCTCGACGAGATGCTGCGCGAGGAGATCGAGATCCCGCTCATCATCGGCGGCAAGGAGGTGCGCACCGGCAACACCGCCAAGGCGGTCTGCCCGCACGATCACGGCCACGTGCTCGCCACCTACCACCAGGCCGGCGAGACCGAGGTCCAGCAGGCCATCGACGCCGCAGCCTCGGCCTGGCGCGCGTGGTCGGAGACGCCGTGGGAGCACCGTGCCGCGGTCATGCTGAAGGCGGCCGAGCTGCTCGCCGGCCCGTGGCGCGACACCCTCAACGCGGCCTGCATGCTGAACCAGTCGAAGACCGTCTTCCAAGCCGAGATCGACTCGGCCTGCGAGCTCATCGACTTTTTCCGCTTCAACCCGTTCTACATGCGCTTCCTGTACGAACAGCAGCCGGCCTCCGCCCTCGGCCACTGGGACTACGTGGAGTACCGCGCGCTGGAGGGCTTCATCTTCGCGGTCACGCCCTTCAACTTCGCCTCCATTGCAGGCAACCTCCCGACCTCGCCGGCGCTGATGGGCAACGCGGTGCTGTGGAAGCCGGCATCTTCGGCGGTGTTCACCGCCTGGTACCTGATGCAGCTCATGCAGGCCGCAGGCTTTCCGCCCGGCGTCATCAACTTCCTGCCCGGCTCGGGCTCGAAGGTCGGCGCACCTGCGGTGGCCAGCCCGCAGCTCGCCGGTGTCCACTTCACCGGATCGACGCGAGTCTTCCAGGGCATGTGGCGGACGGTCGGCGACAACATAGCCAACTACGCCACCTACCCGCGCATCGTCGGCGAGACCGGCGGCAAGGACTTCGTCTTCGCCCACCCGTCATCCGAAGTCGACGCCCTGGCCACCGCGCTGGTTCGCGGCGCGTTCGAGTATCAGGGCCAGAAGTGCTCGGCGGTGTCACGCGCCTACATCCCTCGCTCCATCTGGTCCCGGGTCAAGGACGCCACTCTCGGCCAGGTCTCGGAGATCACGATCGGGCCGCCGACCGACTTCCGGAACTTCTTCAACGCTGTCATCGACGCCGGTGCCTTCCGCGACATCTCGAGCTACATCGAGCACGCGAAGGACGCGTCCGAGGCCGAGATCCTGTGCGGCGGCGGGAGCGATGACTCGACCGGGTACTTCATCGAACCGACGGTGGTGGAGACCACCGACCCGCGCTTCAGGCTGATGCAGGAAGAGATCTTCGGCCCCGTTCTGACGGTCTACGTGTACGACGACAAGGACCTCGACGACACGCTGGAGCTCTGCGACACCTCCTCGCCCTACGCGCTCACGGGCGCCATCTTCGGCCGTGACCGCGCGGCGATGGTCACGATGGCGGACCGGCTCCGACACGCCGCCGGCAACTTCTACATCAACGACAAGCCGACCGGGGCGGTTGTCGGCCAGCAGCCGTTCGGCGGCTCGCGCGCTTCCGGCACCAATGACAAGGCCGGCTCGTTCCTCAACCTCATCCGCTGGACGTCGCAGCGTACGGTCAAGGAGAACTTCGTGCCCCCGAACCACTTCGCGTACCCGTTCATGGGAGAGGAGTAGTCCCATATGCGGAGCTCGGGTTCCGAGTTCCGAAAATCGAGAGAGGCAGGGATGACCACCGTCACCAACGACGCTCGGGACATCGAGGCGGCCGCTGCTGCTATCGCGGGAGCCGACGCCCTGCTGATCACCGCCGGCGCCGGCATGGGCGTCGATTCCGGGTTGCCGGATTTTCGCGGCGACCACGGGTTCTGGACCGCCTACCCGCCGATGCGGCGGCTCGGCATATCGTTCGTCGAGATGGCCAACCCGGGTTGGTTCGCCCGCGATCCGGAGCTGGCGTGGGGCTTCTACGGCCACCGGCTGAACCTCTATCGCAGCACCATCCCACACGCCGGGTTCGATCTCCTCCGCGCCTGGAGCACGTCCAAGAGGCACGGTTCGTTCGTATTCACCTCGAACGTCGACGGCCAGTTCCAGGCCGCGGGCTTCGCTCGCGAGGCGATCCTCGAGTGCCACGGCTCGATCGGTCACCTGCAGTGCACCATCCCCTGTTGCGACGCGATCTGGCGTGCGGGCGAGTGCGGAATCGAGATCGACGAGACGACCTTTCGGTCCACCACCGAGCTTCCGCGTTGCCCGCACTGCACGAGCGCGCTCGCGCGCCCGAACGTGCTCATGTTCGGAGACTGGCACTGGATCCCGCGGCGCAGCACCGAGCAGGAGCGGCGCTTCCAGTTATGGCTGGATTCGGTTTCCGGCTCGACGCTGGCGGTCGTCGAGCTCGGTGCAGGATCGGCCGTACCCACGGTGCGGATGACCTCGGAGCGGGTCGTGCGGAGTCTCGACGCCATCCTCATCCGGATCAATCCGCGCGAGCCGCAGGTGCCGCACGGACACATCGGCATCGAGATGGGAGCACTCGAGGCGCTCGAGGCGATCAACGAGCGACTGGGAGTCTGAAGGCCGCGCCGGCCCTTCGGTGTCGCGCGCGGACGCGGGCAAGATGCGGACGCGGTATCATGCGGTGCTGGAGGTCATGATGGGCAAGCTTTGGATCTTGCGTGGAGCTCTCGAGGCACCGGGCTGGAAGACCCTGCGCGCCGACTACGAGAACGAGAAGATCGAGATTGTCCATCTCGACGCCAGGGTCTGGGCCATCGTCAATGCCGACGAGGCTCCGTCGGGGTACCAGGGGCTGCAGGCGTCCGAGCCCGCAGACGGCATGTACGTCGATCCCAACGGCTCGCCGCTGTACCTCTGCGGCGGGGCGGTGGTGGCGACGCCCGAGGAGGTGGTGCGGCGGCTCGGCGACACGGCGACGGCCCAGCTCGAGGAGACCGGCGACCCTGTCCGCGTCTTGGAACGGCTCGGCCGGGTGTACTGAACGATGCGGCCGCGAGTGCTCTGCGTGCTGCTCGTCGCCGCTGCCTGCCCTCCGCTCGCGGCCGACGCGCAGGAGCCGACATGGAGGATCGGGGGTCGTGCCCTGGCCGTGTCGGCTGACGCCGTCAGCGGGCAGGTGGGAGAGTCGGGCCTCGTTCTGGGGCTCGAGAGCGGCCCCGGCCTCGAGCTCGAAGGCACGATGGTGGTTCATCCACGTGTCAGCGCCGCCCTCACGGTCGGCGGCTCGGCCCACGAGCTGCGGGCGATCGGCGGCGACACCGGCTGCTGCGGCATCGACGGCGGTACCGCGTGGCTGGTGCCGATCACCGCCACCGTTCGCTACCATCCGCCGGTGTTCGGCGCGTGGGATCCCTATTTCGGCATCGGTGCCGGGTGGCTCGGTGCGTTCGCCTCCATCTCGGATGACCTCGAGGCGACCGGGGTCGATGAGCTGGATCTCGAGGCGGGGGCGGGCCTCGTGGCGCAGGCCGGCGTCAATTATGCCGTCGGCCCCGACTGGTACCTCAACCTCGACATCCGCTACCTCGCCGCCACCGTCGAGGCCCGGTTCCGCAGCGGCGGAGAGCTGGTCCCCCCGGTCGAGCTCGAACTCGACCCGTGGCTCTTCGGCTTCGGCATCGGCTGGCAGTTCTGACTACTCGCGGGCTTCTCTGGCCGACCCCGAAACGGCAGCCGGGCCGTTTCGGGACAGGAGGAGGAATCGAGTGTCTCCGAGTCAACCGAGGATGACGCCCCGTTTGGATGTGATGATGAACTTGAGGACGAGGTCCACCTCGGGTTGGCCTGCCAGCTCCTCACGGGCGTGCTCGACGGCTTCGGTGGTCGGCAACTCGGGATCGTTGAGACGGTGCCACAGCCTCTTCAGGGCGGTCCGGCTGTCGACGGAGTAGCCCTTGCGCTTGAGCCCGATTGAATTGGGGCCGTAGCACTTGGCCGGCCGGTTTCCGACCGTGGTCATGAACGGAAGACAATCTCGGGTCGCTGCTGTGAAGGCGCCCAGGAAGGCGTGCGGACCGACGCGGGCGAACTGGTGGACCGCGGTCAGGGCGCCGACAGTCGCGTGGTCGCCGACCTCCACGTGGCCGGCGAGAGTGGCGTTGTTGGCGAAGATGGTGTTCGAGCCGACGTGGCAGTCGTGGGCGACGTGGGCGTAGGCCATGAACAGGCTACCCCCGCCGATCGTGGTCACGCCGCCGCCGCCCGGGGTTCCGCGGTGGAGGGTGACGAACTCCCGAAACACGTTGCCCGGCCCGATCTCGAGCCGCGTCGCCTCGCCGGCGTACTTCAGGTCCTGCGGCGGCGCGCCGACCGAGCAGTGGCTCTCGAAGCGGTTTCCCTCGGCGATCACGGTACCGGCCCCGAACCGGCAGAAGGGACCGATCTCGCAATCAGCGCCGACCACGACCCCGGCCTCGACCAGCGTGAAGGGCCCGATCGTGACGCCGTCCCCGAGCTCGACAGCCGGGTCGACGATGGCGCTGGGATGGACGTGAGTCGCCATCACCGATTCCCCAGGGCCGACATCATGTCAGCCTCGCACACAACCTCGCCATCGACCAGCGCGCGGCCGCGGATCTTGGCGAAGTTGCTGCGTCTCGCCACCAGCTCGACCTCGAAGACCACCGTGTCCCCAGGGATGACCGGTCTTCGGAAACGGCAGTTGTCGATGCCCGTGAAGTAAATGAGCTTGTCATCGCGCTCGTCGATCCTGCTGTAGAGCAGATACCCGCCCGCCTGGGCCATCGCCTCAACCAACAACACGCCCGGCATGACCGGCGCCCCCGGGAAGTGGCCGCAGAACTGCGGCTCGTTGAAGGTCACGTTCTTGATCGCCCGAATGGAGTCTTCGTCCATCTCCAGCACGCGATCGATCAAGAGGAAAGGGTAGCGGTGGGGCATGACCGAGAGGATGTCACCGATGTCCTTCATGACGACTCCTCCATCGCGGCCAGTCGTAGCTCGAGCTCCTTGACGCGGTCCCGCAGGCTGTCCAGACGCTGCAGGTTGGCGTTGGCCTTCAGCCACTCGCGGTGCGGGCGTGCCGGAAACCCCGCCACGGTTGCTCCAGCCGGGACGTCCTTGACGGCGGCTGCCCGTGCTGCCAGCACCACACCGTCGCCGATCTTCAGGTGCCCGGAACATCCCGCCTGACCCGCGAACACCACGTGGTGCCCGAGGTGCGTGGAACCCGAAATCCCGGACTGCGCGACCAGCAGGCAGTGTTCGCCGACCGTGACGTTGTGCGCGATCTGAACCAGGTTGTCGACCTTGGTGCCGCGACCGATCCGGGTCACACCGAGCGCCGCGCGGTCGACGCAGACGTTGGCGCCGAGTTCGACGTCGTCCTCGAGCACGACGATCCCGACCTGCGGCACCTTGTGGTGGACGCCGTCGACGGTCGCGAAGCCATAGCCGTCCGACCCGATCACGGTGCCGGCGTGGAGGATGCAGCGATCGCACACCCGGCAACCGTCCTCGACCACCACCTGCGGGTGCAGCAGACAGTCGGCACCGATCGAAACCCCGCGTCCGATCACGCAGCCCGGGCCGATCACGGTGCTCTCCCCGATAGCGCTCCCCGAGCCGACCACCGACTGCGGACCGACGCTCACTCCATCCCCGAGGTCGACGCCGTCGGCCACAACCGCCGAGGGATGGACGCCGGGCTCGGGGCGGACGGGCGGGTGGAAAAGCTCGACAGCCCGCGCCAGCGCCAGATAGGGCTCGGTACACACCAGCAGGTTGCGATCCGGCAGCAGGCCGGGATCCGAGACCAGGATCGCCCCCGCGCGCGACGATCTCGCCTGACCGACGTATCTCGGGTTGTGGAGGAAGCTCAGGTGGCGCGGCCCCGCGGTTTCGAGGGGGCGGACTCCGTTCACCTCGAGAGAGGCCTCGCCGACGAGCTCGGCATCGAGCTCGTCGGCGAGATCGGCGAGGCGGCGGGAGGCGCTCACTGGGCGGTGTTGAACCGCTGGATCACCTGGTCGGTGATGTCAATCGCCTCGTCCGCGTAGACAAGGCCCGACTGGAACTTGTTGAAGATCAGAGTGAAGCCCCGCTCCTGGCCGATCTGGTTAATGATCGGCAGGATCCGCTGCTCGAGGCCACCGAGCTGTCGGCGCCTGGCCTCTTCGAGCTCGCGCGTGGCGTCGTCCTCGAAACGCCGGATCGCGATCGACTTGTCCTCGATTTCCTTGTTCATTTCCGCCAGGCGCCCTTCGGCAACCGTGAACCGCTGCTTGTTGAACTGCTCCTGGAGCGCGGCGAGCTCCTGCTGCAGGGCCTGACCCTCCTGCCGCTTGGCGTCGCTGAGCTCCTTGAGTTTCTGGATCGCCTCCTTGCCGGGGTCGGACTCGGTCACGACCCGCTGCACGTCGATCACCGCGATCTTCGCCTGCGCGGCTGCCGGGGCAGCGACGCCGATCGCCAAGGCCAGAGTCGTGACAGCCAGAATGAGCTTACGTTGCATGGAATCCTCCGTGTTTCAGAAAGTCGTCCCAATTGAGAACTGGAAATCGTTCTCCTCCTCGTCGAGGAAAGGATCGAGATTGATGCCATAGATGAAGCGGATCGGGGCCTGGAAGATCGGCAGGAAGACACGCATCTCGAGGCCGGTGGTCCTGCGCCACAGGCCGAGGTCCCAGCCTTGCTCCTCGACGTAGGTGTTACCCGCGTCGAAGAAGGCCACCAGCTTCACCGGGCCGCCGACCCGAACCTGGTACTCGAGGTTGACCTGCCAGAAGCGGTCGCCGCCGAGACGCGAGCCACCGGGCGAGAAGAAGTACAGGCCCTCTTCGGTGCGCGGCAGCACCGAGTAGTAGGGCAGGCCGCGCAGCGAACGGTCGCCACCGAGCCGGTAGCGCTCGTAGATCGGGATGTCGGAGTCGTCGTAGGTGAAGAATTGCCCCGCCTCGCCGTGTATGGCGAAGGTGAAGCGCTTGCCGAGCGGCATGAAGCGGGTGTAGCCGAGCTCCGGCCGCACGTAGTCGAAGTCGCCGCCGAGCACTCCGCCGGCGAGCCGCAGGCGGCCGTAGAACGCCTTCCCGCGATTGGGATCGAAGGGGTCATCGCGAGAGTCGAAGTTGTAGCCCGGAGTGAATGCGTGGGTTGCTCCCTCGAAGGTCTCGAAGGCCCGATCGAAGGTGACGCCCTCCACCGGCGGGATGTCGACCGGCCGATCGTGGCCGGCGGTGGGATCGCCGATGCCGCCGGTGCGGCTGATGATGAAGCGCGAGAAGTCGTCCTGCACCGAGATGATGCCGCTGACCGAAGAGAAGGGACCGACACCGAGGCCAGTGGAGATCGTGATGCCGGTGGTCTCGCGCTCGTACGAAGACAAGCCGGCATTGCTGATGTCGACGGCACTGCGGAAGATGGAACCGCCGAGCAGGATGCGCCGGTCGAGGAAGTAGGGCTCCGTGTAGCTGAGCGAGTAGAGGTCGGAGCGCCGGCCGATCTGGAGCGAAACCCCGAGAGAGTTGCCGCGGCCGAGGAAGTTCCGGGTGTTGAACTGCCCCTGGACGAAGACGCCGTCGAGCTCCGAGTACCCGGCCCCGAACTGGATGTCGTTGCGGCCCACCTCGTTGCCCTTGACGTTGACGTTCACCCTCTTGTTCTCGTCGTCGAAATCGAAGTCGAGCGGTTCCTCCTCGAGCTTCCAGTAGCCGAGCGCATTGACCTTGAAGACCGAAGCCCGGAAGATCCCCATGTTCATGTACTGGCCCTCGGCGATCCGGAACTCGCGCCGCAGAACCTTTTCGCGGGTGTTGGTGTTGCCGACGAACTCGAGTCGGCCGAGCCGGAAGCGGTCGCCCTCGAAGACGTCGATGGTGACATCGACGACCTTTTCCTCGCCCTCCCGCCGCTGCCACACCTCGTTGGTGTAGGCGTAGACGTAGCCGGCGTTCTGGTAGCCCTCACGGACCTTCTCCATGCCGTTCTCGATCGCCTTGCGGTTGTAGCGCTCGCCCTCGGTGACGTTGAACAGCGCATGCATGTACTCGGGCACGAAGATGGTCGCGCCCTCGATCGAGAACGACCCGAGATCGTACGGCGGCCCCTCCTCCACCGGGACCGTGATGTGCATCTGGAACTTCTTCTTCTTGAGGGTCTCTGCGTCGGGGTTCTTGGCCATGAGCTCGATCATCGGCTCGCCAACCTTGACGTCGATGTAGCCGTGGCGGCCGTAGAAGGCGCGCAGGTTGTCGCGGTCCTCGTCCCAGCTCTCCTTGGTGTAGATGGTCTTGTCGCTGAAGATCTGGAACAGGCCCTTCTTCTTCGTCTTCTTGAGCGCACCGCGCAGCTTCCCGTCCGAGAACACCTCGTTGCCCACGAAGTCGATCGAAGCGATCTTGACCTTTGCACCTTCCTCGATGTTGAAGACGACCCGCTTCTTGCTCGGCGAGATGTCGATCACCTCAAAATCGACGAGCGCCGAGCGGTAACCTTCGGCGTCATAGACCTCCTTGACTGCTGCTTCGATCTTTCCGAGCTGTGCCATCCTCAGCGGCACATTACGCGGAATGTCGACGCCCCGCTCGTCGAGCTTGTCCTTGAGGTCGGTGTCCTTGACCTTCTTGTTGCCCTTGAACTCCACCGAGGTCACGAACGGTCGCTCCTTGACCGTGACGTAGAGGGTGACGGTGCCGTCGTCGTGCTCCTCCATCTCGATCAGCACGTCCTCGAAGAGCCCGGAGTCCCACAGCCGCCGGAATCCCTCGCTGATCATCTCCCGATCGAGAGGATCCTCAGGCATCAATCCGAGGTAGTACGAAACGGTGTCCTCGGTCAGGGTGACGCCGCCCTCGATGACGATGTCGCGGATAATGAGCTCGTCTTGAGGCACGGCTGCCCCGGTCGCCAGGACCGTGAGCACGAACGCGACGGCGGCAGCGCGGGCCTTCACCTGTCCAGCCCCTGCGTTACCACGTTCCGGTCCATCAAACTGACCACCGGCCGGTCATCCTCGACCGTGACCCGCAGCGTGACCCCATCGGCATTTCGGTGCTGAATCAGAAAATCGGCCACCGCATCCTCGATCCACAGCTTCACCAGCCGCCGCAACGGCCGTGCGCCTGCCTGCGGGTCGAGCCCGCAGCGGGCAAACAGCCACTCCGCGACGTCGGCAGCGAACTCCACCGCGACCCTCTTCTTCGACAGAACCTCGGCAGTCTCGCGGAGCAGGATCCGAGCCACCTCGAGCATGCTGCTCTCGTCGAGGGCCCCGAACACGATCACCTCGTCGAGCCGGTTCACAAACTCTGGCGGAAAGTGGCGCCGAAGCTCGCGATCGACGAGCTCGCGGATCTGGCCCGACTCGATGCCGGACTCGGCGTTCCCGAAGCCCATGCGGTCGCCGGTGACGAGTTCACGCCCCCCCAGGTTCGAGGTCATGATGATCAGCGAGTTGGTGAAGTCGATGACGTTGCCGTAGCTGTCGGTGAGTCGTCCGTCCTCGAGAACCTGCAGCAGCAGGTTGTAGATGTCCGGGTGAGCCTTTTCGATCTCGTCGAGCAGCACCACCGAGTACGGGTTCCTCCGCACCTGCTCCGACAGCTGCCCGCCCTCTTCGAATCCGACATAGCCCGGCGGCGAGCCGATCAGGCGCGACACGGTGTGCTTCTCCATGTACTCCGACATGTCGAATCGGACCAGCCGCCGCGGGTCCTGGAAGAGGAAGCCCGCCAGCTGGCGCGCGACCTCTGTCTTGCCGACCCCCGACGGGCCCAGGAAAATGAAGGAACCGATCGGCCGGTCCGGGCTCGTCACCCCGAGCCGGCTGCGCCGGATCGCACGCGCCACCGACCTGACGGCGTCATCCTGGCCAACCACTCGTTGGCGCAGGATCTCCTCCATTCGCAGCAAGCGGTCGGCCTCGTCCTCGCTGATCGAAGACACCGGGATACCGGTCCACGACGCGACCACGTCCTCGATGTCCGCACGGTCCACCAACGCCAACTCGGGCGGGTCGGCAGCGTGGGTCTCCTCGAGCATCTCGAGCTCCTCGCGCAGCCGCAACTCCTCCTCCCGGAGGTCGACCGCCCGCTCGAAATCCTTGCGTGAGATGGCATCTTTCATCTTCGACACCACCTCGCGAATTTCGTACTGCACCCGCCTGAGCGACGAGGTCGACGACACCTGACGCAGCTTGACGCGGGCTCCGGCCTCGTCGAGAACGTCGATCGCCTTGTCCGGAAACGCACGGTCCGTAATGTAGCGGCCGGCATGAATCACCGCCGCCTGGATGGCGTCCGAGCTGTAACGGACTCCGTGGAACTCCTCGTATCGGATCTGCACCCCTTCCAGGATGGTGACCGTCTCGTCCTCGGTAGGTTGGCGGATGGACACCGCCTGGAAACGACGCGACAGAGCGCGGTCCTTTTCCA
The DNA here is from genome assembly GCA_964609835.1 of uncultured Thermoanaerobaculia bacterium. GTDB lineage: Bacteria > Acidobacteriota > Thermoanaerobaculia > Thermoanaerobaculales > Sulfomarinibacteraceae > Sulfomarinibacter. The sequence continues at coordinate 11,196 of CAZSTH010000093.1, forward strand.
CGTACTTGCGGTACTCCCGCACCGTCGTCGCGCCGATACAGGTGATTTCACCCCGCGAAAGGGCCGGCTTGATGATGTTGGCAGCGTCGAGGGAGCCTTCCGCCGAGCCGGTGCCGATCAACGAGTGGATCTCGTCGATGAAGATGATGATCTCGGAGTGCTCCTGGAGCTCCTTGAGCAGGCCTTTCAATCGTTCTTCGAACTGGCCCCGGTACTTGGTGCCTGCGACCAACAGCGACAGGTCGAGGGCGAGGATTCTTCGGTCGGCGAGCAGCATCGGCACCGAGCCTTCGACGATCCTGGTCGCCAGCCCCTCGACGATCGCCGTCTTCCCGACCCCCGCCTCGCCCAGCAGGAGGGGGTTGTTCTTGGTCCGCCGACTGAGGATCTGGATCATCCGATCGACCTCCTGCTCGCGCCCGATGAGAGGATCGAAGCCTCCCTGAGCCGCGATCACGGTGAGGTCGCGGGAGTACTCGGCCATGTGCGGCGTGGCCTGCGCCGAGGCCTCCGCCTCGAGCTCGCGACCGCGGCGCACCACGTCCTCGCGAAGCTCGAAGAGATCGAAGCCCCTCGAGTTGAGGTACTGGGACGCCATCGATCCCTCGACCCGCAACAGCCCGAGCACGAGATGCTCCGACTCCACGTTGGCGTGACCCATGCTTTCCGCCTCGTGGACCGCGAACGCGAGGGCCTTCTTGGTCTCCTCGGCCAGCGGCAGGTCGGGCGACGTGCTCACCCGCTCGAGGCTGACGCGGTCTCCCAGCAGCTCATCGCGCAGCTCGCGCGCGTTGATGCCCTTCTCCGCCAGCAGCTCGGCAAACACGGGGTCGGCCTCACGCAGCATTCCGAGCAGGACGTGCTGGGTGCCGATCGTGCGGCTCGACGCCCGGCTCGCTTCGTAGCGGGCGAAGAACAGACTCCGGCGGACGTGCTCGTTGAATCGTTCAAACATGCTTGAAAGCTTCGCCCGCAGGTGCGAGGTGGAAGACACCATCACACATGCGGGCCATCTCTTCGTCGTGGGTCACTATAATTGAAGTCAACCCGGCCAGCAAATGCAGCTCGCGCACCAACGTGAAGACCGCCTCGGAGTTCGCACGGTCGAGATTTCCGGTGGGCTCGTCCGCCAGCAGCAGCCGCGGACGCATGGCGAGGGCCCGCGCGACCGCCACCCGCTGTTGCTCACCGCCCGACAGCTGGTCCGGGTAGTGGTGCGCGCGGTGGGTGAGCGACACCGCATCGAGCAGTTCTTCGGCGCGCGCGCGGGCCTCCGCAGCGCTTTCGCCGGCAATCCGCAGCGGCAGCGCGATGTTGTCCCGCGCGTCGAGCTCGTCGAGAAGGTAGTGGTGCTGGAAAACGAAACCGATAGTGCGATTGCGGACCCGGGCCCGGTCATCAGCGTCAAGCGCGCCGACGTTGTCACCCGCGATCTCGATCCGGCCCGAATCGGGACGGTCGAGCAGGCCGACCAGGTGCAGCAACGTGCTCTTGCCCACCCCCGACGGGCCGACGATCGCGATCATGGAACCCGATGCGACATCCATCGACAGGTCGTGCAGCACCTCGACGCGTGCGCCGCCGCTCCCGAAACCCTTGCTCACGGCCTCGAGCTCGACCATCGCCTGCCGGTCACTCATACCGCAGTCCATCGGCCGGCTCACGCCGAGCCACCATGCGCGACGGAAGCCACGAGGCGGCCGCCGCCAGCAGCATCGCCAGCGCCATCACCAGGCCCACGGTCACCGGATCGACCCGAAACGGCACCGACGATTCCGCAAAGACGCCGCGCGGCAGGGGCAGCGCGCCCGACCGGTCGAGCCCGATAGCGACCGCGACGCCGACAACCGCACCGGCGATCGAACCCACCATTCCGATGCCGACCCCGAGCAGCAGGAACAAACGCTTGAGTGCGCTCGGAGGCATCCCGATGCCTGCGAGTACCGACAGGTCGATCCTCTTCTCGGCAGCCACCATCGCCACGTTGCACAGCAGGTTGAGCGAAGCCACGACGAGCATCAGGCCGACCGCGAGGAAGATCATGATGCGCTCGAGCGCCAGCGCGAGCAGCAGTGGCCGGTGCAACTCCTCGAGCCCAAGCACCTCCACATCCGGGCGCCGTTCACCGATCGCCGCTCGAACGCTCTTCCCCAGGCCCCACGGATCGTCGCCGTCTCGCAGCTCCAGGCTCTCTACCACCTCTCCGCCCCACAACAAGCGCTGGGCGGCCGCCAGCGGGACAACGATCGACCCAGCCTCGATTCCAGGCTCCGGGAGGCGGACACCACCGATCTCGGCACGCACCCTCACCGGCAGCGGCCCCATCGGCGTCAGCCGTTGGCGCGGCGAGATGACGTCGACGACGTCGCTCGATCCGACCCCGAGTCGAGCCGCCAGGACCCGGTCGACAGAGACATCCACCGCGTCAGAGCGGCCGATCACCGATGCCGGAACGGCATCGGTCGGCGAAGAAACCAGACAGGTACCACGGACAGCCTGCACCACATTCACCTGACGGAGCGCCTCATGCAAAAGCGACGCCAGCTCGTCGGCATCGAGCAGTTGCCGGCCCCGCGCCGGCACCACCCGGGCGTGGGCCGCACCCTCCACGATCTCTGATCTGATGCTCGACTGAAAACCCTCGAGGAGCGACAGCGTGACCACCAGCGCGAGAACGCCGAGGCCCAGCCCGACCATCGAGATCAGGGTGACCGTGGCCACGTGGGTGCGGCGCCGCAGCCCGACCAGGTAGCGCCTGGCGAGATGGAGCTCGGCCGGCATTCAGACCCCTCTGAGGGAAACTGCCCGCCACCATCGGCGGCTCCCCCCCCGCCGGGCGACAAGTGCCGAGTGCGGCTGCCGCATCTCAGTCCCGCGACCTGAGCTGCGGAAACAGGATGACATCGCGAATCGAGAGTTGATTGGTCAACAGCATCACGAAACGGTCGATGCCGATACCCTCGCCGCCGGTGGGCGGCAGGCCGTGCTCGACGGCGACCACGAAATCCTCGTCGACCGTTCCGCCCTGTTCCTCTGCCTGGGCCACCAGCCGTCGCTGCTGCTCGACGGGGTCGTTGAGTTCCGTGAACGCATTGGCCATCTCGAGCCCGCCGATGAAGAGCTCGAAGCGCTCGACAGTGTCCTCGTCGGCTTCGGTCGACTTGGCGAACGGCGAGATGTCACGGGGAAAGTCCATGATGAAGGTCGGATCGACCATCAACGGTTCGGCGGTCATCTCGAAGAGCTCGGCCAAAAGGTTGCCGTCCGAACGCTCATCGATCCGCTGCACCTCGAGTCGTCGCGCCGCAGCCTCCATCCGCGACCGGTCGCACAGGTCCTCGGGGGTCAGGTCGGAGTGCTCGAGGATCGCGTCGCGCATCTTCAGGCGCCGCCACGGGCGCTCGAAATCGATGGTGTGGTCTCCCCACTGGACCTGGAGGCCGCCGGTGACCTCCTCCACCACCGCCGTCAACAGCTCTTCGGTGAAGTCCATCAAAAGCTCGTAGTCGGCGTATGCCCAGTAGAACTCGAGCATGGTGAACTCGGGGTTGTGGCGGGTGGAGATACCCTCGTTGCGGAAGTTCCGATTGAGTTCGAAGACCTTCTCGAAACCACCCACGGTCAATCGCTTGAGATACAGCTCGGGCGCGATGCGCAGGTAGAGATCGAGGTCGAGCGTGTTGTGGTGGGTGATGAAGGGCCGCGCCGTCGCCCCGCCGGGGATCGGCTGCATCATCGGTGTCTCGACCTCCATGAAGCCCGCCGACTCGAGCCGGCGCCGGATCGAGGACACCACCCGCGAGCGCACCTCGAAGACCTCGCGCGACTGCGGATTGGAGAGCAGGTCGAGGTAGCGTCGGCGAGCCCTCGACTCGCGATCGCTGAGGCCGTGGTACTTCTCAGGCAGCGGGCGCAGCGCCTTGGCCAGGATCTCGAGTCGGCCGACCGCAATGCTCAGCTCACCGGTGCGGGTGCGGAACACGCTCCCCTCGACACCCACGAAGTCCCCGAGATCGAGGAGCTCGAAGACCTCCCAATCCTCCTCGGGGAGCTGGTTCCTCTTGATGTAGAGCTGAATGTGAGACGCACCGTCGGAGAGGTCGGCGAATGACACCTTGCCGTGGCCACGGATCGCCACCAGCCGGCCCGCGACGCGGGCGCGCGGCGGGTCGGCCGCCAGCTCTTCCGCGGTGGCTTCGTCCTTGAGAGCGCGAAGCTCCGAGATCGACTCCTCGACCCGGAATCGGCGCGGATAGGGCTCGCGGCCGAGCTCGCGGAGCGCGTCCAGCTTGGCGCGTCGGTGGGCGATCAGCTGTTCGAGTGGTTGCTGGGCGTCGTCCTTCGTAGCCACGATACCTCCGGCGCCGTCGGCGGCGCGTGATTATACCACCGCAATTCTGATGCGCGGAAATGCAGATGGTTTTTTTTCAATGGTTTAGCGTGATCGGCGACGGCGGTCCCCTCGGCTCCTCGGCAAACCCTTGGCGGCTTTTCGGGGCCTCACGCCGCGGGAGCCGGTGGTCGCGGCGCGCAGCGCTTTGATTTCGGTGCTGGTGAGGGTCCTGAACTCGCCCGCCCTCAGCGAGTCGTCGCGCAGCGGGCCGATGGCGGTGCGTCGCAGGCGCTGGACGGGGTGGCCGGCGTGGAAGAAGAGCTCGCGCACCTCGTGGGTCCGCCCCTCCGACACCTCGACCCGCCACCAGCTCGTGCGGCGTCCGCGGGCCCCGAGCTCGCGCCGGGCTGAAAGCGGCTTCACCCTCGATCCCTCCACCACGGTCCCATCCAACAGCTTCCGCAACTCGTCCTCGCTCAGGTCACCCCGGACCTTGACCAGGTACTCGCGCACCACGCCGTGGCGCGGGTGGGCGACGCGGTCGGCGAGCTCGCCGTCGTTGGTGAGCACGAGCAAACCCTCCGAATGGTAATCGAGCCGCCCCACCGGGTAGACACGCTCGCGAATCAGCGGCCGCACGATGTCGAGCACCGTCGGCCGGCCCTCGGGGTCATCGCGAGTGGTCATCACCGCACGCGGTTTGTACAGCAGCAGATAGCGCCGGGGTTCCGCGCCCTTGAGCTGCCGGCCGTCCACCTTGATGTGGGCGACTCTCGGATCGACCTTCTGTCCCGGCACCGCGATCCGGCCGTCCACCACGACCCGCCCGTCGGCGATCATCTGGTCGGCTTCGCGACGCGGAATATTATAGAGATGTTTTTAGTCTGACTATTACAAAGAAAGCAAAAGAAATTT
>CAZSTH010000094.1:0-16437 GCA_964609835.1 uncultured Thermoanaerobaculia bacterium
CTCATCGCCTCGCCGTGCATGGCCACGGTGGCGGTGACGCGGCGCGAGAGCGGTTCGTGGAAGTGGGCCGCCGCCCAGTTCTTAGGTCTGACCGTGCTCGCGTGGATCGTGACCACGGTCGTATATCAGATCGGATCGGCGCTCGGCGTCGGAATCTAGGGAGGAATCATGCTCCGATTTTCCCTTTCCTTGTGCGTGGTGTGCCCATTCATCACCCTCCAGGCGGCCGCCGCCGACCGGGCAGATGTGCCGGAACAGACGATTTCGACCCCATCAGTATCGAGGGTCTCGTTGGAGCGCAGGCACGATGAGAAGACCACCGACGAGGACTGGAAGAGCCGCAACAGGCTCCTCGGGGGCATGGGCGGTCTCCGGGCATGGCTCGCAAATCACGGCATGGGCTTCGAGATCGACTCGACAGACGAGGGCTTCGCGAACCCCGCGGGCGGCCATCACAAAGAAAACGGCGAACGCTACCATGGCGTGACCGACTTCATCCTCACCCTCGACACCGAGGGGGCCGGCTGGTGGTGGGGAGGCCTTTTCGTGATCGAGATTCAGAACACCCGTGGCGGCGACGTCTCCGATTTCGTCGGCGACGCGCAGGGAATTTCGAACATCGTGGCGCCGGCCGGAACGCGATTCGCCGAGTACTACCTCGTCCAGGAGCTCGCCGATGGCGACCTCGTCGTAAAGATCGGCAAGCAGGACGCCAACGCGGACTTCGTGGTCTCCGATGGCGGCGGCGAGTTCATCAACTCGTCATTCGGGCTCATCCCCACCGTACCGCTGCCCACCTTTCCGGCCCCGGCACTCGGCATCATGAGCGCCTGGCAGGTACACGACGCGGTCAGGATCAAGGCGGGGCTGTGGGACGGCGCACCGGCCGTCGGTTCGGGGTGCTTCGGCACGGCATTCGACGGCAGCGGCGGCACCATCGGGGCATTCGGCGCCGAGATCGTCGCCTTCGGCACGCGGGTTCCTGCGGGCACCTACCGGATCGGCGTCTGGCACCACACCGAGGTCGAGGTGGCGACCGACATTTTGAAGGGGCACAGCGCCGGCCTCGGCGCGGCGACCGGTCTTTATTTCACGGTCGATCAGGGTCTTTGGGAGGACGGTCGGAGCCGATTGGCGCTCTTCATCCAAGGCGGCTGGGGCGAAGCCGACCGGTCCGCCTTCGCGACCTACTTCGGCGGCGGTCTGACGTTGGCAGCACCCTTCGCGGAACGTCAGAAGGACCTCATTGGAGTCGGCATCGCTCACGCCGAGATCGGTGAGATCGAGAGATTCGTACCGGACAGCAGCTCCGAAACCGTGATCGAACTCTTCTACACCTTTTCCCTCACCCCGTGGCTGGACCTCAAACCCGATATCCAGTGGGTCCACCAACCGAGCGGGGTCGACGGCTCTGCCCTGGCCGCCGGACTCCGCGTCATCACCCGATTCTGAGACCCGAACGACCTCTCGACAATCTCTGCCCACCCCAAGCAGGTGTGCGGTCGTGCAGCCAACATTCAACCGAACGATTCCTGTGAGTTGCCGCCGCCGAAGCGCAGGTAGAGCACGGGCAGCACCATCAGCGTCAGCAGCGTGGAAGTCACCACACCGAAGACCACGACCACGGCCAACGGCCGCTGGACCTCGGACCCGACGCCGCTCGCCCACACCATCGGCAGCAGACCGAGAGCGGTGGTTGCGGCCGTCATCAGCACTGGCCGCAGCCGCAGCTCAGCGCCCTCGAGCACCGCATCGCGCCGCGGACGGCCTTCCGACTCGAGATTGCGGAAGAACTCGACCATCACGAGGCCGTTGAGCACCGCGATGCCCAAGAGGGCGATGAAACCCACCGACGCCGACACCGACAGGTAGAGCCCGAAGAGCTTGAGACCGAAGACACCGCCGACCAGCGCCAGCGGAATGTTGACCAGGATCAGGGCGACCGGCAGCGTCGACCTGAAGTTGAGGTAGAGGAGGATGAAGATCAGTAGCAGCGCCACCGGCACCATCAGCCGCAGCCGCGCCATTGCCCGACGTTGCTGCTCGAACTGGACTCCCCAGGTCGCGAAGTAGCCGGTCGGGAGCTCGAGCTGCTCGTTCAGTCGCCGCTGGGCCTCCTCGACGAAACCGCCGATGTCGCGGCCGACCACGTTGAGCTCGACGACAACGCGACGCTTGCCGTCCTCGCGGGAAATCTGCGCCGGGCCCTCCTCGATCTCGATGTCGACGACCTCGCGCAGCTGCACCCGCTCGCCGGTCGGCGTCGCCAACGGCAGCTCGCTCAAGTTTTCGATGCGGGCGGTGAACGCTCGCGGCATTCGGACCACGACGTCGGTGCGGCGGTCTCCCTCCGGCACCGTCGTGACCACTCGCCCCCCGATGGCGGTTTCGATCAGCGTCCTGACCTGCGCCACGCTGACGCCGAGGCGCGCCATCCGTCGCCGGTCCATCGTCATCTGCAGGTAGCCGAGGCCCTCCACCGCCTCGACCTTGACGTCGGCCGCGCCGCGCACCGACCCCACGATCTCGGCCGCCTGATCGCCGAGCTCGGCCAGCTGGTGCAGGTCGTCGCCGAAGATCTTGACCGCGATCTGCGACTTGACGCCCGACAGCAGCTCGTCCACCCGCATCTGGATCGGCTGCGTGTAGCCGAACTCGACGCCCGGCACGGTCTCGAGCTTGTCGCGGATCGCCGCCACCAGACCGTCCTTGGTCCGGGCGGTGGTCCACTCCGAGCGCGGCGCCAACAGGACGTAGGTGTCGCTCTCACCCACGCCCATGGGATCGGATGAGATGTCCGATCGCCCGGTGCGGCTGACCACGTGCCGAACCTCGGGAAGCTCCATGATCGTGCGCTCGATGAGCGCGACAGTCTCCAGCGACTGTTCGAGAGAGACCGACGGGATCTGGAACGGCTGGACGACGATCGAGCCCTCGTCCATGGTCGGCAGGAACTCGGTGCCGAGGGTCGGCACCATGGCGGCGGCAATCGCCAGCAGGACGAGGGCCGCCCCGACCACGAACCTCGGGTGCTCGACGGCCCAGCGGAGGTGCGGCCGGTACATCCTGCGGACGATGTCCGCCGGGTGCGTGAACCGGCCGCCGCCGAAGATTGGCACCGGCTTGAGCACGACCGACCCGAGCACCGGGATGACGGTCATCGCGAGCAGCAGCGAGCATCCCAGCGCGATGCCGATGGTGTAGGCAAGCGGCGTGAACATCTTGCCTTCGAGGCCCTGCAGGGACGCAATCGGCAGGAAGACGACGATGATCACGGCCACTCCGAAAGCCACCGGACGGGCGACCTCGGTCGCCGCCCGGCGCAGAATCAGCTTCCTTGGCTCGCCGTTGCCCGAGGCGTCGGCAAGCAGGCGGACGGCGTTCTCCACCAGCACGATGGCGCCGTCACCGAGCATGCCGATCGCGATCGCGAGGCCGGAGAGCGTCATCAGGTTGAGCGACATCCCGATGGTGTTCATGACGAGGAACGTCAAGAGGGCTGCCATGGGAAGCTGCAGCGCCACCAGAGCCGCTGACCTCACATGCCCCATGAAGAACAGCAGCACCAGCAGCACCAGCACCGCCCCCTGCAGGAGGGCGCCGCGTACCGTGCCGAGCGCGGTGGTCACCAGCTCGTCCCGGTCGTAGAAGGGCACCACCTCGACGTCCGGCGGCAACGACTGGCGGGCCAGCTCGAGCTTCTCCCGCACACCGGCCACCACGTCGCGACCCGAGCCCCCTCGCAGCATCAGCACGATGCCGGCGACGGTCTCGCCGCGGCCGTCCCTGGAAATCGCTCCCTGCCGGATCTCGGGCGCCATCGCGACCGCGGCAACCTGACGCAGCAGCACCGGCACGTTGTTGCGGTAGGCGATCACTGTGTTCTCGAGGTCCGCGGCCGTCCGCACCCAGCCGTCGCCGCGGACCACGAACTGCTCGCCTCCGCGCTCGACGAACGCACCGCCCGCCACCGCGTTGTTGTCGGCGACCGCCGCTGCCAGCTCATCGAGCGAGAGCCCGTACTCGCGGAGCGCCATCGGGTCGGCAATCACGTGGAACTGGCGTACGTAGCCGCCGAAGCTGTCGACTCCGGCGACCCCGGGAACCGTGCGAAGGATCGGCCGCAGCACCCAGTCCTGCAGCGAGCGCAGCTCCATGAGATCGCGCTGCGGGCTTTCCAGGGTGTACTGGAAGACCTCACCGAGCCCGGTGGAGATGGGACCGAGGTTGCTGCTGGTCCCGTCCGGCAGCTCGGCCTGGACCGAGAAGATGCGCTCCAACACCATCTGGCGCGCGAAATAGATGTCGGTGCCGTCCTCGAAGACCACCGTGACCATGGACAGGCCGAACTTCGACAGCGATCGCACCTCGGTCGAGTACGGCAGGCCCGCGCAGGCCTGCTCGATGGGATAGGTGACGAGCTGCTCGATCTCCAGCGGTGACAGCGTCGGAGATTGTGAGATGACGGTCACCTGGATATTAGTGACGTCCGGAAACGCGTCGATCGGGAGGGCGCGGAAGGAGATCCATCCAGCGGCGATCAGGAGCACCGCGAGCAACGCGACAACCAGCCGGTGGGCGAGCGAGAGCTCGATCAGGCGCCCCATTTCAGTCCTCCCCGCCCTCGCCCTTCACCAGCGCCGACTTGAGAAAGAAGGCGCCCTTGATGGCGATCACTTCGCCCACTTCCAAACCCTCTACGATTTCGTACACCTCTCCCTCTTGCTGCACCACGCGGATGCTCCGCACCTCGAACTCGCCGTCGCCAACGACAACGAAGACGCTGTCCTCGCCACCGACGCTGATGACCGCGGACACCGGGACCGCCAACGACATCCGGCCGGCGCCGTGGCGCACGACCGCCTCGACGAAGGTCCCGGGGAAGCAGGCGCCGGCACAGGTGTCGATCGTCGCCCGGATGCGGACCGTCCGCGTCAACGGATCGATCTGCGGCACCCGCGTGATGACCGTGGCGCGGCCGCTGGAGCCGCGGCGACCCACCGGATGGAACTCGACCGAATCACCAATGGCAACCGCCGACGCGCGGTCTGGCGCGATCTGGAGCTCCAGCTCGACGCGGTCCGGATCCCCGACGTTGAACAGCGGCGCGTACGCCTGGACCCACTCCTGCTCCTGCACGATCACCTCGAGCACCACCCCGTCAACCGGCGCAACCACCGGCAGATGCGGGTTCAGCCGCTGCTCCGTGATGACCCGCTCGAGCTGCGCCTCCGGGAACCCATGGTCGAGGATCTCTTCGCGCAGCGTGTCCGCCCGAAGCCGCGCCGACAGAGCCTCCTGCTCTCGACGTTCCAGCTCGATTGCACTGATGCCCTCGAGGGTCAAGAGCTCGCGAGCCGCTTCGACCCGCTGCTCCATCAACTGCATGCGTTCAATCGCCATCAGCAGCTCGCTCTGAAGCGACAGCAGCTCGTGAGAGTGGAGCATGAACGCGACCTGATCGCGAGCGATCGGCTCGCCTGGCGCCACCTGGAGCGACTCGACCCTGCCGGCAGAGATGGTTTTCACCGTCAGCGTCGATCCGGGCGAGCGTGTGACCCGACCGACCGTCTGTAACTGACCTACGAACTCCCGTTCTTCGACCGCGGCCGTCTCGATCCCGGCGCGGAGCCGTTGCTCCGGAGTCAGGCGGACCAGCTCGGCCGCGGCTGCGCCATTCGCGACCAGGGTCACGGCGAGGATAGAGAGAGCACGCTTCATGACTTCTCCTTGGTTGGTGGGACCGCCATCGGAAACACATCCGGGTCGCCGAGCAGGTGTCCGAGATCGAGCCGAGCCTGCGCGAGCGCCAGGCGGGCATCGATCGCCGCCAGCAGCAGATCGTCATGGCGGGTGGTGCCGTATACGAACTCGAGGTAGGTGATGGCACCGAGGCGGTACTGGGCAGAGAGGGCCTTTTCGACACGATCGAGGTCGCCCATCACCGTTTCCAGGGACCGCAGTCGCGCTTCGGCGGCTTCCGCGCTCGCAAGCGCTGCACGCGCCGCACGGAGCGACTCCCCCAGAGCAGCATCCCGAGCGGCCTGCGCCGACGCCGAGCGCTCGCGGGCCGCCGCACGCTGCCGCTGGCCGACGCTACCGAACGGCAGCGGCACGTTCAGCCGGAGGCCCCAGGCGTCGAAGCTCTCCCCGCGATCCAGGGCCGGGAAGTGCTCCCATTCCGCTTCGATGAGCGGCCGGCCCCAGGCGGTGGCCGAAGCCATCTGGGCCCTCGCCTGCTCGATCCCGGCCCGCGCGCTCGCGATCTCCATCGGCGTGCCGGCGGCCAGCACCGCGGACTCGAGGCGGGTCACCGGCGGGCTCGAGGAACGCTGCGTGACCTCACCGAGGTCGCCGTCCCGTGGAGTTGGGAAATCCGGCCCACACAGCTCCCGCACGGCGTGGAGAAGCGCTTCGAGCTCTCCCGCGGAGCTTTCGAGCTGGGTTGCCACGTTGACGTATTCGATTTCGAGTTGCGTCACCTCGAGGCCGGCCACCTCTCCGAGCCGGAGACGCGCTTCGAACACCGTCCGCGCCCGGCCGAGGCGTTCGAGACGAGCACGGCGCACCGACACGCGCTCCTGAACGGCCGCCAGCTCGAGCCACCGACGGCTGGCCTCTACGGCCGACGACCGCCTGAGCGCCGCCTGTACTCGCTGTGACGCCTGGTCGGCGACGTCGACCAGCTCGCGGGCCGGCCCGATCTGCCCGAAGAAGTTGAACGAGGTCCCGAAGCGCAAGGTGTCCTGCGCGTTCGGCCTCCGGTCCGGGCCGAGCCCCTCGCTCTGCCACTCAAGGTAGGGATTGACAGCAGCCGCCTCGGCACGAGCCTCGGCCGCGAGGCTGACCGCATCCTGCAGGCGAGCGGACAAGGCGGGTGACGCTGTCGCGGCGAGCCGCTGCACCTGGGCCAGCCGCTCGAGGGCGGGCACCGGAGGACCCGATCCATCCGCTGCCGCCACCACAGCCACCGCCAGCGTGGCGGCCACTGGAAGCACCTTGTGTCCCAACACGGGCCAGCCTCCTTTCGACATGCAGGGCACAGTATGACCGCTCGTGAAGAACATCACAAACATTCGAAAATTCGTCGAAATGAACACATATCGAAGGTTTTCCAGCGCGCTCCATCGCAACACGAGCCGCCGCCGGGGCCGCCCCGGCGCTCGACCAGACGCCGAACAAAGCGTTCCCGCCCGGCAGGCTGCTAGAATGCGCGGACCTCGCGGCGGCGACGCCGCCGCGGGGGGGAGAAGGACCATGACAGCGGCCAAGAAGAACGACCGATACCGCGACAGCCTGCAGCTGCCGCGTACCGACTTCGCCATGCGGGCTGGGCTCCTCGAGAAGGAGCCCGCGTTTCAGGCCCGGTGGGAGAAGATGGACCTCTACCGTATGGGGCTCGAGGCGGAGCACCCCGCGGGCCCGTTCATCTTCCACGACGGCCCGCCCTACGCCAACGGTTCGATCCACCTCGGCCACCTGCTCAACAAAATCCTCAAGGATCTGGTGGTGCGCGGACGCACCATGGCCGGCCACGAGGTCCGGTACATCCCCGGCTGGGACTGCCACGGCCTGCCCATCGAGCACAAGGTGATGAAGGAGCTCGGCAACGAGGCACTCGGCCTCGAAACCATGGAGATCCGCCACCGCTGCCGAGACTACGCGGACCGCTACATGAAGGTGCAGGCCGAGGAAATGCTCCGCCTGGGCACTCTCGCCGATTACGACCACCCGTACCTCACCATGGACCCGGCCTACGAGGGAGCGGTGCTCGAGGTCTTCGCTGCTCTCGTCGGCGAGGGGTTGGTCTACCGCGACCTCAAACCGGTCCACTGGTCGATCGAGAATCGGACCGCATTGGCCGACGCCGAGCTCGAGTACTACGACCGCAACGACGTGTCGATCTTCGTGCTCTACGAGATCACCGACCCGGCACTTCTGCCGGAGTCGCTCGGTGCGCCCGGCGGCAAGCGGGTCGACCTCATGATCTGGACCACCACGCCGTGGACCCTGCCCGCCAACCTGGCGGTGGCGGTGGCGCCGGTTGCCGACTACGCCCTCTGCCGCGTCGGGCGCGACGACGAAGAGCACCTGATCTTGGTTGCCGACGAGCTGCGGGAGGCAGTGCTGGGGGCCGACGCCGAGCTGCTCGGCCGCTGCCGCGGCCAGGCGCTGGTCGACGCCGGCGTCCGTTACCGCCACCCCTTCATCGATCGCGAGGGGATCGTCGTGACGGCCGACTACGTGACCCTGGAGGACGGCACCGGACTCGTCCACACCGCCCCGGGCCACGGGCTCGAGGACTACCAGACCGGGCTCGCCGTCGGACTCGACATCTATTGCCCGGTACAGGAAGACGGCACCTTCGACGCCACCGTGCCCGAGTGGCTGCAGGGCGTCGACGTGTGGACCGCCAACCCGCAGATCATCGAGCACCTCAGGGGCTCCGGCCATCTGTGGCACGACGAGGCCTTCACCCACTCATACCCGCACGACTGGCGGGGCAAGACGCCGACCATCTTCCGCGCCACCGAGCAGTGGTTCGTGGCCGTCGACCGAGCCTTCGGCGACCACCGGCGCAGCCTCCGGCAGCGCGCCATCGACGCCGCCGACGACGAGATCACCTTCGTCCCCGACTGGGGCCGCAACCGCATGCGCGGCATGCTCGAATCGCGGCCCGACTGGTGCATCTCGCGCCAACGCTCGTGGGGCCTGCCGATTCCAGCCTTCACGACGCCGGCCCATGAGACCGTGCTCACCGAGGCGTCAGTGCGGGCGGTCGCCGCCTTCGTCCGCGAACACGGCTCGGATGCATGGTTCGAGGCCGAGCCGGAGGCGATCCTCGCTGTCTGGGACCCGTCAGCCGACGATCACGCACCGGAGCCGGTGCGTGCCGCCGGCCGCGACGGATTGGCATCGTTGGCGAAGGGGCACGACATCTTCGACGTCTGGTTCGAGTCGGGTTCGTCGTGGAACGCGGTGATGCGGGAGCGCGGTATCGGCTTTCCATGCGACCTCTACCTCGAGGGCTCCGACCAGCATCGCGGCTGGTTCCAGCTGTCCATGCTGCCGTCGCTCGGGGTCACCGGCCACTCCCCGTTCACGACCGTCCTCACCCACGGTTTCATGGTCACCGCGACCGGTCAAAAGATGTCGAAGAGCCTCGGCAATACCATCGATGTCGAGGACCTGCTCAAGAAGCACGGCGCCGACGTCGCGCGCTGGTGGGTGGCGTCGCTCTCCTACGTCAACGACATCAAGGTCGACTGGGAGTTCTTCAAGGTCGCCTCGGAGGAGTACCGTAAGGTCCGCAACACCATCCGCTTCCTGCTCGGAAATCTGGCCGACTTCGACCCCGACCACGACCGGCGGGAGCTCACGGCGAACGATGCCGCGAGCGTCGACGCGTGGGCGGCGGGACAGCTCGCCGAGGTGGCTCGGACGGTGCGCGGCGGGTATCTCGACTACAGCTTCAAGCGCGTCCGCGAGACGCTCTTCCTGTTCTGCTCGGAGACCCTGTCGGCCACCTACCTGGCGGCGGTCAAGGACCGCCTCTACTGCGACGCGGCCGACAGCGACCGCCGACGCCGCACCCAGACGGTGCTCTACGACACCGCACGAGCCCTGATCCGCATGCTGGCGCCGATCCTGGTCCACACCGCCGACGAGGCCTGGCTGTCGCTCCACGGCGACGACCTCGAGTCGGATCGGTGCGTCCACCTCGAGGCTCTTCCCGAGCCAGTGGCACCCGCCGCCGTCGACCCGGGGTGGGCGGCCGCCATGGAGCTGCGCGCCGCGGCGCTGCGCGAGCTCGAGCGAGCCAAGGACTCGCTCGGCCTCAAGAACCCGCTCGACGCCGGCCTCGACGCCACCGTGCCCGCAGAGCGATTCGAGGCCCTGCAGCCCTTCGAGCCCGAGCTCGCCGACCTCTGCGGCGCCAGCCGCTTCAAACTCCAGCCGGGTGACGAGCCCAGCGTGGTGGTGGTCGACCTCCGGGAGGAACCCCGCTGCGAGCGCTCGTGGAAGCGCGACGGCACCGTACGTGAGCGCTCGGACGGCGGTCTGCTGTCAGATCGCGATGCCTCGGTCATGGGCCTCGGCTGACAGCCACGACCAGCGAAGGGACACGCCGTGGGGACATCAGAAACCATCGCCTTCATCGGTCCGGGTGTGATGGCAGAAGCCATGATCGTCGGCCTGATCCGAAAACAGGTGGCACCGCCCGAGTCGATCGTCGCCAGCGGGCCGAGCGCCGAACGTGGTCACCGCACCTCAGCATGTGCAGGCGCGAGAGATCCTGGGGGCATTCGGGGACGAGGTCTTCGTCGATGAGGAGCGCTTCCTCGACATGGCCACCGCGCTGTCGGGTACCGGCCCGGCCTACGTCTTCCTGTTCATGGAGGCGATGGTCGACGCCGGCGTCCACCTCGGGTTCTCGCGCCGGGTGGCCGAGCTCCTGGTCGCCAAGACCGTCCGCGGCTCGGTCGATTTCTACGCCGCTCCAGACGACCCCCCTGCACCTCGCCCGCCTGCGGAATCAGGTCACCTCGCCCGGAGGCACCTCGGCGGCCGCGCTCTACTACCTCGAGAAGGCCGGCTTCCGGACCGCCGTGTCGCGCGCCGTATGGGCGGCCTACGAGCGCTCGCGCGAGCTCGGAGTCGACTCGCAGGCGCACTGGCCGGAGACTCTGGGCCGCACGGACGATTGACGGCCAGACTCGCCGCACAGGCGTCCCGGCATCAGCCTGCTCGGGCCCGGCTGGCGCCCGGACACGATCCCGCGAACGCGGCTAGCCGTGAGCCTGCCAACTCAATCGAACCCACAGCGTACGGCCGGGCTCGTTGACACGCACCGGATCCGGATCGAACAGGCTGCCACGATTGAGGTGGTTGGCGTAGGTGCGGTCGAAGACGTTGGCCATACCGACTGCAAGGTCGCAGCCTCGTCCGAGAGGGACCGTCGCCGTGAGATCGAGGACGACCCAACCTGGCGTCGGCCCCGCATCGAGACCGCTTCCGGTGCTGGGGTCATCGTCGACGCGGTCCTGCCTGGCGGCGAACCGCACAGTCCCCGACCCCGTCCATCGCGGGGCCCTCCAGGCCGCGCTCACTCGGCCCGAAAGCGGTGGCGTCTGGGCGATCGGCCGGTTATCAGTTGTGTTCTCGGCCCACACCCACCACAATCCGGCAGAGAGCCCGAGAGGCCCAGAGCCGCGGTACACGCTATCGAGCTCGACGCCATAGCGGCGGGCGGCGACGTTGCGATAGACCTGTGCTCCATCGGATTGCAGGACGCCGTCTTGACCGCGGGCCCGGTCCCGCAGCTGGTGCTCGTCGACGTCGGCTGCAAACAGCGTCAGCGAGACCTTCGAGCCGCCACCACTCCACACAGCGCCCAGATCGAGCTGGTGGGTCCTCGCCGGCTCGAGCGCGGGGTTGCCCAGCCACCGCATCGCCGGTGCCGCGCTGTTGGCGCCCAGAAAGCGCTCGGTGGCGTCGGCCGGGCGCAGGGTCCGACTGAGGCCCGCCTGCAAGGACCAGGCGCCGACCGCATGCTCGAGTCGGACCAGGGCTCCGACGCCGGAGTGGGACCAGGTGGCGTCGGTCTCGCCGTAGTAGCGCCCCCACAGCTGCCGTGGTGTCGGCCCGTTGCCTCCCATGGCCGGCTCGTCCGCTCGACCCGCGCTGGCGGAGAATCGGTCGGCGCGCGCGCCATAGGTGAGCCCCGTCCGGGGGGCAACGGGGATGATCCCCTCGATAAAGAGGCCGTACTGGTCCCGGCGCACGCCCGGCCACATGATCGATTGCACCACCGACACGGTGTCGGCCGTCGGACCGCCGAAGCGGGTCGCGTCGGCCTCAGCCCGCTCCACAGTGAACCCGACCAGCAGCGGCAGCGAGCCATCGATCTCGAGCTGCCCTCGGAGCCCGACGGTCGAGGTCTCGGTCGGCACCTCGAGGGCCATCGGCGCCCGCAGCGGGCGCAATGAGTAGTTGTCCATCAGGTGATCGACCGTGTCGTAGAACGCGTCCACCCGCCAGCCGAACCGGCCGCCCTCGGTACGTCCCTCGCTGCGGGCGCGCAGGATGTGGGCGGTGCTCTCCGGGGCGTCCATGCCGGCACCGGCGAACAAGGCATCGGTGGTGTCGGCCCACTCGTAACTCAGCTCCAACAGCGATCCCGGTCGGAGCCTCCCGGCCATCAACATCGCCGATGAGGTTCGAGCCGCCGATCGCACCTCGACCCCGTCACCATCCTGGTAGCTCTCCAGGTCCCGGCTGGATGCCAGCGCCCGCAATGTCCAGCCACCGAGCCCGACGGCTGCGTCGAGCGCGAGATCCGGCCTCCCGGACCAGTTCGACAGACCCGTTCCCACATCAATCGTCCAATGCCTGGCGCCGAGATCCGGAACCTGGCGCTCGTAGAGCACGGTGCCGCCCGGGGCACCCGGACCGTAGCGCACGGTCTGCACACCGCGGATCACCACGACTCGATCAATCGACTCGGTCGTGATGTAGGCGGTGGCGGGGTCCATGCGGTTGGGGCAGCCGCCGTGAACCACGGCGCCGTCGAGCAGGACCGTAAGGTCACCCTGGCTCTGGCCGCGAACGAAGGGTTCGAAACCGTGACCGCCCATGCGGCCGAGATCGGCGCCGACGACGCCTCGCAGGACCTCGGACCCGTCGCCCAAAGGCACCGTCGATCGAGCTGATTCTCGGTCGATGATGGTTGTCAAAGGTATCGGGACGGCGTTCGCGGTGACCTCGACGCTGCCGTGCACGACCGGCGGGCCGTTAGGTTCAGTCGATTCGTCCGTCGCATCATTTGCACCGGTGGAGGACGCGTACCAGCACGAAGCCGCGGCCACCAGCACCACCGAGATCCCGGTCCCACGAAGCAACTGCCACCCCTTTCTCAGAATGGCCGTGACCATCACCGTTGGCAACGCTAGCACACTCGATCTTGCGACTCATCAGCGGCAGGTCGGCCCCGTGGTAGACTGAAAGGTGGCGCAGGGCCGTCCGGTCCTGATGGAGGGAAGATGAGCACAGCTCGACTCGCGTGTGTCGTGGCCGCGCTGTCACTCGTCGTCGGCTGTCCGACCGAGAACACCCCGACCCCGGAGGAGACGGTCCTGGTTGCGGTCGGAGACCCGGCACCCCACTTCGAGCTGACGACCCTCGATGGCTCGACCTTCGATCTCGAGGCGCACCGCGGCCGCGTCGTGCTCGTCAACTTCTTCGCAACCTGGTGCCCGCCCTGCCGCGAGGAGCTGCCGCACCTCGAGCGCGAGGTCTGGCAGCGCTTCTCAGATGAGCGCTTCGCGTTGATCGCGGTCGGCCGCGAGGAAGGCGACAATGTGCTCGCGCCCTTCATGGAACAGCACGGCTATACCTTTCCGGTGGCCGGAGACCCCGACCGCAGCGTCTACTCCAGGTACGCGTCGCGCTACATCCCGCGCAACGTCGTGATCGGCCCCGAAGGAACGGTTCTGTTCCAGACGCAAGGCTTCGAACGGGACGAGTTCGAGACCATGATCGCGATCATCGAACGCGCGCTGGACGCGCTCGGCGGGAGCGCCGATCGGGCCTGAACCGGCCGCCTCCGAAGCCGCATACCGAGCAGTATCCGCTGTCGCAAAGTCTCTCGCGCCGGGATGAAATCGTTCTTGCGACGCGTGCGTTACCTCGGTATGCTCGGCCTGCTGCGGTGACCGCAGCGGACTTCACGAAACAACAACCTAACAAAACGTCACAGTGAAAGGAGACGACTCACATGAGCCTGATCGGACAAAAAGCCCCCGAGTGGCGCGCCCCCGCGTACCTCAACGGCGAGGAGAAAATCCTCAGCAACGCCGACCTCGCCGGCAAGTGGTACATCCTCTACTGGTATCCGCTGGACTTCACCTTCGTATGCCCGACCGAGATCAAGGGCTTCCAGGGCCTGCTCGAGGACTTCTCGGACGACGGCGTGGACGTCATCGGCTGCAGCACCGATTCCTTCTTCTCGCACAAGGCCTGGTTCGCCGATCGTGAGACCTTCCCGCAGGAGATCAGTCATCCAGTGCTCGCCGACACCAACCATGCAGTCACCCGGGCCTTCGGCGTGCTCAAGGAGGACGCCGGCGTGGCCTACCGCGCGACGGTTGTCGTCGACCCGGAGGGTGTGGTGCGCTCGGTCGCCGTCAACGACCTCGACGTCGGCCGCAGCCCGAACGAGGTGCTTCGCACCGTCCAGGCGCTGCAGAGCGGCGGCCTGTGCGGAGCTGACTGGAAGAAGGGCGAAAGATTCGTCGGCTGAGTCACCGTGGGTCGGCGGGCCGGATCACCGGCCCGCCGGCGTCGCGCCGACTCGGCGCGTTCGAGGCGACCACCTGAGGAGGACACAATGAGAATCGAGACCATCACCAAGGACAACTGGGAGGACTTCCTGGCTGCTGACTCGGCAGTGCTGATCCTCGCCACGACGACTTGCGAAAACTGCGCGCGATGGTCGGTCGAGCTCGAGGCGGCGTTCGTCGAGGAGGACTTCTTCCCCACCACCCGCTTCGGCAAGCTGTTCCTCGATCAGCCCGGCCTGATCGCCTTCAAGAAGGCCAACCCGTGGATCGCCGAAGTCGAAGATCTTCCCTACAACGTCATCTACGCCCGGGGCGAGCAGACAAAGAAGTGGGCCGGCGGCGGCATCGACCGCCTCCGCAATCGGCTGAACCGCGTGCTCGGCGGGTGACCAGCCTTCGATCGCGGACAACAGGCGCGACGGCATCCCGGCCCGGGGGCACCGAAGGACCGCCGTCCGCCACCGCGGCGGAGTGGCCGCAGCGACGCCCATGAAAGTGTCGCCGAGCGGCGAGCCCTCCGCGATGGCGCGCAGTCGACCGCGCTCTGCGCGACTCCGCTCGAGACGCGGCGCCGGGTCGCCGGGGCAGCGAATGACGACGCATCCTTCACGCCGTCTCGGCAAAAGTGACGGGCGGTCACAGTGGCAGGCGGGAAGGCGCGGAATGATCTGCACGGCACAGTGTTACGCGATGAGGAAGCCACGATGGAGTTCCCGACAGCCGACCCCATGACATTGATCGACGGAGATCGCCGGCAGCGCGGCCGCCTTCACCGCTGGCTGCTTGCTGCGGTGGGCGTGCTTTTGGTCGGGATCGGCGGGATCGGCGTGGTGGTGCCCGGACTGCCCACCACCATTTTCCTGATCGGAGCCTCGTGGTGCTTCGCGCGCAGCTGCCCGTGGCTCGAGGAGCGGCTGATCCGCGTGCCGCTCTTCAAACCCTTTCTCGGCTCTCTCGACGGCCAGTCGCAGATGCCCCGCCGTGCGGTCGCCACCACCCTCGCCCTCATGTGGCTCGCCATCACCATCAGCGTCCTCGTCATCAGCCTCGGCGAGGGTGCACGCCCGGCACTCGCCGCGGTCATCGTCGCCCTCGGCCTGGTCGGGACCTTCTTCGTGGTGCGCCTCGGGCGTTCCCGGCCCGCATCGCAGTGCGCCGACGTCAGGGGAGATGGCTCCAGTCCACCACACCGGTGAAAACCTGGAACTCGATCAGGCGATCGTCGGGATCGCGGGCGAAGAAGTTGTAGATCAGATACCGGGGGTTGTCATGAGGCGCAGCCAGTGCCTCGCCGCGGAACTCTTCGTACATCCGGTCGACCGCACGCTTCTCCGGGTAGACGAAGGTCAGCACTCCACACCGCTCGGCCGTCTCCCGTTCGCAGAAGCCGAACAGAAACTGCCCGTGTCGGAAAATCCGGCAGTCGCCCTGGTCCATCCACAACTCGGCGCCGACGCGATCGACATAGAACTTCGACAGCTCCTCGAGCTGCTCGGTCTTGAAGAACACCACACCCGTCATCGGCGCCTCCCCCTGCACATGGCCACAGCCGGCCACCACGCACAACAGGCCCGAAAGCAGGACATCGCGCTTGCTCATAGCCGCCAGCGATCCTACTGTAGCCGGGAACGGGGCCGCACGCCCGCGCGTTGACCCGACAGGGAGGGTTCCATGAGCTACGACTTCTACCGCGTGCTGCACGTCGTCGGCATCATTCTGCTCTTCACCTCACTCGGTACCGTCGCTGCCATAGGCGCCGCCGGCGACCACCGGCTTCGCAAGCTGGCGGTGGCGGCACATGGTGTGGCCGTCGCGATCCTCCTGATCGCCGGCTTCGGCCTCCTCGCCAAGCTCAAGATGTTCGGCGCCTTCCCCGTCTGGGTGTGGTTCAAGCTCGGCATCTGGCTGCTGTTGGCGTTGGCGGTGGTGCCGCTGCGGCGCAAGCCGGAGTGGAGCGCAGTGCTCTGGCTCGTGATGCCGGTGCTCGGCGCGGTAGCCGCCTGGCTCGCCGTCATCAAACCGTTCTGACCCGCCACCGGGGTTCGCGGTGACGGTGGCGGTGGCGGTGGCGGTCGGCGGTGGCGGTGGCGGTGAC
>CAZSTH010000095.1:0-16059 GCA_964609835.1 uncultured Thermoanaerobaculia bacterium
CGACGAGGGAGGGGGCGCGGGCTCAGTCCCGCCCCCCTCTACTCTACTGGTTCGACTCTTCGGACCCGAAAAGGGAAACGGGCACGGAAACGGCCACGGGCACGGAAACGAGAACCCCCCCTCCCTCAGGGCGGGTTCGCGGAACTCCGAATGCCGAACTCCGGAATCCGAAATCCGAACTCTAACTACATCCCGTCGTGCCGCCGCACGAGTCACACTTGAGACAGGTGCCGTTGCGCACAAGGGTCAGCGCCCCGCACTCGGGGCAGGGGTCGCCCTCGTAGCCCATGTAGCGAGCCCTCTGGGCCGCCGCCTGCTCCTTGGAGGCGGTGGCGGTGCCGGTCTCGGCCGGTGGGGCCGAGGCGTAGACCGTGCGACCCCCGCTCTGGCCGACCGCGATCGGTTGCACCTCGGCCATCTCCTCCTCGCTAGGTGGCAGCTTGTGCTGGTCGGAGCCGGTGCCGACGGCGTCGTGGCGAAGGTCCTCGATCGAGACTTGGGCGAGGTCGTTGCGGTCGAGGTAGGTGATCGCGAGCTCGCGGAAGACGTAGTCGATGACCGAGGTCGCCATCTTGATGCGCTCGTGGCCGCCGACCATTCCGGACGGCTCGAAGCGAGTGAAGACGAAGGCGTCGACGAACTCCTCCAACGGGACGCCGTACTGCAGACCGAGCGACACCGCGATCGCGAAGCAGTTCATCAACGACCGGAAGGCGGCGCCCTCGCGGTGCATGTCGAGGAAGATCTCGCCGACCGTACCGTTTTCATACTCTCCGGTGCGGATGTAGACCTTGTGGCCGCCTACCGATGCCTTCTGGGTGAAGCCGGTGCGCCGGTTGGGGAGGCGGTTGCGCCGTGCCTGGTAGCGGATGACGACCCGCTCGGCCATCGATCCGGCGACCTTGCCGGTGTCGCCGTCGGCCACCGCCTGCCGGAGGTCTTCCGCCTCCTCGCCGGCCATGGCGATACTCAAGGGCTGGCTGAGCTTGGAGCCGTCGCGGTAGAGGGCGACCGCTTTGAGCATCTTCTGCCACCCAAGGTAGTAGGCGCGCTTGACGTCGTCGAGGGTCGCGTCGGCGGGCATGTTGATGGTCTTGGAGATCGCGCCCGAGATGAAGGGCTGCGCCGCGGCCATCATCAGGATGTGGCCCTCGTAGCGGATCGAGCGCGTTCCGCGCTTGCCGCAGCGGTTGGCGCAGTCGAAGACCGGCAGGTGCTTCGCCGCGAGGTGGGGCGCGCCCTCGACCGTCATCGTGCCGCACGCCCAGGCGTTGGCGGCCTCGATCTGGTCCGGCGAGAAGCCGAGCTTGGCCAGCACGTCGAGGTTCCAACAGGCAAGCTCCTGGTCGCCGCAGCCGATGGAGCGCAGGAAGTCCTCACCGAGGACGTGAGGCGCGAAGGCGTTGGAGATGTCGAACGAGGTCGGCAGCGCCTTCTCCACCTTGTCAACGAGGTCGTCGGTGAGGCCCTTCTCGCACAGCGTCTCGCGGTCGATGGTGGGGCAGCCTTTGAGGGTGCCGTGGCCGACAGTGTAGGCGACGATCTCGTCGATCTGCTCGGCCGAGTAGCCGAGGGTCTTGAGGGCCGCGGGAATGGCCTGGTTGATGATCTTGAAGTAGCCGCCGCCGGCGAGCTTCTTGAACTTGACGAGCGCGAAGTCGGGCTCGATGCCTGTGGTGTCGCAGTCCATCACCAGCCCGATGGTGCCGGTGGGCGCGATCACGGTCGCCTGGGCGTTGCGGAAACCGTGCTCGGTGCCGAGCTCGATCGCGCGGTTCCAGACATCGCGCGCGGCCGCCAGCAGGTCCGGCGGCGTGGTCTCGGTCGACAGGCTTATGGGCTTGACGGTGAGGCCCTCGTACATCTCGGCCGGCGCGTCGTAGGCGGCGCGTCGGTGGTTGTTGATGACCCGCAGCATCGGCTCGCGGTTCTCCTCGTAGCCCGGGAACGGCCCGAGCTCGGCGGCCATCTCGGCCGAGGCGGAGTAGGCCTCGCCGGTCATGATGGAGGTGATGGCTCCGCAGATCGAGCGGCCCTCGTCGGAGTCGTAGGGGATCCCCATCCGCATCAGCAGCGAGCCGATGTTGGCGTAGCCGAGCCCCAGCGTCCGGTAGCGATAGCTGAGCTCGGCGATTCGACGGCTCGGAAACGATGCCATCAGCACCGAGATCTCGAGCACGACGGTCCAGATGCGGGCGGCGTGGCGGAAGAGCTCGATGTCGAACTTGCCGCTATCGTCCATGAAGCGAACCAGGTTGAGCGACGCCAGGTTGCAGGCGGTGTCGTCGAGGAACATGTACTCGGAGCAGGGGTTGGAGGCATTGATGCGGCCGCTCGCCGGGCAGGTGTGCCATTCGTTGATGGTGTCGTCGTACTGCAGGCCGGGGTCGGCGCACTCCCAGGCCGAGAGAGTGATCTCGCCCCACAGCTCGGCGGCCGGCACCTTGCCGGCGACCTCGGCGTCGGTACGCCGCAACAGGATCCAGTCGCGGTTGACCTCGAGGGCGTCGAAAAAGGCATTGGGCACGCGCACGCTGTTGTTGGCGTTCTGCCCGGAGACCGTGCAGTAGGCGTCGGAGTCCCAATCGGTGTCGTACTCCTCCACCGGGTAGTGTCGGATGCCCTGGGCGGCCAGCTGCAGCACGCGCTGGATCGAGCCGTCCGGCACACCGAGCCGGCGCGCCTCGACGATCCTGGCCCTGAGCTCGCTGTTCTTCGTGGGATCGGTGACCGCTCCGTCCGAGCCCTCGGGGAAGCAGGCCTCCAGGACCGCCGTCAGGCGCCGCCGGAGCATGCGAGAGCCCGTCACCAGCGCGGCCACCTTGCGCTCCTCCACCGCCTTCCACGAGATGAACTGGCGGATGTCGGGATGGTCGAGGTCGAGGCACACCATCTTGGCTGCCCGGCGGGTCGTGCCGCCCGATTTGATGGCGCCCGCAGCCCGGTCTCCGATCTTGAGGAAGGACATGAGCCCCGACGACCCGCCGCCGCCTGACAGCGGCTCGCCCTCGCCGCGCAGCGCCGAGAAGTTGGAGCCGGTGCCCGAGCCGTACTTGAACAGCCGCGCCTCGCGCACCCACAGGTTCATGATGCCGCCGTCGTTGACGAGATCGTCAGACACCGACTGGATGAAGCAGGCGTGGGGCTGCGGGTGCTCGTAGGCGCTCGGCGAGCTCTTGAGCTTGCCGGTCTTGGGGTCCGCATACCAGTGCCCCTGGGCGGGGCCGGTGATGCCGTACGCCCAGTGCAGGCCGGTGTTGAACCACTGCGGGGAGTTGGGCGCCGCGAACTGGGCCGCCAGCATGTAGCACAGCTCGTCGTGGAAGGCCTCCGCGTCTTCGTCGCTGTCGAAGTAGCCGTGCTCCCTGCCCCAGTGGGTCCAGCAGCCGGAGAGGCGGTCGAAAACCTGTCGCGCGTCCCGTTCCGGCCCGGTGAGCGGTTCGCCGCTCTCAGACACCTCCGGGCTTCCGTCCTCGTCGAGCTGCGGGACGCCGGCCTTGCGGAAGTACTTCTGAACGATCACATCCACCGCCACCTGCGACCAGCGCTCCGGGACCATCACGCCGTCCATGGCGAAGACGACGGTGCCGTCTGGATTTCGGATCTCCGAGGCCCGCTCCACGAACGTGATGCCCTCGTACGGATCGTTGCCGGCGCGGGTGAAACGGCGCGATATCTTCATCGGAACCTCGACCTTCCCTTCCCGTACCGCGTTCCGGCACACAGCTTCCCCTCGCGCGCCCATCTGGGTGTACCGGAGTGCAGGATCGATCAATCGGACTTCGACCACTATATCTTGCGTTCCGGACGATTGTCAACACTACATGTGGGGGTTCTTGGAGGGTTTTCTCCTCGATCCAAGTCCCTGTCTTTGGAATGATTTCTGCGAACCCGGATCGACCCGTTCCGCGACCGCATCGATCGTCTCGAGAAGGCCCCGGCAGGAGAGATTGGCGCGCCGATCTGGCCGCTGGTTGTACGGTCGGCCGATGCGGCCGGATCAGCCGCGGTAGCGATCGCGGATCTTCGGGATCAGGTAGTCGGTGAAGCCGCGCGCGAGATCGTGCCCGGGCGCGAATCCCCAGTCGCACCGCGCTGCCGCCTCGTCCACCGCCTGTGGCCAGGAGTCCACGATTGCCTGGCGCTTGAGATCGGGCTCGAAGCTGATGGCGGAGTCTGGGAAACCCTCGCTGACCAGGTGCCGGATCTCCTCTGCGGAGGGGTTGAAGGCGGCGATGTTGTACACCGTCTGCCGCAGCCGATCGCGGTCGGCGTCGGCCAGCCGCACCAGCGCATCGACGGCGTCGGGCATGGTCATGAATGGGATGCGTGAGTCGGGCCTGACGAAGCACGCGTAGGGCTCGCCCCGCGCGGCGGCGTGGATCATCTCGGGCGCGAAGTCGGAGGTGCCGCCGGAAGGTACCGTGACGGCCGAGATCAGACCGGGGAATCGGATCGCCCGGAAATCGACCTTGCCGGAGAGGGTCTCGGCGGCGAGCTGTTTGTAGTGCAGCGCGTAGTAGCGGCCGAGGTGCTCACAGTAGAGCTTGTTGCAGCCGTACATGGTTGTCGGGTTGTTCCACTCGTGCTCGCGCACGGCGCCCGCCGTGCTCTTGGTCTCGAGATCGGGCAGGCCGTACGCGGCAATCGAGGAGGGGTAGAGGAACGCCACCGGGCGGCCGTGCGACTCGCCCTGCGCCTGGGCGAAATCGAGCAGCCGAAGAGTTCCCTCGACGTTGACCTGGTGGCCGGTGACCGGCGTGAACTCGGCGCGCGTGGAGAGAATCGCGGCGAGGTGGTAGACGGTGTCCACCAAATACTCCGACAGGATGCGCTCGAGCAGGTGCGCCTCGAGGATGGACCCGAGGTACTCCCGCTCGACTCGCGCGCCCAGCTCCGGGTCGAGCGGCTTGAGGTCGATGGTGATGATGGCGCTGTCGCGCCCGCCGCTGAGGCGCTCGATCAGGCCGTGCCCGATCTCACCGCTGGCACCGGTGATGAGTGTGACGTGTTTGCGCATGCCGCTTCCCCCTGGAGCAGATTCCTCGACCCGTTTCATGGTGTCAAGGCGCCGCTCCAGTTCCCAATCCCAATCCCGACAGGCGCGGCAGAGCTCGAGGTCAATCGCGGTGAGTCCGTGGCGGTGATCGGGCCTTCGGGCTCCGGCAAGTCGACCCTTCTCAACCTGCTCGGCTGCCTGGACACACCAACCGGCGGCGCTGACCTCCTGGGCGGCGAGGCCGTGGCGGGGCTCGACCGCGACCAGCTCGCCGCCTTCGCAACCGTCGCGTCGGTTTCGCGTTTCAGAACTTCAACCTCCTGCCGCAGCTGACCGCCCTCGAGAACGTGGAGATGCCGATGCTGTTCGGCGGTGTCGGCCGTCGCGAGCGGCGGCAGCGCGCCCTCGAAAGACTGGCGGCGGTTGGGCTCGCTGACCGGGTGGTCGAGATTCGCGACGGCGAGGTCGTGGGCGACACTCGCAACTCGTGAGGTCTTCGACCGATCGCGGTCCGGGCAACTGAAACACGAAGACATAAAGACACGAAGAATCTTGTGATGTGCCGCGCGCAGCGCGGCGATGCCTGATTCAGACGGGTGGGTGGGCGGTATTTCCGGTTCCGAATTCGATTCGCAATGATGGTCGACACGGTTCGCGGTACACTTGTGTTGAGGTATCGACGATGTTCGAGGACGAACTCACCCCGACGCGGCGACAGTTTCCCCGCATCCCGGCCGAGAGCGTGGTCATGATCCACCGCCTCGGCCCATCGGAGGAACCCGAGAAGGCCACGGCGCGCCAGATCGGGCTCGGCGGCCTGATGATCTCGAGCGCCGAGCCGCTTGGTGTCGACTCTTATCTGCGGCTCAAGATCGCGGTCGAAGCGGAGGAGATCGAGGCCACCGGACGCGTGGTCTGGGAGAGGCCCGCGGACGACGGCAGCTACGACGTCGGTGTGGCGTTCATCTCCATCGACACCGCCAACTCGGACACCCTGATCTCGCAGATGGTGCAGGCGGACGTCAGGTAGCACGTCGCCGCCCGATTTCGGTCGAGCGGCGAAGCGCTGTCAGTAATCCAACGTCAGGATCCGCCCGTCCGTGAAGTCGAAGAACGCGTCCTTGTCGGCGACCTGGATTCCGTCCGCGAGATCGCCGGCGGTCTTGCCGGCGGCCGCGAGACAGCCCGGGCAAGCGTACAGCGGCACCCCGAGTCCGAGCAGCGCCTCGATCTGGGTGCGCGAGTCCGGAAAGGCCTCGTGCTCGACGGTGGAGGCGCCAGCGAGCACGACCTCGATGCCGTCGATGTCGAAGTAGACGAGGACGTCACGGTCCGCGGCCATCATCTCGGCCATCCGCAGCGCCATCAGGACGCGGTGGGGGTCGTCGCTTCCGTGCGAGATGTGGATGAAGACACCGTCGCGCGGCGGCGGTGAGGCGTCCGGTTCGTAGGTGGTGGTTGGTGCGGCGCAGGCGATCACCGCCATGATGCACGCGGCCACCAGGAGACAGCGGTTGATGGTCATGCAATTCTCCTTTGAGCACATATGCAAGGCACTGATATGTAGTTACTTGGCACGGCCACGGCAGGATAGCACGACTGGGCTCGGGGCTCGGGGCTCGCGGTTTGGGGCGGCGACGACGCGTTCCACGACGACACCAAATGAAGGTCGCGCAGATGGACGCAGCTTTCCGGGTGCTCTCTCCGCCAATCCGCGTGGTCTGCAGTTTCTCCGACCGTCACGCCTCTCAAACCGGGCGGGTGGGCGGAAATCCGAAATTCGAAACCCGAAATCTCCGCTCAGCTCTCCTGCGCCACCGCCTCCGTCCGCGCGTGCTTCTCCCTGCGGCCGCGCAGCCGGCTCGCCACTCGGTCCATGTAGGCGTAGACCACGGGCACCAGGAACAGCGTGAGGACGGTGGAGGTGATCATGCCTCCGGCGGTGGCGACCGCCATCGGCGCGCGCGCCTCGGCGCCCTCGCCGATCGCCAACGCCACCGGCAGCACGCCGAAGATCATCGACACTGCAGTCATCAGGATCGGCCGCAGCCGGATCGGGCACGCGACGCGCAGCGCCTGCTCGCGATCGAGGCCCGTCTCCTGTTTTTGGATCGTCAGGTCCACCAGCAGGATCGAGTTCTTCGTCACCAGGCCGAAGAGCAGGATGATGCCGATCACCGACATGATGTTGATGGTGTAGCCGGTGGTGAAGAGCGCGAGCAGAGCGCCGGTCATGGCCGGCGGTAACGCGAACATGATCGTGAACGGGTGGAGCAGGGAGTCGAACTGGCTCGCGAGCAGCATGTAGACGATCAGCACCGCGAGGCCGAGGGAAAACAGCAGCGAGCTCATGGACTCCTCGAACTCCTCGGCCTGGCCGGTAACTGCGGCACGGTAGCCGTCGGGCAGCTCCTCGGCGAGGACGCGATCGACGGTCTCGAGAGCGCGGTTGAGCGGGATGCCCTCGAGGTTGGCGCTGAGCAGGACGCTGCGCTCGCGGTCGGTGCGGTTGATATTGATTGGGCCGACGCCGTAGCGGATTTCGACCACCGTGTCGAGGCGTACCATGTGGCCGGACGGTGTCCGCACCTGCAGGCGGCCGATGTCCTCCGGCGTCCGCGCCTGTGACGGCCGTACCTTGATGCGCACGTCGTAGCGCTTGCCCTCGTCGGTGAACGACCCGATCTCGCGGCCGGCGATCAATGAGTAAACCGTCTCGTAGACGGTGGCTGCGTCGAGACCGAGATCGGCCGCGCGGCCGCGGTCGACGGTCACGAAGAGCTGCGGCTGTTCGAGGTCGAGGTTGGTGTCGAGATCGACGAAGCCGGGCTCGGCGGACAGCCGCTCGACGACCCGCCTGCCGATGCGGTCGAGCTCCTGGAGGCCGGGGCCGCGAATCGAGTAGGCGAGGGCCTTCTCGCCGCCCTCACCACCGACGTTGTAGAAGCTGAACTCGATCACCGACGCCTGCAGCCCTTCGACCTTGGCGAGCTCGCGGCGCAGCCGCTGCACGACCTCCTGCTGCGTGGCCTCCCGCTGGTCGGGCTTGTACATCCGGAGGAACATGATCCCCGAGTTGACCCGGCCGCGCTCCTCGATGTCGAGAGCCGCGAAGCCGGAGCGGATCTCGGGCTGCGAGAGCACGATGCGCTCCACCTCCTGCATCTTGCGGTCCATCGCCTCGAGCGAGATCCCCACCGGCGCCTCGGTGGTGATCATGAACGACGACATGTCCTCGGCCGGAGCGAACTCGGCGCCGATGAACGGGGTCAGGCCGAGGCTCGCGATGACCACCGTTGTCGAGGCCACGAGGGTGATGACCTTGTGCCGCAGCACCCAATCGAGCGCAGCGGCATAGCCCGTTTCGAGGCGCCGGAAACCGCCCTCGAGGACCTCGTAGAGGCGGCCGTGCTTCGGCGAGACCTTGAGGATGCGGGAGCTCAGCATGGGCGTCAGCGTCAGGGCGACGAAGAGCGAGATCAGGATTGCGGCCGCCACCGAGATGCCGAACTCGAACAGGAACTGGCCGATCATCCCCTTCATGTAGGCGACAGGGATGAAGACCGCGGCAATCGAGAAGGTGGCGGCCATGGCCGCGAGGGCGATCTCCCGGGTGCCGTTGTGGGCGGCCGTGAAGGGGTCCTCACCTTCCTCCTGGTGGCGGAAGATGTTCTCGAGGACGACGATGGCATCGTCGATCACCACGCCCACCGACAGTGCCAACGCCAGAGTCGTCAGGTTGTTGAGCGAAAAGCCGAAGATGCGCATGAAACCGAATGTCGCGACCAGCGAGGTCGGAATCGCCAGGGACACGATGAAGGTGGAGCGCCACGAACGCAGGAACACGAACACGACCAGGATGGCGAGCACAGCACCGTAGATGATGTCGACCTGGACGTTCTCGATCGACTTTTCCACGTACTCCGCGCCGTCGAAGGCGACATCGTAGAAAAGCCCGGGGGGGAAGTTCTTTGCCAGCTCGTCCATACGCTCGCGCGCGGCGCGGTTGACATCGACCAGGTTGGCGCCCGAACGGGGCGCGACTCCGAGGCCGAGAGTCGGGGTCAGGTTGTAGCGCGCCATGCCGCGTTCGTCGGCGACGCCGAGCTGGGTGAAGCCGACGTCTGAGAGGCGGATCGGGCGCCCGTCGACGGTGGCGACAATCATGTCGTCGAAATCCTCGACGGTCTCGAAGAGGCCGAGGTTGCGGACCGCCAGCTCGGTCAGGGAGCCCTCGATGAAGCCACCGGGAAGCTCGAGGTTCTCGCGGCCGAGCGCCACGATGACGTCGTTGACGGCGAGGCCGTGCGCGGCGAGCTTGTCGCGATCGATCCAGATCCTGATCATCGGCTCCCGGAAGCCCGGCACCAGG
Organism: uncultured Thermoanaerobaculia bacterium; assembly: GCA_964609835.1. Classification (GTDB taxonomy): domain Bacteria; phylum Acidobacteriota; class Thermoanaerobaculia; order Thermoanaerobaculales; family Sulfomarinibacteraceae; genus Sulfomarinibacter. Next base: position 9,372 of record CAZSTH010000095.1, read on the forward strand.
ACGTTGCCGACGCCGGGCACAGACTGCAGCTGAGGCTTCACCACCTGGTCGGCGTAGTCCGAGAGCTCGCGAGCGTCGAGGCCGGCGAGGGCCATCCACAGCATGGGCTGGGTGTTCACGTCGAACTTCTGCACTACCGGCGGCTCGGCGTCGAGCGGCAGCTGGCCGACCGCGCCGGATACTTTGTCGCGGACATCCTGCGCTGCCAGGTCGACGTTCCGCTCGGTGGTGAACATCACCGTCACCTGGGACACGCCCTGTCCGGAGTAGGAGGTCAGCTGATCGATGCCCTCGATGGTGTTGACCGCTGCCTCGATGACGTCGGTGACGTCCGATTCCATCACCTCCGGCGAGGCGCCGGGGAGCAGGGTCACCACCGTGACCATCGGGAACTCGATCGAGGGCAGCAGGTTGATCGGCAGGGTCTGGTAGCCGAGGATGCCGAAGACCACAAGGGCCAGCATCAGCATGACGGTGAACACCGGTCGGCGGATGGCGATGTCGTATAGATTCATGCTCGTTTCACTCGCATTCACTCCATTTTCCGGCTCTGGATCCGCGAGGATCCAGAGCCGGAAAATGGAAAATCAGTCGCCTTCGAATCGGCCATCAATCACCCCACGACCGTGACCGGGATGTCGCGGGAAAGGCCGGACACGTCGGCTATGACCCGCTCGTCGACGGCGAGGCCGTCGACGATCTCCACCATGCCGTCGGCCCGGCGGCCGATGCGGACCTTGCGGAAGACGATCCGGCCGTCTTCCACCATCAGCACCTGGGACAGGTCGGAGGTGGAGATCGCCGACACCGGCAGCCACAAAGCGCGCTCGGCTGTCGGGGAGACCAGGGTCAGGTTGGCGAACATTCCGGGCTTCATCGAGCCGTCGTTGGCCGCGGTGCCGACGAGCTCGAAGGAGCGGCTCGCCTCCTCGACCACCGGTTGCACGCTGTAGACGCTCGCGGTTCGCGGCTGCTCCGCGGTGCCGATGGCGAAGCTGAAGGTCTCGAGCCCGGCGAGCACCGGCGCCCACCGAGAGGGGACCCGCGCCGCCACCTTGACCCTGTTGCCGATCGCGAGCTCGAGCAGCCCGGCCCCGATCTCGGCCCACTGGCCGGCCACCGCGTGCCGCTTCGTGATCGCGCCGGCAGCGGGGGCGCGGACGACGCTGCGATCGTAGTTGCGCTCCGCGAGGGCCACGGCCGCCTCGGCGGCGGCGAAGTTGGCAGTCGCCAGCTCGTGGCCGGCGACGGCGCGGTCGAGCTCGGACTGGGGAATGGTCTCGTCGGAACGCAGATCGCGCTTGCGTTCCAGCTCTTTGGTGGCGAGCTCGAGATCGGCGGCGGCGGCCGCTCGGTTCGCCCGCGCCTGGTCGAGGAGGATCAGGTGAGTTTCGCGGTCCACTTCGGCCAGGGCCGTGCCGGCAGCCACCCGGTCGCCGACCTCGACCAGCACGCGGTCGACCTTGCCGGCCACCTCCGACGAGATGGTGACGGTGTCGAAGGGGCGGATGTCCCCGACCAGGTCGATGGATGGTTGCTCCTCGCGCACCTCGGGGGTGACGAGGGTGACCTCCCGGGGCGCCAGGGCCTGCTCGAGCTTCTGCGCGGAGGTTGCCGGGTCCTCGCCGTCCGCGCCGTGGCAGCCGATCAAGGTCGCGGCCGCGGCGATCAACGCGAGGGCCTCGAGGCGGTGGTGAGGGTGTCTACGCATATCAGTTCTCCTGGGGGTCCGCTTCGCTCATGGCGCGGAAATCGAGATCCGGCAGCGGCTGCAAGCCGACCGCATAGCGGAGGAAGATGGCCTGGTACTGGCGTTGGGCGCGCGCCAAGATCTGTGCGGTCTCGGCATCGGTGGCCTCGGTTGTGGCATCGAGCAGGTCGAGGGTGGACAACTCGCCGACCCGGTAGGCCCGGTCGACCTGCTGGAAGGCGAGGCGCGACGCCTGGTTGCGCTCGACGGCGGCCTCGAGCACTGCGTCGGCAGCCGCCAGCGCGATGTAGGACGAGTCCACCTGGTCGGAGATCCGGCGGCGCACGGTCTGCTCCAGAAGCTCGACCTCGCGCAGGTCCTCCTTGGCTCTGGCCACCCGTGCCTTGGTCAGGCCGCCATCGTAGACCGGCACTTTGAGGATCAGCGACAGCGACAGCCAGTCGTTGGCCGGGAAGCCGGCCTTCTGCTGAAAGTACTGGGCCGCGGCCTCGAGCTCGGGGTACCAGCCGCCGCGCTCGACCTTGACGAAAAGACCGGCGGCCTCGAGCTGGTTCATCAGGGTCCGCATCTCGAGCCGCTGTTCGAGTGCCGCCGCGATCAGGTCGTTTTGGTCGCCTGCCGGTGTCGGGACCGGTCCGGGCTCGATCAGCTCCTCGATGCGGTCGACGCCGGCGAGGCGGGCGAGCCGGTTGCGGGCCAGATCGGCCTGGCCTTCGGCCACCACCAGCGCCTGCCGGGCGGCCGCCACCTCGGCGCGGAAGCGGGCGACGCCGGCGATGGCGATCTCGCCGACCTCGAACCGCCGGTCGGCCACCTCGAGCTGTTTGCGGTTCTCCTCGAGCGCGGTCTCGCGCACCTCGACCCCCTCTTCGAGCGCCAGCGCCTCGTAGAACGCCGCCGCCACCTCGAGGGTGAGGTCGCTGATCGCCACCGAGCGGTCGAGCTCGGCGATGTCGCGGTTGAGCCTGGCGATGTCGCGCGCCCGCCAGTCGCGGAGGCCGTAGAACAGCGTCTGCCGGAGGTCGGCGCTGACGCTCCAGTCCTCGGACGGGCGGATCACGAAGCTCTCCTCGGGCGACAGCTCGATCACCTGCTCGTCGGCCCAGAAGGTGTAGTTTCCGCTGAGGTCGAGCCGCGGCAGCAGGGCCGACGAGACCAGCCCGATGTCGGCCTGCGCACGCCGGATCCGGCTGTCGGCGACCTGCACCGCCTCGTGGGTCCGGATGGCCTCCAGGACCAGCTCCTTGAGCGTCCATCTTCCGTCGGCCTGGCCGGCTGCGGCGCATGTGGCGGTGATCCACGACGCGACCAGTGCCGCACAGGCCCATCGGATCGTGCGTGTCATTCTCACCCTCCGTCGTATCGTTGCTGCGGTTCGAAGCACTCCCGGTTGCCGGCGGCTCATGCGGAGCCCCTTTCCAAGCTCACGTGCAGCAGGCGGCCGAGGGCGCCGGTCACCCGGTAGGGGTCGATCGACGGATCGAAGTAGAGCTGGATGCCGAGTCCGTCCACCGCCGCCACCACCATCGTCGCCAGCGCCTCGACGTCGACGTCGTCCCGGAACTCCCCGCGGCGCTGTCCCGCACGGAGGAATTCGGAAACCATCGAACTGAAGAAGGTGTAGCTTTCCACCACCTTCTCGCGGTACTTCTCCTCGAAGCCCTTGCCGCGCGAGGCGGCCCAGAAGTCGAGCACGACCGGCTGCACCTCGTGCTGCTCGGCGGCCACCTCGGCGCCGATGCGCAGCAGGCGCTGCAGCTGCTCCCCGCTCGATCCGCCCTTCGCGACGGCGGCGTCCATGCGCGCGGCAACGTCCTGATTGATGGATTCGAAGACCGCGAACAACAACTCCTCCTTGGAGGCGAAGTACTCGTAGACGGTTCCCTTGCCGACCCCCGCGCGGGCCGCGATGTCGGCCACCCGGGTCGAGGCGTAGCCCTTCTCGGCGAAGACCCCCGCCGCCGCTTCGACGAGCAGCGGCCGTTTCGCGCCGCGTTCCGCTTCGAGGGAAACCACGTCTCACTTCCATTTCCGACCGACCGGTCAGTCAGTGCACGGACAGGGACGATACGCCTCGCTGTTGTTGATGTCAAGGGTCCATCAGGTAGATGTTGGATGGGTTCAATTATCAGTTGGTCTTGGATGGAACCGTAAGTGTGAATTCAATCCGATATCTCTTCACACCACCCGCGTCTTCCAAAGCCCCCGCCGAAAGACGAGCACCCCCACGACCGCGATCAGCGATTCGGCGACCGTGATCGCGACAAAGACCCCGGTCGGCCCGAGCGAAAGACCGAGCGCGAGGGTAAACGCCAGCGGAAGCTGGAACAGCCAGTAGCAGAAGAGGTTGATCAGAGTTGGTGTAGAGGTGTCGCCGGCGCCGTTGAAGCCCTGCACCAGAACCATGCCCCAGGCGTAGAAGGAGTAGCCGACGGAAACCCAGACCAGGCAACTGACGCCGTAGCGGACGACCTTCGGCTCCGCGAGCAGGAAGAGAGTGTTGTAGAGGCCCGCCCGCCACACCGAGGCCTCGGCGCGGTCGGGACGGCCGGCGCCAAGGTTCTGGCCGACCAGAATCGCGTTGGCCTCGGTCGTGATCTCCTCCTTCGACATGGCGACTCACGATACCCGAGACTGCAGGCCCGGTTCGACGTGACTCTGCACGATCCCGTGCCCGGCGAACTGAACCGCAGAGGCACGGAGGACACAGAGGGAATCTGTCGTCGCAACCACGAAGCCTCAGAGACACAAAAAATGCACGAAGGTCTTCTTTGACCTCGGAATGGTCATCGCTGTCCGGAGAGGTTCTCGATGATTCGAATGTCCTTGCCGTCCGTAGGAGGTTCACGAGAACGTGGTGAGGACTTCGTGCCTTGGTGTCCTCGTGTTTGCGACGTGTGTGGGTGGGGGGGATTACGAAACACGCTGTCTGCTCTTTGGCTCTGCGGCTCAAAGATCGGGGGGTCGTCTCGGAACAATTCCATCGCGGTCGGCGTATTTAGGGGTACAGTCATGACCTCCGGGGGAGGCGTGCATGGCGGAGACATCGAAATCGACCGTGGCCGGGATCCTCGACATCTTCGCCGTCTTCGGGTTCTTCCCGGTCGGTATCGCGGCGGCGGGGTTGACGATCCTCGAGGAGTCCGAGTTCCGGGCGGTGGCAGAGGACTGATCATGGCTTCCACGTCCGCCAAGATCCTCTCTGGCTGCGGCATCGGCTGCGTCGTGCTGTTGGTCCTGGCGGCCGGGCTGGGGTGGCTCGGTTACAGCTGGGTGAGCACGACCATGGAAGAGGCCGAAACGGCCGCCGCGACCACGGCGGAACTCGAGCGGGCCTTCGGTCAGATCGGCAACTTCGTGCCGCCGCCGACGCTGCCTGCAGACCGCCTCGAGCTCTTTCTCGCGGTCCGCGGCGCTCTCGCCGACGAGCGCGAGGCCCTGGCGGAGCCGGTCTTGGCGATCGCGGAGCACGGGCGTGAGGGCGGTGGTTTCGCGATCGTGCGGGCGGGCCTGTCGCTCGCGCCGCGGATGGTGACCTTTGCCGCCGCCCGTAATCAGGCGCTGCTCGAGCACGGGATGGGCCGCGGCGAGTACACCTGGATCTACTGGCTCTGTTACCACGCCTGGCTCGGCCACCCCGCCGACGAGTCCATGCTGCACGTGGCGATGGCCGGGCGGTCGGAGGGCGATCGCGGTGTGCGGGTCCGTTTCGGCGGCGGACCCGAGCCGGAGCGGCTGATTGGGGAGCTGCGGCGCGACGTGACGGCGATGCTCGACAACCTCCGCGCGGCGATCTCGGACCGCACGGAGCTCGCCGCGGTCCGCGGTGCGGTCGAGAAGGAGCTGGCGTTGGTGGCGGCGGATCCCGGCCGCATACCCTGGCAGGATGGCCTTCCCGAGGTCATGGCGAGCGGCCTCGCTCCGTTTCGTGAGCGTCTGGAGGCCAGCTACTCCGCGGCTACCAACCCCTTCGAGCTGATGGAGATGGAGATGGAGTGAGGTTGCAGTCGACCGAGTCCGATTTCGTTCCTGCCCCCGATGACTCGCGGCACCGTGAACACGCTCCCGGGAACGGCAACGGGATCGAGATCGAGGGGAGCTGACTGCCGTTTCGGCACACACGGCGGTGGAGATACGCGCTACACTCCGAGTGAGGCTCCCGCATGACTGACTCCGAAGGCGCGATCCACCTGAACCCCGACATCGACAAGATCGTGTGCTCGATCACCGGCCGGGCGTACGACCCCAAGGATTACCGCAGACCGATAGGACTCTGCTCGTGCTGTCCGCCTCCGGGCCGTCCGCTGATCGTGGTCTACGATCTGGTGACCATCAGGGAGCGTCTCGACGCTGAGGATTGGGGCAAAGGGCCCGGGATCTGGCGCTACGGGGCGCTGCTGCCGGTGCTTGGGATGCCGTGGCGCTACGCACCGGACGTCGGCCTCACCCGTGCGGTCCGCCACGAGGCGCTCGGCGGCATGAACGGCGTCGACCTCTACCTCAAGAACGAAGGCTCGAACCCGTCCGGCAGCTTCAAGGACCGCGGGCTCTCGGTCGGCATCGCGCTCGGTGCCGCCTGCGGCGCGAAGCGCTTCTGCCTGCCGACCCAGGGCAACGCCGGCGTCGCCTCGGCGCTGTTCTCCACCCGCCTCTACCTGCCGGGCTGCCTGATCTACATGCCCGAGGGCTACCAGGGCAACGTCTACCACCAGGAGGCCGAGTTCTTCGGCGCCGAGGTCCGCTTCGCCGGCGACAACATCGCCGAAGCCGGGCGGATCATGCGAGAGACCTATGCCCGCGAGCTGGAAAGCGGCGAGTTGGTCGACATGTCCACCTTCTTCGAGCCGGGACGCCTCGAGGGCAAGAAGACCATGGGCTTCGAGATATTCGAGAGCTTCGGTGCAGACGATCTCCCCGACTGGATCCTCTACCCGACCGGCGGCGGTACCGGGCTGGGGGGGATCTGGAAGGCCTTCC
>CAZSTH010000096.1:0-15856 GCA_964609835.1 uncultured Thermoanaerobaculia bacterium
GGTGAACGGTGGCGGTGGCGGTCAGCGGTGGCGGTCAACGGTGGCGGTGGCGGTCGCGGTCGCGGTTCACGGTCGCGGATCGCGGACGCGGTCCCGGTGGCGGTCGCGGTCGGCGGTCGCGGTTCACGGTCGCGGATCGCGGACGCTGGCGCGGATCGCGGTCCACGGTCGCGGTCGCGGCCCCGGTCGCGGCCACGGTCGCGGTCGCGGATCACGGATCGCGGACGCGGTGGCGGGTGACGGTGGCGGGCGGCGGACTCGGATGCGGGGTGATCGGGGATCGGGATCGGGATGAGGATGGAAATGGGGATGGAAATGGGAATGGGGACTATTCGGGAATGAGGGCGTCCTGCGCCGGGCCCTGCGTTCGTTGCCACCACTGAACGCGCGGGGCACCGTGGATCAGCACCCGCAGGCGAGCCGTCATCTGCCAGTCTCCCTGCCGCCCGACGGCTGTCACTTCCACCTCCCACTCACCGAGCGGCCGCACCGTGCTCGCGATCCCGCCCCCGCCGAACGCCCGTTCGCCAATGCCACGGAACGCCGCGCCGCCGTCCGCGATTTCGGCAAGCGTCTCCGCGATCGCCGCATCGCACAGGGCCGCCGCCCGCACCGACCGCTCGTCGATCGACACCGCTGCGCCGCGCGACCGCAACTCGCCGGCCACAGCCGCGATCGTCACCGCCAGCAGGGTCAGGGTGGCGAGAGCGAAGACCAGCGCCACTCCCCGCTCCCGGTCCCGCCCGGTCACCATCTCGCCCCTCCGCCGGCTCCGCGGAGTGCGAAGCGCAGCCGTTCGGTTTGCCGCTCTCCTCCATATCCGACCGCCGGCGTCAACGCACGCTCGCTACCGGGGTTGACGAGGTAGGCGATGCGCAGGTCGACCACCGCCTTTTCGGGGCACCGCCACCACCACGCGGTGACGCCGCGCAACAGCACCCGCTCCTCGATGACGAGCTCGTCGAGGGTCGTGGTGCGCCGCACCAGGATGCCGCCGGCGGCGTCGAGCTCGAGCAGCCGGTTGTCGCGGGTGCGCAGCACCAGCGGACCGTCCTCCCACTCCTCCACCGGTTTGACCACGGCCAGCGCGCCCTGGACGTCGTTGCGGATGCGGCCGGTCACGTGCACCACGAGAGGATTGCGCATCGAACGGCCGACCGTGCCGAGAAGGCGCATCGACTGGACCACCAGCTCGGATGCCAGCAACACCATCGCCGCCAGCAGAGCCAGCACGACCAGCAGCTCCACCAGCGTCGTGCCCCGCTCGGCCTTTCGGCGGCAACCGCCGCAGCCGCCGGTCACGGCCGCCATACCTGGGTCGCGATCGACACCACCATCTCCTCGCCGCGGACGGTTGCCCGCGCCTCGGCACGGACCTCGAACAGACCCGGGATCGAGCGCGGCGCGACCTCGACCGAGGTCGTCACTTCGATTGACGACACGGTGCCGAGCTCGTCGACCGGCACCGCGCCTGAGACCAGCGGTACGGCGCCGCCACGGGCGCTCTCGAGCACCCGCTCGGTGGCGCGCACCAGCTCAGCCCGCGCTTCCAGACGGCGAGCGGCGGTCATGTGGGCGTCGAGAAAACCGGCCGCCACGATGACCGCCAGGCCGAAAATCGTCAGCGCTGCGAGCGCCTCCACGAGGCTGAACCCGGCCGGGGCGCCCGTTGGGCGGCTCGCGAACGTTGCTGCGCGCCTGATCAGGCCGAGGATTCGAGGAGCTCCTGCAGCTTGGACCGGGACCGGGCTTCCACCTCGTCGTGAATGGAACCTCCGTGGGAGTCCATCGTCACCATCACCGGAAAACGCTCGACCTCGATGACCCACAGCGCCTCCGGCACGCCGAACTCCTCGAGCATGAAGACCCGCTCGACGCGCGGGATCGCGCGCGCCAGCACCTGGGCGGCACCGCCCACGGCGTGGAGGTAGACCGCCCCGTGCTCGGCCAGCCCGTCCAGGGTCTTCCCGCCCATTCCACCCTTCCCGATCACGCCGCGCAAGCCGTAGCGGCCGATCACGTCCGCCTGGTACGGCTCCTCACGGATCGACGTGGTCGGACCAGCCGCGACGAAGTCGTAGCTTCCGTCGTCGTTGGTCGCCACCACGGGGCCGCAGTGATAGATCACCGTGCCTTCCATGTACGGCGCGACCTCGTCGCGAAAGTCCTCCATCAGCCACTTATGGGCCGCGTCGCGGCCGGTGATCATGCGCCCGGTCAACTCGACGAAGTCCCCGGTGCGCAGCGCACGGATCGCCCCTGCTTCGACCGGCAGCTTCAACTCAGCCATGTCGCCTCTCCCTCCCTGTCGATGCTGACGCCGGCCTTGCGGCTCGCCCAGCACATGTACGAGATGGTCACGAAGTAGCACGCGGGGAGCCGGTCGAGTACCCCGACCTTGACACCGAGCAGAGTGGTGCTGCCGCCGAAGCCCATCGGTCCGATGCCGAGCTCGTTGCCCTCGCGCAGCAGGCGCTCCTCGAGGGCCGCGAGCTCGGGCTCCGGGTTGGTGTCGCCGAGTGGGCGCAGCAGCTGGCGCTTGGAGGCTTCGAAGCCGGAGACTCGGTCGCCGCCGATGCAGACGCCGAGGATGCCGGGCGCGCACCCCTTGCCCTGCGCCTCCACCACGGCATCGAGCACGACCCGGCGCACGCCCTCGAGGTCGCGGCCCGCACCGAGCCGACTCTCGGGCAGCTTGTACTGGGTGCCGACGTTCTCCGATCCGCCGCCCTTCAGGATCATCCGCACTTCGATGCGGTCGTCGTCCCACTCGGAGAAGTGGACGAACGGAATGCCGCGGCCGGCGCCGTCACCGGTGTTGCTCCCGGTCAAAGTGTTGACGGCGTTCGGCCGAAGGTACTTCTGCGCGGTCGCCTCCCGCACTGCCGCGGTGAAATCCGACTCGAGGGCACGCGTGCTCATGCCGGCGGGGTGGTGGATCCACACCACCGGCGTGCCGGTGTCCTGGCAGATCGGCGCCGACGAATCTCGCGCCATCTCGACGTTGTTGAGGATCGTGCCGAGGGCGATCCCGGCGAGGCCGTCACCCTCGGTGTTCTTGCCCGCCTCGAGCGCTTCCACAACGTCCGCCGGAAGGTCGGTCGAGGCCCGCCGGATTAACTCGACAAAGGTCTCCGTGTAGCTCGCCTCTTGAAGCATTCGCACCTCCGGAGAGAAATTATACGCCTGCGTGAGCACCACAGTCTCCAATTCATCGGACCCCGGTCCGGAGGCAGGCTGACAAATCGGAGCCGCCGGTCCTCGACCTACGCGAGAATCTTCCGTTTCATGATCAGGATCTCGATTGCCAGTCCGGCTTTGGCGAGGGCGGTCTGCAGCTCACGCAAGAGCTCGGGTGACAGCCCGTTTGCGGGTGTCTCACCGAACAGATAGGCGACGACCCGATTCTTGACCAGCAATGGCAGGATGACGACCTCGGCCGGCGGTGGATCCCCGAAGGCCTCGAGGATCAGGTCATCGACCGGTCCGGCGGGGATCGGTCCGCAGTAGGATTCCCTGTCGTCAACCTTGCCGAGGATCGACGGCCCGTCGGCGGGCGCAGACAGCGTTTGCAGGTCGTCGACCACGACTCCCGGCCCACGGCCCAGCCAGCCAACCAGGCGTCCCGAGTGCAACGCCAGCAGGTAGCAGCGTTCGAGCAGGGAGGAAACCCGGCGCAGCAGCAGGGCGCCGATCTCGTCGCGGTGCTCGGCGTCGCGCAGCAGCACGTTGAAGACACGCGCATCGATCGAGGAGGCATCCGAAAACGAGCCGCCGTCGGGCACCGGGACCAGCGCCGGAAACGAGGCTGCGATCGCCGGCTGATCGTCCGAGCGGTGATGGTGGCGACGAATCAGGGCTGACGGGCGAAGCTGCGGCGGAGCCCACAGGGTCCTCCACTCGTTGCCGGGATCGACGAAGCCCGGCTGCGGCCGTTCGGCGGCGTTCGGATGCCCTCCGTCGAGGTCCGTGAGCGCTGCCAAAATCCCCGCCTCCGTCGCCACGTAGGGAGTCATGTCGAGTCCCACGTAGCTCACGATCTCCTCGGTCACGGCCGGGTTGCGGGGATTGGTCATCGCGACGCCGAGACTGCTGCCCTTGCGGACGAAGACCACCACCTGCAACCGGCGTGCGACATCGGTCGGGATGATTTTGCGCAGCGCGTCCGGTGCCCGCCGCAGGGTGGCGGTCGATACCGACGGCACGCCCAGCTGCTCGGACAGGGCCTCGAGCAGCGCGTGCTCATCCACGAAACCGAACCTGAGGAGCTGGGTGCCGAGTCGACCTCCGTTGTGGTGGCAGGCCTCCAGCCCGGTGTGGAGCTCGGCGATGGCGATCGCGCCGCGCTCGAGGAGAATCTCCCCCAGCCGTTTCATGGACCCATCTTAACCCGCATTGCTGATGAGTCTTCTACTGCGCGGCGGCGCAGCAGCGGCGCTCAGACGCGCCCCCGGAGGACCGCCGCGAGGGCTTCGCCGGCCGCCCTGCCGGCCGCGGCGAGCTCGTCCTGAATCGGCGCCGGCACCGTCCGCGTCGGCACGTCGCCGAGCAGGAAGCCCTTGTTGCGGCCGTTCATGGGCAGCGGGACGAGATACACCTCGACCGGCTCCGGCTGTCCGAAGAGCCTCAGCAGGTCGTCATTGACCGGCCCGTGCTCCACGGCGCCGGCAAACCGATCCTCGTCACGCAGCGCCCAGAACAGCGACGGCACGTCACCGTGAATCGAAAACGCGCGGATGTCGTCGGCGTCCGACGGCAAGCCGCGGCTCATCCAGCCCGAGATCTTACCGTGGTGGACCGCGAACAGACACACCCTGTCGAGACGCTGAGAGGCGAAGTGAACCAGGATCTCTCCGATCTGCCGTGCCGTCGTCGCTCCGCGCAACAGCTCCAGGAGGTCGGTGGCGCTGGTGACCGAGCCACGCGGCTTGGCGCCCTCGGAGCCGGACGGCACCAGCGACGGGAAATCGGCAACGAACACCATGCCCGCGGCTCGCGGGCGGCTGCGCTGGCAGAGCAGCGCCCGCGGTCGCACGCGCGACGACCAGAGGTCGTCCCACTCGTGGACATCCCTTTCGGACGCCACGACGTCGGTCAGCAGATCGGTCTCGCGCACGGCCTCCGGAACGCGCGGCGTCCGCGGCCTGCCGTTCTTGATCTTTTCGATTGCACGATCGATCGTGCGGTCCGAGGCGACGAACGGCTCGACGTGAAGCTGGGTGAAGTTGGCGATCCGGTCGATGAGGCGGGCGTCACCGGGGGTACTCATGGCCACCTGCAGCCGGTCCTCCACCTGACGGAACGGGACCGCCCGAAGGCGCCGGATCATGGACGCCGGCAGGAGATCGGCATCAACGGTCTGGATCAACTCGAGCAGTATGTGCTCGGAGACATGCGGGACGCCCTGCTGTTCGGCGAGGGTCTCCAGCAGCTCCCTCTCGTCGATGAACCCGTAGTCGACGAGGTAGGTGCCGAGGCGGGCACCGCCGCGGCGGCACGCGGCGAGGCCGGCCCGCAGCTGGTCCGCGGAGATCGAGCCCCGCTCGACGAGCATCTCTCCGAGCAACCCCATGACTTCATTCTACAACTTTTACACTTCGATTCTCAGATCGTACTCATACGGAACGGTTTCCGGACGCGAAGGGTTACTCTCGACACAGACAACGGGAGGTGTGCTGATGCGAAACAGCAGAACTGAGTCCGACACCATGGGCGAGGTCGAGGTGCCCATCGACGCCTATTGGGGAGCACAGACCGCACGCTCGCTGGTCAACTTCGAGATCGGGTCCGAACGCATGCCGCGCGAGGTGATTCGTGCCTTCGGCCTGCTCAAGCTCGCCGCAGCCCGCACCAATGCAGCCATCGGAGAGCTCGACGAGAACTTGGCCGAGCTGGTCGCACGGGCCGCCCGGGAGGTCGTGGACGGCGACCTCGACGACCACTTCCCGCTCGTCGTCTGGCAGACCGGAAGCGGCACCCAGACCAACATGAACGCCAACGAGGTGATCGCCAACCGAGCCATCGAGCTGGCGGGTGGAGAGCTCGGCTCAAAGCGGCCCGTCCACCCCAACGACCACGTCAACCGCGGGCAGTCCTCCAACGACACCTTTCCCACCGCCCTGCACATCGCGGCCGCCGAGGTTCTGGTCCACCGCACCCTGCCCGCGCTGCGGCATCTGCGCGACGTCACTTCGGCCAAGGCCCTCGAGCTCGATTCAGTGGTCAAGATCGGGCGAACCCACCTGATGGACGCCGTGCCTCTGACTCTCGGCCAGGAGTTCTCGGGCTGGGGGCATCAGCTCGCCGCCGGGATCGAGCGCCTCGAGGCGAGCCTCGCCGGCGTCTTCGAGCTCGCGATTGGCGGCACTGCCGTCGGGACCGGGCTCAACAGCCATCCCGAGTTCGGATCCAGGACCGCAGTGGCGATCGCCGATCTGACCGGGCTCCCCTTCGTGGCCGCTCCCAACTACTTCGCCGCGCTCGCCGCCCACGATGCTCTGGTGGCTGCCAGCGCCGCTCTCAAGGGGCTCGCCGTGGCGTTGCTGAAGATTGCCAACGACGTCCGGCTGATGGGCTCCGGACCGCGCGCCGGCCTGGCGGAACTCGTCCTACCCGCCAATGAACCGGGCTCGTCGATCATGCCCGGGAAGGTCAACCCGACCCAGTGCGAAGCACTGACGATGGTGGCCGCACAGGTCATCGGCAACGACACCACGATCTCCATCGCCGGGGCCGGGGGCTACCTCGAGCTCAACGTCTACAAGCCGGTGATCATCGCGAACCTGCTGCAGTCCGCCATTCTGATCGCGGACAGCTGCCGCTCGTTCGCCGACAAGTGCATGGAAGGCATCGAGCCCGATCGCGACCGAATCGCCGCCTACCTCGCGAACAGCCTGATGCTGGTGACCGCCCTCAGCCCCGAGATCGGCTACGACAGGGCTGCCGCCGTCGCCAAGAAGGCCCACGCGGAGGGTTCGACCCTCAAGCAGGCGGCTGTCGAGCTCGGTGTGTTGAGCGCGGAGGAGTTCGAGCGGTTGGTGCAGCCGGAGAAGATGGCCAAACCACACACTGCGTCTCCCAGCTCGAGCTAGCCCGCATATCTCACCGGGTTTCGTCGCGAGGTCGCCGAGGTGCCGTGCCCGGTTGGGTTTTCGATTCGACGGGTGCGCAGGCGTACTCGACAGTACGTCGAGCACCCGGAGATGAGAAAGCACTGCCGGGTGCGGTGCATCGGCGGCCGCAGCAGGAAGCTGGTGAGATATGCGGGCTAGAACCCGAGCTCCGAAACGCGCTTGGACATGACGACGGCGTCCTCGCCGCCCTGGTAGTAGCCGCGGCGACGGCCACAGCGGTGGTAGCCGAGCCGCTGGTACATCGCGATGGCCGCCAGGTTCGAAGTCCGCACCTCCAACGTCAGACTCTCCCCGCCGGTTTCCAGGGTGTGCTGCTCGGCGAGCGCCATCAACCGGGTCGACAGGCCGCGCCGACGGTGGTCCGGGAGGGTCGCGACCTTGAGAACGTGGAGGTCCAAAAACTGCCAAGCACAGAAGAGATAGGCAGCGATCGTGCCGGCCGGGTCTACCAGCAGCCGGTTAAACCGCCCTTCGGCGAGAATCTCCGAGACGAAGAACTGCGGCGGCCACGGGTCCGAAAAGCACGCCGCCTCGGCGGCCGACAGGGACCTCGCATCGCCTAGCTGCGGGGCCCGCGCCGAGAAGCGGTGACCCGTTTCAGCGTCCATGTCGCGAACGGTCGATCGGGGGCCCTTCGACGTACAGTGGTTCCAGAGGCGAGGCTGCGGCCCCCGACCGGGCCAGGAGGATTAACGCCTCTGCACTGGATCGCGCGCTGTCGCCGCGCCGGGCGCGGCCGACATCGAATGCTTCGGCCGCGATCCACGGCTCCCGGTCAGCGAGGTCTGCCACCGCCTCGATTCCGATGTCGCCAGCCGGGCCCGGCAGGCCTGACGCACCGATCTCGAACCGCCGCACGTAGGCCTCCCCGCGGCGCCCGGGCTGCGCGCACCACACGGTCGCCGGCCCGCGGCAGCGGGCGGCGAGCATCAGCAGCGAATCGTAGGCGCGGCAGGAGCAGCCGACGGCCGCCGCGAAGCCGGCGGCCGAGGCGAGGCCGGCGCGGATGCCGGTGAACGAACCGGGTCCCCGAGAAACCACCACCTCCTCGATCGCGGCAGGCTCCAGGCCGGCGTTCTCGACCAGCAGATCGACCGCCGCCAGCAGCAGCGCCGACCTCGGCCTGCCGCCGGCCAGCCGGACCAGCGACGGCCCCGGCAGACCATCGCATGCGAGGCCAACCTCGAGCTGCGGACCGCAGCAGACCAGCGCCAGGATAGCCCTGGCCGGAGCCGGGACCGGTGCCTTCCCCCCGCCCATCTCAACGCCGATCGGGGCGCGGCCACGCACCGCCCGCCGCAGGAACCATCGAGAGCCGGGCGGTGGCGACGCGTTCGACCTCCGGGGCGCTGAAGGCCAGAGTGTGGGAGCCACCCTGCAACCACGGCGCCAGTTGGTTCGAGTAGTGAGAGGACCACGGACGACCGCTCTGGCCCACCGGCAGGACGAGGACCGCTTCATCCCAGTTCCCGACCTCGGCGACGAACCTCGCCGCAGGAATCGCCGCGACCTCGAACGCACTCCGGCGGCTCCAATATTGTGCGTTGACCGTATCGTTGCCGCCGCCGATGGCGAACGGGCCGCGATTCCACGAGTCAGAGAGCAGCCGGCCCACGACCGAAGACCGCGTCAACGGGTGAATGAAGCTCACCGTGTGCAAGTTGCCCCAGGGTTCGTTCGAAGCGTGCCCGTCGAGCCGATCGAGGACCGCATCAACCACATCATCACGGCCCTCTGCCGAAGCTGTCTCCACGTCGTCCCACCACCGTTCGTCGAGTCCGCCGGCGAACAGTCGCAGCAGCTCGGGCGGTCCGATCGGCGTTGACGAGAGCCCCGCTCTGAAGGCCTCGTCGTTGCCGACGGCTTCGCCCAGCTCGAGCAGCAGTTTCTCGAAGAGCGCAGCACCGACCGAGGTCGACGCCAGCCGTCCGTCCCAGGACATCAGCCTCCTGGCCGTCGGCCCACGGTGCCGCTCGAGCTGCGGACGCAGCATCTTGAGCAGCGCGATCGCCCGCAGTGACACGACGTCCGACTGGAGCCCGACGCAGTCCGCGGTGGTCCAGCCCGCGCGCGCCGCCAGCACCTGGCGAATCCTTCGCGCCCTCCAGGGCGGCGCGAACTCGGCGTCGTAGCGCAGGCTCTCGGGAAAATCGCCCTCGTCGAAGAGGTCGTGATTGGCGGCCACCAGGATCCCCTGCGGCGGATCGATCGACTGCAGGTCCGAGAGCGGACGAAAATCATTCCATGCCCACGCCGCATCGGAGCCGGGCGATGGCAACCTGCCCGCGCCCCGCTGCCTCACGGGCGCGCTGCCGACCACTTGGTGGAGGATCGAGCCTCGAGTGTCCGCCGCGACGAGGTTCAGGCTCGGTCCGATCATGCCGTCCCACGCCGACGCCAGCTCCTCGACGGTTGCCGCCCGGGACATGCGCAGGAACGCGGACAGGACGCTCGGACCGTGGTGACCCGTCCACGCCAGTGCCAGATACTCGTCGCGCTGCTCACGGACGAGCGGTCCGTGCACCGACAACCTCACCTTGACGAGCTCGGGATTGTCCTGCCAGCGGATGGCAACATCCTCGGTCACCGTCCGCAGCGGCTGCCACCGTCCCTCCACCAGCTCCCGGCCTCCGGTGTCATCGACCGTCACGACGAACAGGTCCTGATCGTCGAGCATGGACACCGTCAGACCCCAGGCCACATCACCGTTGTGGCCGATCACCACACCGGGCGCCCCAGCGATCGAGAGCCCTGCCACGTGCGTCTCGGGCCCTTCCAGGTGGACCGAGGTGAAGGTGCCCGGAATCTGGCGCCCGAGGTGGGGATCGGACGCCAACAGAGCGCGGCCGCTCGCGCTCTTCTCGGGCGCGATCGCCCAGGCGTTCGAGCCGAATCCACCCATCGGCGGCATGATCGGCTCGTGATCACGAAACGGGTGCCGGACACCGTCCCCCGGCGGAATCCAGGCCAGCGCCTCGGCAGCGGTCCAACCCCAGAGATCGACCGCACGATCACGACCGAGGCGGGTCAGCTGCAGGCCTCGTTCGAGCTCCTCACCCATCGACCAGCTCAGCTCGAGCTCGAGCATCAGGCCGACGACGAGCGAGTCCTCCGGCCGCCACGCTTCGGGTTCCACGCCCAGCAGCCAGATCTCCGGGGCGATCCAGGAGCCGAAACGACCGAGGGCCGCGTTGACTCCGGCCGAGTACGATTCGAGGACTGCGAGCTCGCCGGCACTCAGCTGCGTGAGCTGCCGCCTGGCCGTGCCGGCCAGCCTGAGGATGCGCATCTTGCGGTCGCTGACGAGGCCGGCTCGGCCGAAGAGCTCGGCGATGCGTCCGGTGGCGACGCGCCGCGACATCTCCATCTGAAAGAACCTGTCGCGCGCGTGCAGGTATCCGTGGGCGAACCACAGTGCAGACCTACTCTCGGTCCGCACGTGGGGCACTCCCTGGCGGTCGAAGAACACCTCCACACGAGCGGGACAGCCCGGGATTTCCTCCACGAGCGAACCGCGTTCGGGCAGGCGGCTGTCCGCGGCCCGGTGGCGCAGATGGGCGAGCGCCAGCACCGCGACCGCGACAACCGTGACCACACCCGCCAGTACGAGAAACCACCCACGTCGAACCATCCGCGCCTCCGCGGATCCATTGTACGCACCCGCCCGTTTCCGCCGCAGCGCGACGCACAAAGGACATTACCCTGTAGTGGCGGGGCCTGCCCCGCCTCGGGTCTGCCCCGCCTCGCCTTTGAATGTAAATATTGCAAGAGGCTCACTTGACAGTACGTCGAGCACCCGGAGCGAGCATACGGCGCAGATCGCTGTATCGCGCAGGCCGCAGGGGCGAGGAGTGGTGAGCAGTGCGTGCTACGAGCAGAGCGGAACCCCGGGCTCGTTGGGGTTTCCGGTCGCCTTGAGGAAGCGCTTGGTGAGCCCGTGCATGATGGTGTCGAGCCGGCGCCGGCTTTGGTTGCGGCCGGGCAGTGGGATCTGCGCCGCGGCCAGCGCCTGGTGACCGCCACCGAAACCGCGCCGCCCGCCGAGGTTGCGAGCGATGCGGCCGGCATGCCGGTCGCGGCCGCTGGTACGCAGGCTGAGATGGATCCATCCGTCGATCGCGGCCAGGCACATCGCCCACTCGATGCCATCGGCCCGCAGCAGCAGGTCGGCGGCCTCGGCCACCATCTCCGGCGCGTCGAGTCGTCCGAGGTCCGACACGACGCGGCTGCCGTAGACCGTCGCATGGTCGAGCGCCACCCGGAGCTTGGAGAAGTAGCTGCGCGGCAGCGGAGCCTGCACGATGCGCCCGAGCACCCTCGCGTTGGCGTTCGGGTAGAGGTCGAGAAAGGCCTCGAGATCGGCCTTGGTGCTCTCGCGTCCCAGATCCTGGGTGTCGGATCGAATGCCGTAGACCATGGCCGTGGCGAGCGGTGGCGCGATGTCGATGGAGCCGGCCTTGAGGTACTCGTAGAGGATCGTCGAGGTAGCTCCGTACCGGCTCCGGACATCGGTGAAACGGGCCGATCGGGTTTCGCCGCGAATCGGGTGGTGGTCGATCACGACATCGAGGCGCACACCGGAGTCGAAGCTGACATTTCCGGCGCCGGGCTGTGCGTCGACCATTGCGAGGCGGTCGAAACGGCCGAGGTCGATCTCCGACATCTCGCGGGTCTTGAGTCCGAGGTACTTGAGGAGCGCGACGTTCTCGGCACGCCACACAGCACCCGAGTGGCCGATCGAGCACGCGATCTCGTGGCGTTCGTTGGCGAGCTCGCGGAGTGCCGCGGCAGCGGCGATGGCATCCGGATCGGGCGTGTTCTGAACGATGATCAGCATGCTGCGCGCCCCATCGAGGACCGCGCTCAAGCGTTCCAGACGCGATTCGGCCGTCGACGTTCGCCTCACCATCCGGCGCTGCCCAACCTGTCGTTGAAGCGAGAATTCTGCACGTGGTCCCCCAGGTCCGGCGCGGGAGTATACCGTCTTCGCTCTCAAACCCGAATTTTTCACGGGTCTTCTCCTGCACGGCGGCATGCACTGCGCCTCCCGCCGTTCGCAACAAATCCTCATGAATCATGCGGGCTCATGATCTCGGCTGGGCTCGAACCCCGGCGACCGTCCGCGATCAACCGTCGATCGCCGCTCGCGTTTCGCCGCAGACTCCATCCGGCATCTGCCGCGATCTCTCTTATGCGATCGGTTTTTCGTAGACCCTGTACGTCTTGTACCGCTCGCCGTCCATCAGACGGACCGCGCGCTTGGTGAGCTCATTGTCCTCGAGGATCCATGAGTACTCGCACCACCGGTAGCCGATCTCGAGGGCCTTGTGCAGCCCCTCCCCCAACAGGACGCCCTCGATGCCCCGCTTGCGGTGGTCCGCGGTCACGCCGAGGGTGATGACACGCAGCCCCTCCATCGTCTCGGGCCTGCTGTGGAGCAGGTGTTTGAGGGTGCGAAAAGGATGGCGCCAGGGTGAGCCGTCGAGGTCCGCCAGCACCGGATTCCAGTCGGGTAGGGTGAGCAGAAACGCCACCGGCTCACCCTCGAGGAAGGCGAATCGCAGGAGGTCGGTCTGCGCCAGCGGCTTGAGCTCCTCCGCCATCCACGCGATCTCGCTGTCGGACATGGGGATGAAACCCCAGTTGCGCTCCCAGGCTCGGTTGTAGATCGTCTGGACCAGCCTGACCTCACCCTCGAAGTCGGTGAGATCCGCGCCGCGGGTCTCGAGGCCCGGGTTGCGGCTGCGGGTTCGCTCGGCCAACCTCTGCAGACGCCTCAGGCTGGCGCCGTGAACCGGCGAGATGAACGCGAAAAGGTCCTTCACCTTGCGGTAGCCCGCCCCCTCGATCAGACGCTGGTAGAACGGCGGGTTGTAGGTCATCATCACCACCGGCGGGCGACCGAACCCATCCACCAAGAGCCCGCAATCGTAGTTGGTGGACGGGTTCATCGGACCGCGCACGGCGTTCGCACCGCGATCGGCAGCCCACGCCTCCACCGCCGACATCAGCTCGCGCACCACGTCCGGGCGGTCGATGGCCTCGAAGAAACCGAAGAAGACGACGCGCTCGCCGTGGAAGTTGTTGTGGGCGTGGTTGAGAATCGCCGCCACACGCCCGACCACATCACCGCCCTCGTGTGCGAGAAAAAGCTCGATCTCGGCGCTGCGCCCCCCGCCGTAGAACGGGTGCCGGTCGCTGTCGAGCAGCTCCCTGACCGAAGCCTTCAGCGGCGGCACCCAGCGAGGGTCGCCGCGGTAGACCTTCCACGGGAAGCTGATGAACCGACTGCGATCGGCCCGTCCCCGCGCCGGGGAGACACTCACGAAATCACGTCCATCTCGCGACCGACCTTACGAAATGCCTCGAGCGCCCGGTCGAGGTGGTCTCTGGTGTGCGTGGCCATGAACGAGGTCCGCATCATCGCTCTGCCCGGGGGAACCGCCGGGCTAATGACCGGGTTCGCGAACACACCCTCCTCCTGGAGGCGGATGGTCATCCGGAACGCAGCGGCGTCCTCACCCACGACAAGCGGAATCACCGGAGACGCCGACTCACCGGTGTCGAAACCGAGGCCGTTGAACTCGCGGCGCATGTACTCGGTGTTTTCCCACAGCTGTTGGCGGCGCTCGGGCTCCCGCTCGATGATCTCGAGAGCCTTGATTACCGATGCCACCGAAGCCGGCGGCGGTGCCGCCGAAAAGATCAGGGACCGGGCGTGGTGCTTGACGTAGTCGATGATCCGGAGGTCTCCCGCCACGAAACCTCCGACAGTCGCCAGCGCCTTCGAAAAGGTGCCCATCACGAGATCGATGGATCCCTCGAGGCCGAAGTGCTCGGCGGTCCCGCGGCCGTGCTCGCCCATCACCCCGACGCCGTGCGCGTCATCGATCATCAGCCGCGCGCCGTAACGTTCCTTGAGCTCGACCAGTCGCGGCAGGTTGCACAGGTCACCTTCCATCGAGAACACGCCGTCGACCACGATCATCGCCGATTGGCCGTCTGTAACGCTCCGCAGTCGCTCCTCGAGCGCCTCCATGTCGTTGTGGGGATACTTCAGGACGCGACCGAACGACAGGCGGGCACCGTCAAGGATGCAGGCGTGATCGAGGCTGTCGAGGATCACAACATCACGGCGGTCGGCGAGGCTCGAGATGACACCCAGGTTGACCTGGAAGCCGGTCGAGAAGGTCAGCGCCGCCTCCCGGCCCATGAACTGCGCGAGCCGCTCCTCGAGCTCGACGTGGATGTCGAGCGTGCCGTTGAGGAAGCGCGAGCCGGCGGTACCGGTACCGTAGGCTTCGAGCGCCGCCGCCGCGGCCTGCTTGATCTCGGGGTGATTGGTCAGGCCCAGATAGTTGTTGGACCCGAGCATGATCACCCTCCCCCCGTCCATGGTCACGACCGGGTCCTGCCCCGACTCGATCGTTCGGAAGTAGGGGTAAATACCGAGCTGGCGGATTGCGTCCGCCTGCTTGAAGTCAAAACATTTCTGAAAGACGTCCACTGTCACTCCGATGCACCGTGGGGCCTTCGGTCGGCCCTTCGACGGGGCGCGGCAATAATAGCAGGAGATGATGTCTCAGGGAGCGAGCCAACCCTGCCCGCGGTACCACGACCAGGTGATCCTCGCTGCGCCTTCGAAGTCGGTTTCCGGTACCACCCCGAGGACACGCATCGACTCGCCGGTGCGGGCGCTCCAATGGCGCGCCACGAGCTCCCGCGCCTTGTCACGCGTCAGCGCCGCCGGGGCCACACCGAGGGCTCGCAACCCCGATCCGACCAACGCCGCCGCCGCCACCGCCACTGGCGGAACCCGCACGACACGGGCCCGGACCTCGCCGGCCGCACACAGAGCCCGCACCAGCCCCTCGATCGGCATCGGATCGGTCCAGCCGACGTGGGCGATGAACCGTGCGCCGCCGGCCGCCGCTGCGAGCACCGACCGCACAACGTCACCAACCCAGGCCACGCTCAGCCAGCGTTCTTTGGAGGGGAGCACGACGGTCCCGCGGTGCGCCATGCGGAAGAACTCGAAGACATCAGTGTCCCTTGGCCCGAAGACCGCAGGCGGGCGGACCACCGCCCACCAGCCGCCGCGCTCGCGGACTGCGAGTTCGGCGGCGAGCTTGGACCGTCCGTAGTCCGACAGCGGGCGCGGTTCGGCATCCGGATCGACGCCGTCGGGATCGGGAGAAGGCCCCACCGCCGCCAGGGACGAGACGTGGACCAGGCGCGCGGTGGGTGCATGCGCGTCGAGCTCGGCGACCAGGTTGGCGGTGCCAAGGCGGTTGCCCGTGTCGAAGTCCGGCCGGCGGCCGCGCACCACACCCGCCAAGTGGAATACCGTTCCCGCCCCGTCCACCAGCCGCGACAGCGCCGGGCGGTCGTCGAGCGACCCTTCGACGCGGGTCACCGGCGCCCCACCGATCCAGCGCGGCGGCCTGCCGGGACGAACCAGTACCCTCGGCTCGACACCGGCCGCGCACAGGGCCTCCACCAGGTGTGATCCAATGAAGCCGGTGCCGCCGGTCACCACCACCGGCCGCGGCAGGTCGTCGAGCCACCGCCGAATCGACTCCGGCGCCACCAACGGGTTTTCGTGCGAGTAGTCGTGCATCTCAGCCGCCGCATTGTATCGGGGTTCAAGAGCGACCGCGTCTGGTGATGACGATCGGCGTGCCACGCAACGCGTCCGGTCAGCGGTCGGCGGTGGCGGTGGC
>CAZSTH010000097.1:0-15693 GCA_964609835.1 uncultured Thermoanaerobaculia bacterium
GCGGTCGCGGATCGCGGTCGCGGATCGCGGTCGCGGATCGCGGTCGCGGTCGCGGTCGCGGTCGCGGTCAACGGTCGCGGTCGCGGTCGCGGTCGCGGATCGCGGTCGCGGTCGCGGTCGCGGATCGCGGTCGCGGTCGCGGTCGCGGTCAACGGTCGCGGATCGCGGTCGCGGATCGCGGTCGCGGGGGCTGAAGGCCCCGCCTACGGGAGAAGCCGGGCGGCTGAGCTGGCCCGCAGGCGGGCCATTCACGCCGTCTCGATCTTCTCGGTGAGGGAAATCCCCAGGCGTTCGAGCTCTTCGAGCGCCGGTTCGTAGAACGAGCTCATTACCGGGATCTGCACCCCGGGCTCACTGAAACGCCCCTCGAGGATGAAGCGCACCGCCACCGCCGCCGGCAGCCCGACCGTCCGGTTCATGGACGAGTCGCCGCCGGGGATGCCAAAGTCGATCATGGTGGACGTGGTCTTTTCCGAGCGGTCCCCGTACTCCGCGATGAAGGTGTGCTGCAACACCAGCATGTCTCGCTCGCCCCCGTCGTAGGACATCTTCTCGAGCATCCGCGCGGTCAGGATGTCCACCGGTGCCGTCGGCGCTGGGAGCGGGTCGCCGGCGAGCAGGCCGAGCCACTCGATCTTGGACAGTTCGGGCCCGTCGGCATCGATGCCGAGGCGTGCCGCCACCTTTCGACGGAGTTCTTCGGTGCCCTCGACCCCGGCGAGCCGCGCGGTCAGCTCGGCGAAAGTCCCTCTTTCGAGACCGTGCAGCTCGTCGGTGCGCAGCCACCCGAGCCGCGCCACCTGCTTCATGGCCTCGCACCAGCCCGGGAATCGCAGGGTGCCGCGGAACATGACGTCGCGGGGATCGATACCGTAGATTTCGGTGTAGGGCATGGAGTCACGGTTTGGGTAGCCCTCGAACGCCGTTTCCTCCCCCTCGACAGTCACCGAAACCGGCCGCACGTGGTCGAAGAGTTCCTCACCCGGGACCTCGATGAGGTCACCACCACGACGGAAACGTGCACTGTTGAGTCCGGCCAACAGCACCCCGCGCGGGCTCCACGAGAACTTGTAGCCGAAGGGGTTGTCGTTCGCCTCCGGCGCCGGCAGGCCGCCGCAGTAGGACTGGAAGGTGGTGATCTCGCCGCCAGCGGCGTGGACGCGGTCGATCACCTGCATGGCGGTCATGTGGTCGATGCCGGGGTCGACGCCGAGCTCGTTGAAGAGGATCACGCCCCTGTCACGCGCCTCCCTGTCGAGCGCCCACATCTCGTCCTTGACGTACGAGGTGGTCACCATGTGGCGTCCCTCGGCGAGGCACGCACGCGCAACCTCGGGATGGAACTGCCATGGCAGCAGGCTGACTGCAAGATCGTGGGCGGCGATGAGCCCGGCGAGCCGCTCCGGCTGTTTCGAGATGTCGAAGGCCACCGGAGTTCCATTGGAATGGCCATCGAGGATCTCTTCCGCCTTGCGGGCCGTGCGGCTGGCCACCGTCACCCCGAACCCGTGATCGAGGAGGTAGCGCACGTGGGCGCGCACCACCAGGCCGGCACCGAAAACCACCACCTTCTTCATGTCGTGTCCCTCCTCGACCCGTACGCCTTCAGCCGGCGAGCGCCGCCACCATCACCGCCTTGATGGTGTGGAGCCGGTTCTCGGCTTGTTCGAAGACCCGCGATTGCGCCCCCTCGAAAACCGCGTCCTCGACCTCCTGGATGTCGGGATGCTGCCGCGCCACCTCGGTCTCCAGATTGTGGAACGCCGGCAGGCAGTGAAGGAAGATGGTCGCCGCGCTGCCAGTGGCCTCCATCATCTTCTCGGTCACCTTGTACGGCGCGAGCAGGCGGATCCGCTCGGCGATCTTGTCTTCCTCGCCCATCGACGTCCACACGTCGGTGTAGATGGCGTTGGCGCCGTCCACGCCCTCCTCCACCGATGAGGTGACCAGAAGGGAACCACCGGTGGTGGCCGCGATCTCGTTGACGGCGGCCGCCAGATCGGCGTCAGGGTACAGCTCCTCGGGGGCCACGATCCGGCAGTTCATGCCGAGCTTCGCGCAGCCCACCATCAACGAGTTGGCGACGTTGTTGCGGCCGTCCCCGACGTAGGCGAGGGCCCTCCCCTCGAGAGACCCGAACTCCTCCTCGATCGTGAGCACGTCGGCCAACACCTGGGTCGGGTGCCAGTCGTCGGTCAGGCCGTTCCAGACCGGAACCCCCGCGTGCTCCGCCAGCTGCTCGACCGTGGAGTGCTTGAAGCCGCGGAACTGAATGCCGTCGAACATCCGACCGAGGACCCGGGCCGTGTCCGCCACCGACTCCTTCTTACCGAGCTGGATGTCGCCCTTGCCCAGGTATTCGGGGTGGGCACCCTCGTCGATGCAGGCGACGGTGAAGGCGCAGCGGGTGCGGGTCGAGGGCTTTTCGAACAGCAGCGCGATGTTGAGACTCTCGAGCTGGCGGTCGCGAAACCCGGCCATCTTCTTGGCCTTGAGCTCCGCCGCCAGCCGCAGCAGCTCCCGGATCTCATCCGGATTGAAATCGAGCAGCTTGAGAAACGAACGTCCGTTGAGATCGACCACCATCGACGCCTCCGTCCTTGAAGTGAAGCCGGTGGCACGGAGCCGCCACCGGCGCCGGGGCATGGTACTCCCCGGCAATCCGTTTGCCAAGGCCGACAGAAAGCGGAATTCGGGGCATGGGAATTCGGAATGCCACCCGCCCTCCCCTGCCGGTGCCAATTCCGTGCCCGACCATCGAACCAGAGACACAGGGCTCGGAGTCGCACAGAGTGCTCTCAAACCTCCCCACCCACCAACGTCCAGGCACTCTACGAATGCCGGGTAGAATCGAATCGCACTTCTCGTGGTTACACCAAATCATGAAAGCAAAATTAACCCGCGCCGTCCTCTTCATCATGACCTCGTTCGCAACGACGACGGTTTTCGGGACCGAGCTTTCCGGCACACTCGTGGTTCTGAACAAAGCCGAGGCGACGGCCTCCCTGATCGATCTCGCGTCGGGCGAGGTGCGCGCCACGCTGCCCACCGGTGACGGCCCGCACGAGGCCGCGGTGTCGCCGGACAGCCGGATCGCCGTCATCGGCAACTACGGTCGTCAGGTCCCGGGGTCATCGCTCACCGTGATCGACATCGCGAAGGCCCAGGTCGTCGACACGATCGATCTCGGGGAGTATCGCCGACCGCACGGCATGCTCTGGCTCGACGATCGCCGGGCGTTGGTGACGGCCGAGGACAACCAGGCACTGATCGAGGTCGACGTGGCCGGCGGTCACGTGGCGCGCTCGTTCCCGACCGACGCCGAGATCTCGCACATGGTGGCGGTGGCCCACGAAGGTGCCCGCGCGTTCGTCGCCAACATCGGCTCCGATTCGGTCAGCGTCATCGATCTCGAGTCGGGCGAACGGCTGATCAACCTCCCGACCGGCGACGGCGCCGAGGGCATCACGGCGTCGGTCGACGGGAGCGAGATCTGGGTCACCAACCGCGGCGCTGATACGATCTCGGTCATCGATGCCGAGAGCCTCGAGATCGTCGCGGAGATTCCGAGCCCGTCGTTCCCGATCCGCGCTGCCGCAACCCCTGACGGCAGGCACGTGCTCGTCAGCTGCGCCCGTTCAGGCGACGTGGCGGTCATCGACACGGGCAGCCGCGAGGTGGTCGGGCGCATCGCCCAGGATTTGAAGGCCGCCGACACCCTGGGCCGTCTCTTCGGCGACCGCTTCGAGGACAGCTCGGTTCCCATCGGCATCGTCGTGCACCCCGGCGGCGGCGTCGCCTGGGTCGCCCACACCAACGCCGACGTCGTGGCGGAGATCGACCTCGACGACCGGAAGATCACTCGCCTGCTGGCCGCAGGCCGCGAGCCTGACGGCATGGCGTATTCGCCGCTTACGGTCCCGACAGGGCTCCCGTGAGGTCCTGAGGGTCACGTTCCCGTGGTCAACCGACTGGTCGCCGGCTTCAGGTTCTACCTCGGCTTCGCGCCGAAGTTCAGCCGCAAGGGATTCGAGCACAAGGGGCTCGGAAGTCGACCGATCGACGCCGACTTCGGCAGCCAGCGCTGGTTGGTGACCGGAGCCAGCGGCGGCATCGGCCGTGCGATCGCGGCTCAGGCGGTCGGCCGCGGCGCTACAGTGACGGCGGTGGCTCGCAGCGAGGCCAGGCTCGTCGACCTGCGAAACGAGCTCACAGGCCCGGGAAGGGTCGAGGTCCGGACGTGCGACCTGTCCCTGCGACGGGAGGTCCGCGATCTGGTGACGTCGCTCGCCGACGGCAGCGCTTCATTCGACGTACTTGTCAACAACGTCGGCGTCCTCCTCAATGAGCCCACTGTGACCGGTGAGGGGTTCGAAGCGTCCTTCGCGACCAACCTCCTCAATCACTACGTCCTCACCGAGGGTCTCATCGCCGACGGCCTGCTGGGGCCGGGCGGCCTCGTGATCAACATGAGCTCCGGCGGCATGTACTCGACCGCGCTGCTCCCTGACGAACTCAACATCACCGAACCGGCCGCGCACGACGGCGTCATGGCCTACGCCCGTCACAAACGGGCGCAGGTCGAGCTCACCCACCACTGGAACCAACGGCATGGACCCGACATCGTGTTCCACGTGATGCACCCGGGATGGGTCGATACCGAGGGCGTAAGAACCTCGCTCCCCGGCTTCCGCCGGATCTTCGGGCCGATTCTGCGGACCCCCGAGCAGGGCGCGGACACTGCCGTCTGGCTCGCCGCCGCGCGACCGCCGGGGCCGGCAGAGGGCGTATGGCTCGACCGCGAGCTACAGCCGGAGCACGTCGGTGACCACACCCGCACCGGCCCCGGGATCCGCGACGAGATGGTTGCGCTGCTCGAGACCTGGTCGCGCGCCTCTTGACAACCGACCGTTCGCGCGGGACCGTACGACCACAAGAGAGTCACCGATCACAGGGGAGGCACCGATGACGCAACACACGAACCGCCAGTGGCGGCTGGCCGCCAGACCGGAGGGGCTCATCAAGGATGGCGACTTCGAGTGGTTCGAGGAGCCCGTACGGGAGATCCGGGACGGCGAAGTGCTGGTGCGGAACATCTACCTCTCCCTCGATCCTGCCAACCGCGGCTGGATCAGCGGCGGGCCCTCGTATGTGGAGCCGGTCGAGATCGGCGAGGTCATGCGTGGTCTGACCCTCGGCGTGGTCGAGGCGTCTCGCAACGACCGGTTCGCGAAGGGCGACCTGGTGTCGGGCACCGGCGGCTGGCAGGACTACACCATATCCAACGGCTCGGACATGCGGATCGTTCCTCCGACCCCGCTGCCGCTGACGGCCCACCTCGGCCTTCTGGGCGTCGTCGGGCTGACTGCCTACTTCGGGCTCTTCGACGTCGGCAGGCCGGAATCGGGCGAGACGCTGGTGGTGTCCGGTGCCGCCGGTGCGGTTGGCTCCCTGGTCGGGCAGATGGGCAGGATCGCGGGCTGCCGGGTCGTCGGCATCGCCGGCACCGATGCGAAGTGCGCCTGGCTCACCGATGCGCTCGGCTTCGACTCCGCCATCAACTACAAGACCGAAAACGTCTTCCGCAGGCTCCACTCGCACTGTCCCGACGGCATCGACGTGGTTTTCGAGAACGTCGGCGGCGAGATCCTCGATGCCGAGCTCGCCTGGATCAACAACCGCGCCCGGGTCGTCATCTGCGGGCTCATCTCGGGCTACAACGACGTCGAGCGACCGCCGGGACCCGCGAACTTCCCCATGATCCTGATCCGCCGCGCGCGGGTCGAGGGCTTCATCGTCATGGACTACCTCGATCGCGCCGGAGAAGCGGCCGGCAAGCTGGCGCGGTGGCACGCCGAGGGCCGTCTCCAGTATCGCGTCGACGTGTACGACGGCCTGGAAACCGCACCCGACAACATCAACCGCCTGTTCGACGGGTCGCACGAGGGCAAGCTGATCATCAAGGTCTCGGATGAGCCCTGATTCAGACACGACCTCGGGCGGAGTCCCACGCGAGCTTCCGCGGAGCACGATCATGCGACACGCGACACTGCTCGGCATTCTCACGGTCTGCCTCATGGCGACGATGGTCACGGCCGCTGCCGAGCCACCGGACGACGGGGACAAGCTGGTCCTCGTGCTGTCGGGTGGCGGGGCGCGCGGTGCGGCCCACATCGGCGTGCTGCGGGTGCTCGAGGAGCTCCGGATCGCACCCGACATGGTGGTCGGCACCAGCATGGGCGCGGTCGTCGGAGGCCTCTACGCCGCCGGCTGGTCGCCCGACGACATCGAGCACCTGGTCGACCAGATCGACTGGGGAGAGATCTTCAGCGACCGGGTCGACCGCGAGCAGCTGAGCTTCCGCCGCAAGCAGGACGACCGGCCGCGCATGATACACGGCTTCCTGCACTTTGACGGCTTCCGCCCGGTGCTACCGAGCGGCGTCATCCAAGGCCAGCGCCTCGAGCTGGTGCTGAGCTTCGTGGAAGCCATTTCGCAGACCGGCGGAAACTTCGACGATCTGGCGATCCCGTACCGCGCGGTAGCGGCCGAGCTCGGAACCGGCGAGGCGGTCGTGCTCGACTCCGGGAGCCTGGCCACCGCCATCCGCGCCAGCATGTCGGTGCCGGGCGCGCTGCCGCCGGTGGAGCTCGACGGCCGCCGGCTGGTGGATGGCGGGGTCACAGCCAACCTGCCGGTGGGCATCGCCCGCCGGCTCGGCGCGACCCGGATCATCGCGGTCGACATCTCGAGTCCCCTGGCCCAGCAGGACGAGGCCGGTTCCTTCGCCAGCGTTCTGCGCCACCTGACAGAGTTGTTGACGTCCGACAACCGCGACCGGGACGCCGAGTTGCTCGACCAGGACGACATCCTGATCGTTCCCGAGCTCGGCGACCTCTCCTTCATCGCCTTCGAACGGATGCCCGAAGCGATCGACATCGGACACGCCGCGGCGAAAGAGCGCGCCGCCGAGCTGCGCCGTTTCACCGCGTCCGATTCGAGATGGGTCGCGTTCGAGGAGCGGCAGAGGCCACCATCGTTCCGCGAGATCACCATCGACGAGGTGCGATTCGACAACACCAGCCGGGTCGATGACCGGCTGGTCCGCCGTGCGCTCCGAATCGACCCTCCCGAAGAGTTCGACCTCGACTCGCTCACCGAGGACCTCCTCGAGCTCTACAACACGCGCTATTTCGGAGTCCTCGGGTTCGAGATCGAGGAGACCGACGCCGGCACCCGGGAGCTGATCGTGCGCAGCCCGCCGCCGGAGCACGGACCCAACGCGCTCCAGCTCGGCTTCGGCTTCCTCGACGACTTCGAGGGCGGAGCGACCTACCACCTGCAAGCGCGCCACCAGATGATCCCGGTCAACCGCCGCGGCGGCGAGTGGCAGACCCTGTTCCAGATCGGCAACGTCGCCGCGGTGCGTACCGAGTTCTATCAGCCCCTCGACCGGGGCATGCGCTGGTTCGCGGAGCCGGCCCTCGAGTACCGTCGCGGCACGCAAGAAATCCGGTTCGAGGGCCAGGCACTCGCCGAGTACGAATTCACCCACGCCCGTGCTGAGTTGGCTGCGGGCAGGTTCCTCGGCAGGTGGGGCGAGCTGCGCCTGACCGCGTTCACCTCGGACAACACCGGCGAGGCGCGGATCGGCATTCCGGAGCTCTTCGGCACCGCCTCCGAGCGGCTGGGCGGCGGCGAGCTGAGATTCCGGATCGACACCGAGGATTCGGTGGCCTTCCCACGCGCCGGCGCCAACGTCGATCTCTACTACACACTCTCGTCAGAGGCTCTCGGCACCGAGTACGACTTCGAACGCTGGTGGGGCCGAGCCAGCTACGCGTGGAGCTTCGGCGAGAACACCATCCTGCCGGCGGTCGAGTACGGCGAGAACCTCGACGACGTCACCAGCTTCTTCGATCTCTACGATCTCGGCGGGCTGTTCAGGCTGTCCGGGCTCGGGACCAAAGAGCTGCTCGGCGACCGCATGGCGCTCGCCCGCATCGTCGGCTATCGCCGGCTGGTGGACCTGGAGATTGCGGGGATTAACGTCAAAGTCTATGCCGGCGCGAGCCTCGAGGCCGGCAACGCGTTCCTCCTCGACGACACCTCGTTCACATGGGACACCGTCATCACAGCCGGCAGCATCTTCGTCGGCGCCGACACCTTCCTCGGCCCGGCGATCCTCGCATGGGGCCTGTCCGAGGGCGGCCGCGACCGCGTCTACCTCGCAATCGGCGGCTCGTTCTGAGCCGTTTCAAGGGGACTGCAATCCCCCTGGAACGGACGTGGATGCAGTAGAATCCGCATTCGGATCGGGGGAGAGCCGATGCCACTGCAATCGATCAGGATCCAGGCCGCCGACGCGATCGCGGACGCCCTCGAGGCGGCCTTCGACCACCGGCCCGAGCAGGTCGTGCTGGAGGTGCCGCCGCGGCGCGAGCTCGGCGACCTGGCCTGGCCGGGCGCGCTGCCCCTGGCAAAAGTGCTGCGAACGGCGCCGCGTCAGATTGCCGAGGCGGTGGCCGGGAGCGCGCAGTGGCCGGCCGGGGTGGAGCGAGTCGAGATCGCGGGCCCCGGATTCCTCAACCTCTTCCTCGAGCGCGGCGAGATGCTCATCGCTCTGCTCGAGGGCCGTGACTCGGCCGCACACGGTGACACCGGCAAGACCATCGTCGAGCACACGGCCATCAACCCCAACAAGGCGGCCCACATCGGCCACCTCAGGAACTCGGTGCTCGGCGACATCCTGGCGCGCTGCCTGCGCAGCCTCGGCTCCGAGGTCGAGGTGCAGAACTACATCGACGACACCGGCGTACAGGTGGCCGACGTGGTGGTTGGCATCCTCTACCTGCCGGAGACCGAGCTCGCTGCGTGCCTCGGAGTGGAGACCTCCCGCCGCGACGATCTCATCGCCCGGGTGGTGGACCGGCTGCCGGCCGAGGGGGTCCCGCCGGCCTCGACGACGGACTTCGACGACCTCTGCTGGGAGATCTACCCGCGGGTCACCAACCGCTACACCGACGACCCCGAGTTCGCCGATCACCGGGGCGAGGTCCTGCACTGGATCGAGGGCGGTCACGGCGAGCTCGACCTCGAGCAGTCGCTGCAGCTGCTGCGCGGCTCGGTGATCGCCGGCGAGCCCTACCGCCCCGAGGGGGTGGCCGGGCTCGCAGCCGCGGTCGCCGACGGCAACGTCCGCTGCCATCTGGCGACGATGGCGCGCCTCGGCATCGCCTACGACCTGCTGACCCACGAGTCGGACATCCTCAACCTCGGGTTCTGGCAGCGGGCCTTCGAGATCCTGCGGGACGCCCGCGCCATCCGCCTCGAGGACGGCGGCAAGAATCGGGGCTGCTGGGTCATGTCGCTGGCGGCGAGCCCGGAGTTCGCCGACATGGACGACCCCGACAAGATCCTGGTGCGCTCCAACGGCACCGTGACCTACACCGCCAAGGACATCGCCTACCAGCTCTGGAAGCTTGGGCTGCTCGTGGACCGGAACGGCACCAGGCACGATTTCGGCTACCGCACCTTCGCCCGGTGGACGCAACCGGAGCCCGCGGCGCCCGTCGCCTACGGAGCGGGCGATCGGATGCTGGCGCGGACCGCATCGGCAGCTGCCGACGGCGTGAAAGATGCCCGCTATGGGAATGCCGACCGCGTCTACAATGTCATCGACGTCCGCCAGGCCTACCCCCAGAAGGTGGTCAAAGAGGCGGTGCGGGTACTCGGCCACACCGAGGCCGCCGACAGCTCGATCCACTTCTCCTACGAGATGGTGGCGTTGACGCCCGCCGCGGTGCGCGAGATCGAGTGCCGCACCGAGACCAGCTTCGGCCTCGACGACGAGGCGATGCGCAAAGCCTACATCGAGATGTCCGGGCGGAGGGGCATCGGGGTCAAGGCCGACGAGTTCCTCGACGTGCTCACCGACGCCGCCGAGGACGCAGTCGTGCAACGGCTCGGCGGCAGCGGCGATCCGAAGGACGTTGCCGACCGCGCACGCGTGATCGCGGTCGGCGCGCTGCGCTACCTGATGGCGAGGCAGTCGCGAAGCCGGGTCCTCGCCTTCGATTTCGACGAGGCCCTCGCCTTCGAGGGCGACACCGGTCCCTACCTCCAGTACTCGGCGGTGCGGGCGAGGAAGATCTTCGCCAAGCTCTCGGAGCGGCGCGGCGAGGGCCGCGTGTCGGCCGACGAGGCCGCCGAGCTTGCGGGCGCCCGGATCAGCGACGATCTGTGGGGCCTGGTGCTGCAGTGCGCCCGTCGCCGCGAAGTGGTGGCGCAGAGCCTCGCCGCGCTCGAGTTCTCGCTGCTCGCCCAGCATGTACACGACCTCGCGCAGCTCTTCCACAGTCTCTATCACGCCCACCCGGTGGTCGCGGAAGACGACGAACGCTCCCGCCGGTTGCGGCGAGCCGTGTTCACGCTCTTCGATCGTGAGATGCGGGTGCTGTTGGAGGAGTTGCTCGGCATCCCCGTGCCGGAGGAGATGTGAGGAATATTCGGAATTCAGAGTTCGGAATTCGGAGTTGTCGAGCGGGAGTTGCCGACCAACGGAGGCGGAGTTGAGCCGAGACAGAAAGCTCGAAAGATATCAGCGAGTCGCGAATCAGTTCGAGGAGCTGGTCGCCGCCACCAACGACCGCGTGGCGCAGTGCGCGACAGCCGCGGCCCTCCTCCACCACAAGACGCCGGGCGTGTCATGGACCGGCTTCTACTTCCTGAAGGACGACGAGCTGGTGGTCGATGCGTACCAGGGTCCGGTGGCCTGCCTGGTCCTCGAGCGCCACACCGGGGTGTGCTGGGCCGCCATCGACCGCAATGCCACCCAGTTGGTGGAGGACGTGCACGCCTTCGAGGGCCACATCCCCTGCGACGCCAACTCGCGTTCCGAGGTCGTGGTGCCGATCCGCGACGCCGAGGGCGTACCGATCGGCGTGCTCGACATCGACTCCCACCGCCACGCCCACTTCGACGACGCCGACGCCCGGGGGTACGAACTCGTGGTCGATGTGCTCGAGAGGCGCTGGAATACACCCCCCGCGGCTGCGTACGACAAGACGTGAGCATCGCAGTGGCCGGCCCTACTCCACCCAGCCCGATCGCAGCCGCCAATCCGCCGACGGAAGCACATACCGTGATCCTGGCCAAGCGCGGTGAGGCGGCGGCGCTGGAGGAGCTGGCCGCCGGCTGCCGCAAGCAGGCCTACGTCTTTGCCCTCCAGCTCACCGGCAACCGGGACGACGCTCTCGACGTTGCGCAGGACGCGATGGTCCGCTTCTTCCGGTCGTTGGACCGTTTCGATGCGTCGCGACCGGTCCGCCCGTGGCTGCTGCGGATCGTACGGAATCTCGTCCGCGACCGCGCGCGCCGGCAACGGGTGCGCAAGAGCGAGTCCCTGCAACCGGACGGAGAGGACGCTCTGCCGATCGAGCCGCGCGACCCCCGGCCGAGCCCGGAGGCGGTCACCGCGCGGCGCCAGCTTCAGGCCATGGTGTGGGCGTGTGTGCAGCACCTGGATCCGAGATACCGCGAGGTCCTCGTTCTTCGCGATTACCAGGACCTCAGCTACGCCGAGATCGCCGCCACGCTGAAGATTCCGCGAGGTACAGTGATGTCGCGGCTCCACCGTGCACGGCGCATGCTGCGCGAAGCCGTGCACCGACGACAGCGCAGCAGCGGGGAGGTCAGAGATGACTGACCAGTGCCCCACCGCATTCGACGAGACCCTGATTTCCGGACACCTCGACGACGAGCTCACGCAGGCCGCGGAGCAAAGGGTGCGTCTTCACCTCGAGGACTGCTCCCACTGCCGGAGGCTCCACGAGGAGCTCGCAGCGATGCGAGAGGCGGCAATGACCACCGAGTTCGAGGTTCCGAGCGATCACCAGTGGGACGAGCGACCGCAGAGCCGGGCGAGCCTGCTCCTGCGAAGACTGGGGTGGCTGGTGGCCATCGTGTGGGCCGTCGGCCTGACCGGTTTTGGGCTTTGGCACTGGTGGCGAGGAAGCGAAGGCCTGGTGGAGCGCCTGCTGGGGGCCGGCGGTGTCAGCGCCGTCGTCCTGCTGTTCGGATCGGTGCTCCTCGACCGGCTGCGTTCGGCGCGGACCGACCGCTACCGGGAGGTGGAGAAATGATCGTCGTCACCGACAACCGGATCGCCGGAAAGCGCGTCGTCCGCACGCTCGGCCTGGTGCGCGGCAACACCATCCGCGCCCGCCACCTCGGGCGCGACATCATTGCCGTGTTTCGTAACGTGGTCGGTGGCGAGGTGGCAGAGTACACGAAGATGATGGCCGAGTCCCGCGAACAGGCACTCGACCGGATGGTCGAAGAGGCGGAGGAGCTCGGCGCCAACGCGGTCGTAGGTACCCGCTTCATGACCTCGATGCTGATGCAGGGCGCGGCCGAACTGCTGGCCTACGGCACCGCGGTGGTCGTGGAAGACGAATGAAGGGCCCGGGTTGCCCGGGCCCTATCGTTGTCACCGGTGGCGACGACGCCCGGCGAGGTCAGAAGGTCCAGACCACGCCCGCGTTGACCCCGAATCCGCCGATCTCGAGATCGCCGCCGACGGCCAGGTCGGGGCTGATCCGGTACGAGACCTCGGACTCCGCGTAACGGTAGTTCGCCTCGGCGAAGAACTTCGTCCGGCTCTTGCCGGCCGTGAAACCGACCAGCCCGTGCAGCCCGAGCTCGTCCGAAATGCTGCCGTCATTGAGATTGGTCCAGAAATAGGTCAGGCCGCCGCCGAAATAGAGGTTGAAGCCCCCAGAGGGATTGGTGAAGAAGCGCACTCCGAGATCGGTCGGAATCACCTGGAGAT
Source organism: uncultured Thermoanaerobaculia bacterium (assembly GCA_964609835.1). Taxonomy (GTDB): domain Bacteria; phylum Acidobacteriota; class Thermoanaerobaculia; order Thermoanaerobaculales; family Sulfomarinibacteraceae; genus Sulfomarinibacter. The sequence continues at coordinate 12,833 of CAZSTH010000097.1, forward strand.
CGTCGGAGACACCGGCGATCGTGGGCACTCCGTCCTCCTTCGAGTACCAGGTGAACGTGAGGTCGCCGGCCCAGTGTCCACTGCCCAGGGTGAAGCGGACGCCGGCGCCCGGAGCCTCGGCATCGTCGGTGATTTGTGCGTAGGATCCGAAGAGGCTGTACGCGCCCCCCGCCCAGGCCGGCGCTGCGAGCAAACAGATTCCGAGAACCAGAACAACCTTGCGCATGTAGACCTCCGCCTCGATTTTCCTGTCATGATCGATTGGGACCGAATCAATCCTCGTAAACATTGTAATACGACAACCTAGCCCGCACGCTTCATGAGATTTCCAGGACCCACTGCGCGTGCCCCACCTCCTCGAAGACCTCCTCCGCCAGCAACGAGGCCGTCGCCGCCGACCGCTTGGCCGCGCACGACGGGCACAGCTCGCGCGTCTTGCACGAAAAGGCGAGCAGGTACTCCTCGGCACAGTCCGGACACCGGATCCGGGCGAAGCCGTTCTCGAAAAGCCCGCAGTCCAGGTACCGCCGCACCTGTTCGTCGACGAAGCCGCGCCAAAACCCGCACCGCCACTCGAAGCGCTCCTCCCACTGGCCCCTGACCTCGTCGAAGTGGGTCTCGAAGAGCCGGTAGAACACTTCGAACATGATATCCGAAGACGTCGTCGCGGTTGGTTTGTGTATCTTGCGATGCCGGATCCGAACGGCACGCGAGACGCGTGCCCCACAAGGCACTGATCCGGAATCGTGGGGCAGCCGTCCCGGCTGCCAAAAGGTGCCACCAAAGGTGCCGATGAACCGAAGCAGCTCGACAAAATCTACCGCCGCCTCAGGATCTGCGAACACGCCTTCCCCGCTCGCGAACCGGTTGTAGACGTGATAGATCCCGCCCTCAACAAACAGCCTGGGCGTCCACGGCACCAGCCACCGCCTCCACCCAACCTACCATTACCGCGTAACTCCGTACCCGGCACCAATGGATGCGCCCGTGGCCCCACGATTCTGCTAATCTGATGTCTGTCGGTCCAGCGATAATCAGGCGGAGCTTGATCGCGACAGGAAGAACTCGTGAATAGGTGAACGACATGACCAACATCAAAGTCATCGTGGAGAAGCACCCCGACGGGTACGTCGCTTACCCCCTGGGCCTGAAAGGCGTCGTTGTCGGTGAGGGTGACACCTACGAGGAAGCCCTTGCCGACGTCCGCTCGGCCATCCGCTTCCACATCGAGACCTTCGGCGACGAGATCCTGCAGGCCGAAGCTCCCGTCCTCGAGGCGTTTGTCGCCGAGTCCGGCGTCGCCATCTGATGCCGAAGTTCCCGGTCGACGCGCCCAGGAAGCGCGTGATCAAGGCGCTCAAGACCCTTGGATTCCAGGTTGTGCGGGAAGGGAATCACATCGCCATGGTCCGCGACAACCCCGACGGCTCCCGCACCCCGTTGACCATGCCGAACCACACGAAGATCAAGGGCTCAACCCTCCGCACGATCTGCAATCAGGCGGGCATTCCCAGAGACGATTTCCTCACTGCCTACGAACAGACCCGCTGACGCCGTCGCAAGGGAAGGTCATTCCCTCACAAGCCAGTAAACGACAACGCCACCCTTCCTCTCCGCCAGGAAAGCCTCTTCGGATTCAGACTACGATTCTCCGATGCCCGATGAATCAGAGCTCGAGACCTCGCCGCCATTCACGCGGTTTCCGATCCCCGACCTCGCCGTAGCTTCCGGTACCCAAGGCTTCTCACCCCAGACCCTGCGGCTCTTTCTGTTGTGCTCCAGGCACCTCGCGCTCGGGCTTGCCCATGTGCTTTCGAGATGGTGGCGGCAGGGGGACCCGGTCCGCGCCGGGTTCGCGGAGTACATGGCGGTGCGGACGGAGCTCGAGAAAGAACGGGCCATCAACAAGATCGTGCACGCCAAGCTCGCGCGGTTTCCGGCCCGGCAACGGAAGCACTACCGGCCTGAGGAACGGTTCCGCATCCTCGAACTCAGGCACTCGTACGGGATGAGTCGAAGGGAGACCGCAGCCGCATTCCTCGTCGATCCTCAGACCATCAGCCGGTGGGAGCGCGAGGCCTTGGAGGAGCCCTCCAGAAAAGCGGCCGGCACACTGGTGAGGGCGACGCCGCCGCTTCGCGGCTACGACGATGTGATCGTGCGTCTCATTCAGAGGCTCGATGCCTTGGGGATCGGAGGCAGCGCGAGGATCGCGCAGATGCTCGCCCGAGCCGGGCTCAAGATCGGCCGCGAGACCGTGCGCCGGTACCGGCAAGCGCCGAGGCCGCCGAGACCGGCAAGCTGCGCAGCCGGAAAAACCCGCGTCCTCCGAGCGAAGTACCCCAACCACATCTGGACCGCCGACCTCACCGAGATCAAGGGGTTCCTCGGGCTCTTCGTGTACAAGCTCGTGGTCGTTCTCGACCTTCACTCGCGGCACCCGCTGGCGTTCGGGGTCTTTCGACGGGAGCCGTCCGCGGAACAGGTTCTCGAAGTGCTGCACCGGGCGATGCGCCGCCACGGCCTGCCGCGCCACTTCGTCAGTGATCAGGGCTCGCAGTTCACGGCGAAGGCCTTCCGGGAGACGCTTCAGGCTCTCTCGATCGGACAGCGCTTCGGCGCCATCGGCCAGTACGGCTCGATCGCCGTCATTGAGCGCTTCTGGCGCACGTTGAAGGACCTGCTCGGCGTGCGCTTAAGGCCTCCCCTCTCGGCCGACCACCTCGAGGCGCGCGTGCGGCTCGCGTTGGAGTACTACTCGAGCCTCCGTCCGCACCAGGGTCTTGGCGGGGCGACGCCTGCCGAGGTCTACTTCGGTCTCGAGCTGGCTGTTGACCGTGCAAAACCACCTCCGAGAAAGG
>CAZSTH010000098.1:0-15497 GCA_964609835.1 uncultured Thermoanaerobaculia bacterium
CCGGGACCGTGATCCGCGACCGGGGCCGTCACCGCCACCGCCACCGCCACCGTCACCGTGCACCGCCACTGCCACCGTCACCGCCACCGCTGACCGCCGACCGCCACCGCCGACCGCTACCGCGGCCGTTCTTGGCGGCGTTCGCGGATCAGATCGGCATCAGGTCTTCGAGGTGCTCCTCCGGCACCAGCCAGTCGATGGGTGGGTCGCCGTTGAGGCACCGCAGGACGTGGTCGACGGTGTCGCGGATGTAGCGGCCCCAGATCTTGAACGGCAGCTGCTCGATCTCGACGGTGGGCGATACCGCCATCCGCAGCATGTACTCGATGATGAAGGAGGCGTTGCGCGCGATGCGTCCGTAGTCGGCGGCGAGGTCGCGCTGGTCGAGGATTCGCTGCTCATGGATGCCGACGCCGAACTCCGACTCCACGAGGTCGTCGAAGGTCGTCAGAATGAGCTCGACCCGGAAGCTGCGCCGGCAGCTCTCGATGTAGGCGTGAAACCGCGCCCCGAGCTCGTCGACCGGCAGGCCCCGGCCGGCGGCGAACGACCAGTCGATGTTCTCCATGTTGGCGAGGATCCCGTCGTTGGAGGGCAGCTCGAGGTCGACCACGTGGTGGATGCCCACGTAGGAGCCGTTGTGCACCTCCCGGTGGAAAGGCCAGGTGTTGTCGACCGAGTCCAGCCGGGCCTCGATCTTTGCCAGCTCCTCGTGGGTCCCGATGATTTTGACGCCGATCACATCATCGACCCGCTGCTGGTCGGGGTCGAGCACCACCCGTCCCGATCGGATCCGGTCGGCCACCAACCGTTCCGCGGCCCCGCCGACCGCAGCCGGCGGCCCCGGGGGCAGGCCGGAGTCAAAGGGTCCGTGGCGGCGGGGCCGGCTCGCCGCGAGGGCCCGGGCGACATTGTCGATCTCTCCCGTCAGCTGCTCGGCGACCCGCCTCGAGACCTTGTCGGCGACCCTTCGGATCCGTTTGCGGCGCACGATGCCCACCAGCTTGCCGTTTCGCAGCGTCACCAGCGACATTCTGACCGGCGTGCGCGGGAAGAACTCCTCGGGGAGCTGGCGGTACCAGTCGATGAGCTCAGCAACGCGGCTCGAAGGGTGGGTGGCGGCGGCGACGATCGCCTTGCGCACCTCGTCCTTGCTGGAAACCCGCTCCAGGTAGAGGTCCTCCCGGTGGCAGATCCGGCAAAGCTCGGCGACGAAGCCGCGAACTACTGGGGCCGTGATGGCGCGTTCGAAGGCGAAGATCTCGGTCACGATGCGCCCGTCTTCGGGCCGCACGTTGTCTGCGAGCCAGCGGGTTGCGACGTCGAAGAGGCGGTCGCGGTGAGTGAGTCCTGACAGGTACATCCGGTGCTCAGGCGTCGGGGCGAGCTGTCGCCCCATTCGCACCATCTTATCTCAAAGCGCCGGGTGGTGGCGCGGTGTGCGCGGCAACACGAGCTGGCGCCGAGGGCCCGCCCCGGCACGGGAATTTCGACGGCTGACGGGGCGTAGTTTGTCATGAGGGGCGAACTGTTCTATGCTCGTCGCGGGTGCGCACCGATTCGCTGAACGGTGACGCGAAAGACCCGCAGTGAAGCTGCAGCGGACTTGATCTGAAGGACAGGTACCGACATGACGACACCCACCTACGGCCTGATCGGCCACGGCCGCCTGGCCACCCACCTCAGGCATTATCTCGAGCTCGAGAGCCGGCCGGTCATGCAGTGGCATCGCGGTATGCCGCAGCCGGTCGGAGAGGCGCTCGCTGAGGCGACGGTCATCCTGCTCGCGATCAGTGACGACGCCCTCGAGCCCTTCATCGCCGGGCACCCCGAGGTCGGGGACCGAACGCTCATTCACTTCTCGGGCAGCCTCGTTCTCGACGACGCCGGCGGCCTCCATCCGCTGATGACCTTCGGCCCCGAGCCCTACGCGCTCGACGACTACCGTGCGATTCCATTCGTCGCCGAGCGCGGCGGACCGTCCTTCGGCGAGATCTTCCCGGGTTTTTTCAACCCCGCGTGGACCATCGACCCCGGGCTCAAACCGCTCTATCACGCGCTGTGCGTGCTCGCCGGCAACTTCACGACCCTGCTGTGGGCCAAGGCCTTCGAGGATTTCGAGGGCCGGCTCGGCCTGCCGCGCGAGGTGCTGCGGCCGTTCCTCGAGCGCACCGCCGCCAACACCCTCGACGGCGGCGCCGCGGCCCTCACCGGTTCGCTGGCGCGGGGCGACCGCGGCACCGCCGCCCGCGACCTCGCGGCGCTTGACGGTGACCCCTACAGCGAGGTCTACCGGGCCCTTGCCGGGACCTTCGGGAAGGAGGTGGTGGGGACGTGATCGTGCAGGACTTTGCCAATCGGAAGCGTGAGGGCGTGCCGATCTCCATGGTGACGTGCTATGACGCCTGGAGCGCCGCCCTGATCGCCGATACTGACATCGACTGCGTGCTGGTGGGTGACAGTCTCGCGATGGTCGTCTACGGCCATGACACCACGCTGCCGGTGGACATCGACACCATGGCGGCCCACACCGCGGCGGTCCGGCGCGGCGCGCCGAAGAAGTTCCTGATCGGTGACATGCCGTTCCTGTCGTTCCGTCGCGGGCTGGAGTCCTCGGTGGACAACGTCGCCAAGCTGATGCGCGCCGGCGCGCAGGCAGTCAAGCTCGAGGGCGCCGAGGGCAACCTGGAGTTGATCCGACACCTCGTGGAGTCCGGCGTGCCGGTGATGGGCCACCTCGGCCTGACGCCGCAGTCGGTGCACCGGCTCGGCGGCTTCAAGGTCCAGGCGCGCGGCGCCGAGGCCGCTGCGCGTCTGCTCGAGCACGGCCGGCAGCTCGAGGAGGCCGGCTGCTTCGCGCTGGTGCTCGAGGCGGTTCCCGCGGGTGTGGCCGAGGAGGTCACGAAGACGCTGGCGATCCCGACCGTCGGCATCGGCGCCGGCGCCGCGGTCGACGGCCAGGTGCTGGTGTTGCAGGACCTGCTCGGGGTCAACACCGCCTTCCGGCCGAAGTTCGTCCGCACCTGGATGGATGGTTCGACCCTGATCCGCGAGGCGCTTCAGGCCTACCATCGCGACGTCACGGCGCGGGCCTTCCCGAACGGCGAGGAGAGCTACTCGTGATCGAGCTGATCCGCGATCTCGACGAGGCCCGCAGGCGCCTTCGCGAGCTGCGCGACGCGGGCCTCGCCATCGGGTTCGTGCCGACCATGGGCGCGTTGCACGACGGCCACCTGAGCCTGATCGAGCGGGCGAGGGCGGACAACGACCGGGTGGTAGTGTCGATCTTCGTCAACCCGACCCAGTACGACGACCCGGCAGATCTCGCCGCCTACCCGCGCACCCTCGACGCCGATCTCAAGGCGGCAGAGGCGGCGGGAGCCGACCTCGCTGTTCACCCCTCGTATGAGGAGCTGTACGCCGACCACTACCGCTTCCGGGTGACCGAGGTCGAGCACAGCCGTGAGCTCGAAGGTGCCTGCCGCGACGGCCACTTCGACGGTGTCCTGACCGTGGTCCTGAAGCTCTTCGGCGTCGTGCGGCCGGATCGCGCGTACTTCGGCGAGAAGGACTGGCAGCAGTTCGAGCTGGTACGCGACATGGCGCACGCGTTCTTCTTAGACGTCGAGGTGGTTTCGTGCCCGGTGGTGCGCGAGCCCGATGGCCTCGCCATGAGCTCTCGCAACGTCCACTTGGGTGCCGAGGAGCGGGCGCTGGCGCCGAAGTTCCACCGTGTGCTGTCGAGCGGCATCGAGCCGGACGAAATGCGCGAGAGGCTCCTCGACGCCGGCTTCGCCGTCGATTACGTAGAGCGGCGCGGCGACCGCATCCTGGCCGCCGTGCGCATCGGAAAGGTGAGGTTGATCGACAATGTCGAAGCCTAACGTGCTGCTGCAGGTCTCCGGATCGATCGCCGCCTTCAAGGCCGCCGCCCTCGCCTCGCTGCTCGCCCAGGACGGCTACGATGTCCAGCCGGTGCTGTCGGAGGGAGGACGCTACTTCCTCGGCGAGTCAACTCTGGAGGGGCTCACCGGTCGGCCGGTGCTGCGGGACGTGTTCGAGCGCGGCCGCGCCCTCGAGCACATCGAGTTGGCGGAGTGGGCGGACCTGCTGCTGCTGTATCCCGCCTCGGCCAATCACATCACCCGGCTCCGCGCCGGCCTCGCCGACGATCTCATCGGCTGCCTTTTCCTCGCCAACAACTTCCGCACGCCCTACTGGATCGCTCCGGCCATGAACAGCCACATGTTCGACCATCCGGCCGTGGCGGAGGCGATCGCCACCCTCGAGGCGTGGGGTTGCCGCATCCTGCCCACCGGTGAGGGCCGGCTGGCGTGCGGCACCGTCGGCTACGGCCGCCTGCTCGAGCCCGAGCGAGTGGCGGCCCTGATCCGCCAGGAGATCGGATGAGGATCGTGATCACCGCCGGGGGCACCGAGGAACCGCTGGACGGTGTCCGCAGGCTGAGCAACATCTCGACCGGTGCGACCGGAGGGGTGCTGGCGCAGGCATTCGCGAAGCGCGGCGCCGAGGTGCTGCTGCTGCACGCCGAGCGTGCGCCGCTCGGCGACCTGCCGGTGGCCTGCGACACCTTCGTCAGCTTCGCCGATCTGGAGCAGCTGCTGCACGACCACCTGGGTGCCGGCGACTGGGACGTCGTGGTCCACCTGGCCGCGGTCGGCGACTACCGGGTCGACGCCCTCGAGGTGGACGGCGTGACAGTCGAAGCGGGAGAGAAGGGCAAGATCGGCAGCGGCCGCGACGTCGTGATCCGGCTCGCGCCCAGCCCCAAGCTGATCGACAGCCTCCGAGCGTGGTCGCGCAACCCCAGGATCAAGGTGGTCGGCTTCAAGCTCACAAACGACCCGGATCCGGCGTCACGGCTGCGGCAGGTGCGGACGCTTGCCGACCGCGGCGTCGCCGATCTCGTGGTCCACAACGACCTTGTCGACGTCGGCGCTGAGCGGCACCTGGCGACCGTCTACCGCGGCGGCGAGGCGGTCGCGCAGGTTTCCAGCAAGGACGAGCTGGCGAGCGAGCTGTGGCGGCTGCTCGGGGGAGATGGATCGTGAGGCTGTGCATCGACGTCGGCAACTCCCAGATCTACGGTGGGCTCTTCGAAGGGGCCGAACTGAAGTCCCGCTTCCGCAAGATCACCCAGCGCGGCGCCTCGTCGGACGAGCTCGGGGTCTTCTTCCGTCAGGTCGTGCGCGAGAACGGCCACGACCCGCAGCAGGTGGAGGCGATCGGCTTCTGTTCGGTGGTACCCGACCTCAACCACTCCCTCGGCAATGCTTGCCGCCGCTATTTCGACCTCGAGCCCTTCACCCTCAGGGCCGGGGTCAAGACCGGCCTCAAGATCCGTTACAAGAACCCGACCGAGGTCGGCGCCGACCGCATTGCGGGCGCCGTCGGAGCGGTCGCCCGTTACCCGGACCGCGACATCGTGATCATCGATTTCGGCACCGCCACCACGGTGGAGGCGGTGAGCGCCGGCCGGGAGTACCTCGGCGGTGCCATCACGCCCGGCCTCGGCATCGCCATGCGGTCGCTGGAGGAGAACACCGCGCGGCTGCCCAAGGTGGAGATCGTCCGGCCCGAGCAGGCGTGCGGCCGCTCCACCGTCGACAGCATCCAGTCGGGCCTCTACTGGGGCCATCTCGGCATGGTCCGCGAGATCCGCGACCGGCTGGTCCGCGAGTGCTTCAAGAACTCTGAGCCGGTGGTTCTCGGCACCGGCGGCTTCGCCCGCCTGTTCGCCGACACCGGCCTCTTCGACACCATCCATCCCGACCTGATTCTGGAAGGGGTCCGCATCGCCCAGGAGCTGAACGAATGAAGATCGAGATGCTGAAATCCAAGATCCACCGCGCCACCGTCACCGGCGCCGATCTCGACTACTCGGGATCGGTGGCCATCGACCCCGAGCTGTGCGAGGCCGCCGGACTGCGCGAATTCGAGAAGGTGGACGTGCTCGACATTGACAACGGCGCGCGGCTGACCACCTACGTCATCCTCGGAGAACCTGGCGAGGTCTGTCTCAATGGTGCCGCCGCCCGTCTCGTCCACAAGGGCGACCGCGTCATCATCGTTTCGTACGCCCAGCTCGACGAGGACGAAGCCGACGGCTTCCGGCCGAAGATCGTCATCCTCGACGAGCACAACCGGATCACCGAACGGCTCTGAAGTCGACCCCGACGATCCCGCGTGTCCTCCGGCTCCGGGCCTCCGAGAGCACGCGCTCGCCATCCCGCCGCCCTCGGCCGCCGCGCGGCTGCGCCGCGTATTCCGGGCTCGTCTGTCGTTTGGGGAAGTGCGGTGGCACAGCCGTTGGTGATGGCTTGGTGTCTTGGTGGTTGTGACGCGGGTGGGTAGTTTTTCCAGCCGGGGTGCTGCTATTCGGCCTCGCTCTCGACCGCCGGTTCGGCGGCGTAGCGCTTGAGCCAGCGAGCCACCAGCGCCGACAGGCCGATGATGCCGGCAAAGCACAGCGCCACCACCACGATCCGGATCGGGCTGGGGTCGAGGGCGAGCTCTCGCAGTTGCTCGCCGGCGAACGCGTAGAGGGCGATCCAGGGCGCCAGACCGATGGTGTTGCCGATCAGGAAATCGACGAGCCGGACCGGCGAGGCGCCGAAGGCGAGGTTGACGACGGGGTAGGGGGCGACGGGTACGTTGCGGGCGATGGCGACGGCGACGATGCCGTTCTTCTCGAGCAGCGGCGCCAGCCGGCTACGGTCGAGGTTCGGTAGGCCGAGGCGACGTGCGATTCCGGCGCCGCCGGCGCCGAGCTCGAAGAACAGGGCCCCGGCCAGGGTGGAACCGATGAGGATGATGAGGCTGCCGACGGCGGGCCCGAAGATGGCGATGGTCGGCACCATCAGCAGCGTCAGGGGTGCGCCGACGAAGCCGCTGGCGACGAAGGCCGCCACCATGGCGAGAGGCCCGGCGGGGTGGCTCTGGGTCGCATCGAGCCACGCCAGTAGGGCCTCCTGCGACCCGCGGCAACCGCCGCTCGACAACCCGAGGGCCGCGACGATCGTGAGGATTCTCGTTCCGGCGGAGGCCATGACGGTTTCCGTTGTAGACATTCCTCGTGGACCTCGTGTGAAGGCGTCTTCGTGTGGCGGAATCCGCAGGCAGAACCTCAGGTTCGTGCTCCGTCCTCGCCGACATCGGGCGGAGGGGAGGCGTCACGGTCGAAGCCGTACCTTTCGATGACATCTGAAAAACGCTCGGCGAGCCGGTGGGCGTCGAGCCCGAGCATGTCGGCCGAGTAGCGGTGGCGGCTGCGATAGGCCCGCGCAGCCTCCGTCTCCGCCTCGAGCACCTCCTCATAGGCCGAATCGAGCTCGAAGCCGAAACGATCGTAGACCGCGCGCACGGAGGCTGCCGGGTCGCGGACGAGGTCGTCGTAGACGACGATTGCCGAGCGGTCCTCGGGCAGCGCCGGGAGCACCTCCTCGGGGTAGCGGTACCAGTGGTCCGCCATCTCGAGCAGGAATCCCTCGAGGGCCGGGTCGTCGGGGTCGGCGCCGACGATCCGCCACGACATCCGCATCATGCTCAGAAAGGAGGGGACGGTCCGGCGGGGATCTCGAACCATGACCACGAACCGCGCGTCGGGAAAGTGCTCGAGCACGCTGCGCAGCTTTGGCGTCAAGGCGGGATTCTTGGCGAGGTAGGTGCGGCCGGTTCCGGCACCCTCGGCGAACAGGAAGCGCTGCACGCAACGGCGGTAGAAGCCCATGATGCGCCGCCGCTCGGCCGCCGGCAGGCCCTGGTCGAAGGTCCGGTAGGGCTCGGCCTCGTCGAGGAGGCCGCTGGAGAGACCGACGGTCACAGCCGACCAGATGTGGAGCAGCAGGTAGTCGTCCTCCTCCGGCTGCTGGAGCGAGGCCTGGTGCATTGGGTTGCGGCGCTCCCAGTCGCGGTCGACCAGACCGAGCAGCCGCTGCAGCGGCTGCCCCAGCCGCCGGTCCAGCCTGGCCACTTCGCCCACCAGCCGCTGCTGGCAGACGGAGGGTGCGAACAGGATCTGCCACATGCTCATGGTGGCGAACCGCCGGCGATCGCGAGCCATCAGGCGGTGCATGCAGGTGGTGCCGGAGCGGAAGTTGCCGACGATGAAGACGGGATTCTCGACCGGCTGCCGGCGGTAGCCAGGGAACAGCAGGTGGTCGACGGCCAGACCGGCCCACACCCAGAGCTCGACCAGCGGCAGTACCAGCATGTAGGCGATCACGATCGCGAGACGCCGCAACGACCAGCGGAAGTCCGCCAGCCACCTCAGCGTGAAGCGAACGAAGTTGCGCAGCCCGGAACCCGCCCGGCCGTCAGCACGGGCCTGCGGCGCGACCCCCGGACGGCGGGCGACGCGCGCGTGCAGGGGCTCGAGCTCGCGCTGCTGTCGTCGGCGCTGTTGGATCAGCCAGGGGAGCCCGATGGCCAGGTTGAAGGCCAGGAAGGTGACGCCGTAGAGGCCGAGCAGGGGCCAGCGATCGGCCCCCTGGGCCTCGATCAGCACCGCGATGAAAACGCTGTGGATCAGGGTCGAGGGCACCAGGCCGACGAGAGCCGCGGTCAGGAACATGGCCGGCGGCACGCCGGCGAGCGCAGCGCCGAAGTTGACGACCGTGAAAGGGATCGGAAGGAAGCGGGTCTGCACCAGCGGCCAGAAGCCGTGGCGCCTGAAGGCCCGCTCGGCACGCCGCATCCTGCGGCCCGCGACGTGGGCCACGAAGTCGCGGCCGAGCGCGAGGGCCAGGAAATAGCTGGCGGCGGCTCCGGCGAGGAGCCCGGCCATGTTGAAGAGAAAGCCCTGGAGGGGACCGAAGGCGGCGCCCGCCACCATCAGCGGCGCCGCCGGCAGCGCCAGGCACGCGAAGATCACATACAGGGCCACCAGCAGCGGCGGCGCCCACCACAGGCCGCGGAGGCCGGTCAGCAGATCCACCAGGCGCTCGTCGCCGACCGTGCCGGCGAGCGGGGTCCAGCGCACCGCGGCGAAGGCGGCGGCGAGAACCGCCACCAGCAGCAGGGCCCGCAGCCGCACCGCCCGCGGGATCGGCGGCCGATCGGATGCACCGGTCATTCGAGGTAGCCGAGGGCGCGCAGCTTCTCCAGGTCCTCTTCGCTAATCTCGGGCGGCGGCGCGTCGCCGCTGCGTTCGAGCCAGGCCTCGACCTCTTCGTGCCACGCTTGCAGGGCTTCAGAAACCTCGCTGTCGGGGGCAACCAGGCTGTGCTGTTCCTGCGGGTCGCTCGCGACATCGAAGACACGACGCTCACCCTTGCGGACGACGTAGACCTCCTTGGTCGTTCCCTGCACTCTGCCGACCTCGAGCAGCCCCTTGCGCCGCAGGTTGCCCGGGTCCTCCTTCGGGTCGACGGTGCCGCGGTGGCCCTGGAAGTAGGTGATACGGCCCTCGGGTCCAGCCGCATCGCGGCGCAGTATCGGCGCCCAGTCGAATCCTGCAAAGGCGTGCTCACCGCCGACGCCGGCGAGGGAGAGTAGGGTGGGCGCGATATCGACGATCAGGGCCGAGGCCTCGAGCGTGGCGGGCTCGAGGTGGCCGCGCCATGTGATCGACAGCGGAATCCGCAGCACGTTCTCGTAGACGTGCCTGCCGTGGCCCCAGTAGCCGTGGTCACCGAGGCTCTCGCCGTGGTCGGAGGTGAAGAGGATGACGGTGTTCGCGGGGTCGAGAAGCTCATCGGCCGCCGCCAGCAGCCGCGCGATGTGGTGGTCGGCGTGCGCGATCTCGGTGTCGTAGCGCCGCGATGCGGAGAAGAAGGCCGCGCCCCCGGCGAGGTCGAGCTGGTCGAGGTACTGCTCGTGCAGAATGTACAGGGAGTGCGGGTCCATGTAGTGGACCCACAGCAGCAGCGGCGGTCGCCCCGGCCTCCGTGCGAAGCCCTCGAGCCATGCCACCGCATCGTCGGTGAGGTCGGCGGCGTCGGCCTCCCGCCTGCTGAACAGCCAGCGCCGCCGCTCCAGCACCTCCCGCCATACCTGGAAGTGCTCGGAGAGCCCGCACAGGCGGTCCTGCAGTGCCCAGTTGGCGACGAAGGCGGCGGTCTGGTAGCCGGCGTCGGCGAAGACCTTGGGGAACGACTCGAGGCCCGGCCGCACCTGGATGCCGTTGCGGGTGGAGCCGTGGATGTGGGGCTCGAGAGTGGTCAGCATGGAGCCGAGTGCCGGGCAGGTCAGGGGCACCACGGTGCGGGCCTCGGTGAAGCGAACGCCGTCGGCCATCAGGCGGTCGATGTTGGGGCTGGTGTCGCGCCCGTAGCCGTAGCCCGACATGTGATCGGCACGCAAGGTGTCCACCGAAACCAGCAGGATGTCGGGCGGGCGGCCGACCCCGGCTGCCGCCGGCGTGACCGTGCACGAGATCACCGCGAGCATCGCCGCCGCGTGACGTCGGTGCCGGAACTTTCGGGCCTGGTTGAAGAGCCGATGCATCCGCACGCTGTGCCGTCCTCCGGGGGGCGGTGCCGTCTCGATGAAGACGTCGGGACTTTAGCAGCTTCGGGCGCCGGCAGCCAAACCGGTTGGGGCGCTGCGATATCATCGCCGTCGCGCCGCCCGGCCGTTGCGGCGAAATCCACGACGATGCGTGCGGCCCGCCGGGCTGTGGCCGGCGAGGCCGTCCCGAGAATGGTGCAGACGTGAGCCGAGGACCGACGGGCGAGTCGATCGGGGGCGGCCGGTGCTGACCTGGCACTGGCTGCTCGGGGCGTGGACCGCGCTCGGCCTGCTGTGGCGGGTTGCGGGGCTGCTGCTCGTGGCCGCGGCCGAGCGCCGCCCCGCAGGCGACGGCCCCCGCGACCGGCGGACGCTGACCGTCTTCAAGGCCCTCCCGGGGCCGCTCGAGGCGGGCGAACGGAATCGCCTTCGGCGCTGTCTGACGTCCTTTGTCGCCGATCTCGATGGCGAAAGCCAGCTTCTGATCGGCTGCCACGAGCTCGACCGGTGGTTTTTCGAGGAGGTGGTGGAGGCGCTGCGGGCGCGCTTTCCGACCGCCGCGCTCACTCTGGTGACCGACCCCGACCCGACGCGCCTCGCCGCCAACCCGAAGGTCTCGTGGTGCCGGATCCTCGCTCCCCACGCCACCGGCGAGCTGTGGCTGTGGAGCGACGCCGACATCGTCGCGCCGCCCGGCACCCTGGAGTCGCTGCGCGCGGACATCGCCACACCGGGCGTCGGGATCGTCACTTCGCCCTACGTCGTGAGCGGGGGCCGCGACGCACCGGGCCTGCCCGACCGTCTGTTCGTCAATGCGGAGTTCTACCCCGGGGTCCTGCTCACCGACCGCATCGGGTTGGTGCGTTTCGCCTTCGGCTCGGGAATGCTCTTCGAGGCGTCGCGTTTCGCCGAGCGCGTCGACTGGAACGAGCTCGGCGGCCTGCTCGCCGACGACCACGAGCTCGGCCGCGTGCTGGCGCCGACCCGGCTCGGCTCCATGACGTTGTCGACCGATCCCGCTGCCGGGGGCTGGGGTGAGGCACTGCTCCACTACCTGCGCTGGCACAAGACCGTGCGCTGGGTGCAGCCGGCCGCCTATGCGGCACAGCTGGTGGTGGTGCCGGTGGTGGGCTGGCTGGCGTGGGCATTGCTGCAGCCCTCCAATCGCATTGCCTGGCTCGGGCTGGCCGCGATCCTCCTGCTGGAAACCGTGGCCGCGATCCTGTCGTGTCGATTGGTAGGGTCGGCGATTCCCGTGCGTCACTGGCCCCTTGTGCCCTCGTGGGCGCTGTTGCGCGGGCTGACCAGCGTCGCCTGCTGGCTTCCCTGGCCGATCGTGTGGCGTGGCCGGAAGTGGTGGGGGCCGCGCCAGCCACAGCCGGCGCAGGCCCCGTCGGCGGCCGGAGCGGAAGGGGAAGAAGGGTGAGCCGGCCGGAGCATCTGCTGCTCGGCTTCCGAACGGTCGCGGCAGCCGCGGCCCTGGCGTCGCTGGTTTGGGGCTGTGCCACCGCGCGGCCGATGCCCGAGGTGGACCTCGAACGGCCGGGGTGGACGGTGTGGACGGGGCAGGCCGCGTGGCAGCCCGGTGGGGACCGGCCGCGGGTCGCGGGCGAGCTGATCGCTGCCCGGCACGTGAACGGCGATGTCCTGGTGAGCTTCGCCAAGCCGCCGCTGCCGATCTTCACCGCCCACACCGCCGGCCGCCTGTGGCGACTCGACATCACCGGCCGGCGGTCCTACGGTGGCCAGGGTCGGCCCCCGAAGCGGTTCGTGTGGTACCGGCTGCCGGCGGTCCTCGAGGGCGGTGCGGCCCCGAAGAACTGGCGGCTGGAGCGGCCGTTCGACGATGAGCTCGTCCTCCGCCATGCGTCGAGCGGGGAGTGGATCCGCGTGGTGCTCGATTCATGAAACGATGGCTCGCGGCGCTGATGGTGGCGGCCGTGGTGGTCGTGGCCGGGCTCTCCCGGCTCGAGATCGACGCCGACGTCTTCGGCCTTCTGCCCCGCAACGAGCCCACTGTGGAAGGTCTGAAGCTCTACCACGACACCTTCGGATCGAGCCGGGAGCTGATTCTGACATTGAGAACGGAGGATGCCGAGCGCACCGAGGCCGCGGCGAGGTCCCTGGCCGAGAGGCTCGAGTCCTCGGAGCTGACAGACCGAGCCCTGTGGAGGGACCCGTTCCGCGGCGACGTGGAGGCGCTGGGCGAGCTGTTGGCCTACCTGTGGTTCAACCAGCCGCCGGAGGTCTTCTCGGTCGTTGCCGAGCGCTTCGATGACGAGCGGCTGGCGCCGACGGTGGAGGCGTCGATCGAGCTCATGACGACCTCGCTGCGCGGCGAGGACATCGGGCGGCTGAGCCGAGACCCCTTCGGCATCACCGGCCTGCCGGCCGGCATCTCGTCGCCTGTGAGCCGCGGCCTCGAGGACCCCTTCGCTTCCGCCGACGGACGCTTCCGGATCGTCTTCGTCGCCTTCCCGTTCGAGGACGCGGGCTACCTCCAGTGCCGCGGCTGGACAGCGTCGGTGCAGCGGCTCGTGGAGCGGTGGCGGGCCGATGAGGGGTTTGGCGACGACGTCGTGATCAGGGTGACGGGCGACCCGGCCTTCATCGCCCAGATCGGATCCGGCCTGATGCGGGACATGCGGCTCGCCGCCCTCGGCACCCTGGTGCTCGTGGCGTCGCTGTTCTTCTTCGTCCACCGCAGCTGGCTGCCGCTTGGGTGGCTGGTCGTGCTGCTGGTGGCGGTGTTGCTCGGCACCGTGGCGGTCGCCGCCCTGACCGTCGGCCCCCTCAACGCCATCAGCCTCGGCTTCGCGGCGATCCTGCTCGGGTTGGCCGCCGACTACGCCCTGATTCTCTACCAGGAGCACGTCAGCGCGCCGGAGCTGCCGGTGGCGCGGCTGCGGGCGGTGATCGCGCCCAGCATCCTGTGGGCGGCGGGCACCACCGCCGGAGCCTTCTTCATGGTCGGCCGCAGCAGCCTGCCCGGCCTGACCCAGCTCGGGACCCTGGTCGCGATCGGCATCCTGCTCGCGGCCGCGGTCATGCTGACCGTGTTCCTGCCGCCGCTGGCCAGGCTCGGGGTGGGCAGCGGCGCCCAGGCCCCGCCGCCGGGAGGTCCCCGGGGCTTCGGTTTGCGCGCTGCGTGGTGGACGACGGCCGCGGTGCTGCTCGCGTGCGGGCTGGTGCTGTCGCAGCGGCTGCCGGCCATCGACGCGAGCACCGACGACCTCGGACCCAAGAACGCACCCGCCCAAGCCGCCCTCGACGAGGTCCACCTCGAGGTCGGGGGCTTCCGCGAGGCGCTGTGGCTGCTGGTGGGCGGCGAGGACGAGGCGGAGGTGGCGGACCGGCTCGCCCGCTGCGAACGTCTGCTCGACGAGGCGGTGGACGCCGGGATGCTCGAGGGCACGGCGCTGCCCACCGCGCTGTGGCCGCGTCCTTCGTACCAGGGGGGCAATCGCGAGACGGCGCGGTGGCTGGCGGACCGGCTTCCGGCCGCCCAACGGGCGGCGATCGAGGGCGGCTTCACGACCGGGTCGCTGCGCCTGACCGAGGCGGTCTTCGCGGCCTGGCGCGAGTTCGGCGCCGGCGGAGACGTCGTCTGGCCGCGGCGGCCGGCCGCGCGCTGGGCGTTCGACAAGTTCGCCGCGCACGAACGGGGGCGGCTGCTAGTGGTGGGGCGGGTCGACCGCGATCCGTCGACGCCGGTGACTGAGCTCGAGCGGCTGGCGGCGGCGGTGGCGGAGAAGGGCGGACAGCTGCTGGGTTGGCCGCTGGTCTCCGGCGCCCTGCTCGATATCATGAAGCGCGACCTGCGGCGGGTGCTGCTGCCGATGGGGGCGGTGCTGCTGCTGCTGCTCGGCTTCGCCTTCCGCGGCCTCCGCGAGGTGGGCCTGAGCCTGGCCGTTTTGGTCTTCAGCCTGCTCGGCCTGTCAGCGGTGATGGCGGTGGTGGGCTGGTCGTGGAACCTGATGAACGTGATGGCGCTGCCGCTGCTGTTCGGGGCGGCGGTGGACTACGGCATCCACATCCAGCTCGCGCTCAGGCGCCACCGCGGCGACCTGCGGCGGGTGCGCGGAACCGTCGGCCGTGCGATCCTGCTGTGTGGGGTGTCGACGGCAGCCGGCTTCGGGACCCTCGGTCTCGCGTCCAATGAAGGCCTCGCCACCCTCGGCAGAATCTGCGCGGTAGGGATCGTGATCGCGGCACTGGCGTCGGTCTTTCTGCTGCCGGTATGGTGGCGCACCTTGGCTCACCCGGCCGTGAAGGGAGAGGGTTGATGGCGAGAGTCAGTTGGATCGTGACCGTCCTGCTCGGGTGCGGCGCCGCGTTGGTTGCGGCGGGCGGGTCGCCTTGTGACGAGGCGGTGCTGGAGCGCTGGCTCGAGCGCCACGCGGCGATCGACAGCTGGTCGGCCGACGTCATCCAGATCCGCAGCCTTGCGACCCTGACCCGGCCACTGACTTCGGACGGCCGTCTGTGGTTCGCCCAGCCCAACCGCTTCCGGTGGCAGCTCGGCGATCCTCCGAAGACCATCGCGGTGCGCTTGGGCGACGAGTTGATGGTGGTCTACCCGCGCTTGAAACAGGCCGAGCGCTTCCCGCTCAACGCCGAGGTTGAGGGCTCGTGGCGGCAGGCGCTGGCCCTGCTGGAGGTCGGGCTACCCAACGGCGCCGAGACCTTCTGCTCGAGCTACGAACTCTTGGACGTCACCCGCGACGGCGACACCTGGGCCTTCGACCTCCAGCCCGCCGACAGCGCCGCACGGCGGCTCATCGAGGGGGTGCGGATCGAGGTCACCGGCGACGAGTTGCTGCTGACCGCCACCGAGCTGGAGTTCCCCGACGGGTCGACCATGCGCAACGAGTTCTCGGGCCACCGCCTCAACCCCGCGATCGCGCCTGCCATCTTCGAGGTCGAGATTGACGACAGCTATGAAGTGGTGGAGCCGCTGAACAGGCGTTAGCCCGCAGATCTCACCGGGTTTCGTCGCGAGGTCGCCGAGGTGCTGTGCCCGGTTG
>CAZSTH010000099.1:0-15383 GCA_964609835.1 uncultured Thermoanaerobaculia bacterium
ACGGTGGCGGTCGGCGGACGCGGCCCCGGTCGCGGATCGCGGACGCGGTCCACGGACGCGGTCCCGGCCGCGGTCCACGGACGCGGATCGCGGTCGCGGTTTGTCGTGACGGTCGGCGGTGAACTCCGGGCTGCCGCGGGTGACGGTCACCTGGGTCCAGTCGTTGTAGTAGTCAAAGGCCGTCGGTTCGGGCTGTCCGCTGCCACGGAGCGCGGTCACAATTTTCCGACGGAAACACAAAACCGCGGCCGGAAGGCCGCGGCGTGAGATCGTCGGTCGCAGACGACTACTCTTTTTTCTCGTCCTCTGCCGCAGTGTCGTCGGCGGGCTCCGCCTCGGCCTCTGGCTCCTTGTCGGGCTCGGCGGGTTCGTCATCAGTGGCCGCCGCCGTTTTCTCCGACTCCTCGTCCGCAGGCTCCGCAGCGGGTTCGCTGGTTTCGGTCGCCTCATCCACCGCCGTCCCAGCCTGCGCTTCGAGGCCCTCGTCGGCACCGGTGGTTTCGACCGCCTCCACAGCGTCGTCCTCGACCTCCGTCGCGGCCTCGTCCGTCGACGCCGGTTCGTCGGCACCTCCACGGCCACCGAAGATGCCTTTGGCGCGGTCCATGAGGGAGGTCTTGCCGCCGCTCGAGGCCTTGCCCTCCTCGCGCGCGGCGAGGTCGTAGTCGATGAACTCGATCATCGCCATCTCAGCACTGTCGCCGTGCCGGCGGCCGAGCCTCATGATGCGGGTGTAGCCGCCCGGCCGGTCGCTGAATCGGGGTGCGATGTCGTCGAAGAGGCGGCGAACCACCTCTTTGTCCGGCACCATGGTCAGCACCTTCCGACGCGCCGGCAGGGTGCCGGTCCCCGCGAGGGTCACCATCCGCTCCGCCATCGGTCGCAACTCCTTGGCCTTGGCCAGGGTCGTGGTGATGCGCTCGTGGGTGAAGAGCGCGGTCAGCTGATTGCGGAACATCGCCGTCCGGTGGGCGGTGGTGCGGCCCAGCTTGCGGCCGTGAACTCGGTGTCGCATGTCGGTCTCCGCGTCCTAGAGGTCGAGGTTCATGCCGAAGCCGAGGCCCAGGACCTCGAGCTTGGAGCGCACCTCTTTGAGGGACTTGTCTCCGAAGTTGCGGATCTCCACCATCTCCTTATCGGATCGGCTGACGAGATCGCGTAACGTGCGAATGTTGGCGTTCTTCAGGCAGTTCATCGAACGGATGGACAGCTCGAGGGTGTCGATGGAGGCGTCGAGGATGCTGTCCTCCTCGGACGGCTCCTCGGGGGAGGCCAACGGCAGCGCCGCATCCTCGACCTCCGCGAGCGAGGTGTAGATGTCGAGGTGGCCCTGGATCAGCTGCGCCGCCTGGCTCATCGCCTCGTCGGGTGTGATGGAACCGTTGGTCCAGACCTCCATCACCAACCGTTCGTAGTTGGTCATGCGGCCGAGGCGCGCCATCTCGACCCGGAAGTTGGCCCTGCGGACAGGCGAGTGGGCCGAGTCGACCGGAATGAAGCCGACGTCGAGGTCCTCGGTCTGGTTCTCCTCGGCCGGGATGTAGCCGCGTCCCTGCGCCACGCGCACCGTCATCTGCAGCTTGCCGTCCGCCGACAGGGTGGCAATGTGGACGTCGGGCTCGATGACCTCGACATCGTGCGTACCGGCGAACTGGCCGGCGGTGACCTCGCCCGGGCCCTTGGCCTCGAGGTTCAGGAAGGCCGGGCCCTGGCCGTGGATCTTGAGCGGGATCTTCTTGAGGTTGAGGATGATGTCGGTGACGTCCTCGACCACGCCGGGGACCGCCGAGAACTCGTGGTCGGCTCCCTCGATCTTAACCGCGGTGATGGCAGCCGACGGAATCGACGACAGCAGCGCCCTTCGGAGGGCGTTGCCGAGCGACGTTCCCCACCCACGCTCGAACGGCTGGGCGAGGTACCGCGCGAACTGCGGCGAACGGGTGTCGTCCTCAGGCTGGACCTGAGCCGGACGTTGGAAATCTTGCCAGATCATGCACACCCCACCTTATCGGGAGTACAGCTCGACGATGAGCTGCTCCTGAATCGGGAATCGAATGTCCTCGCGCACCGGGTTCTCGAGTACTTTGCCCAGCATCGCACCGCCGTCGAGCTCGAGCCACGGCGGGATGCCCCGCCCCTGCGCGAACTCCACCGCCTCGGTGATCTGCGCATTCTTGCGGCTCTTCTCGCGGACCTGTACCTCCATGCCCGGCCGGACACGGAACGAAGGGATGTCGACCCGACGGCCGTCGACCTCGATGTGGCCGTGCCGCACGAGCTGGCGCGCCTGCGAGCGCGACGTCGCGAAGCCAAGCGAATAGATGACGTTGTCGAGCCGCAGCTCGAGCAGCTGCAACAGGTTTTCGCCGGTGACGCCCTTGCGCCGGTTGGCCTCGGCGAAGGTGCGGTGGAACTGCCCCTCGAGCAGACCGTAGATACGGCGCAGCTTCTGCTTCTCGCGAAGCTGCAGGCCGTAGGCGCGCACCTTGCGCCGGCGTCCCATGCCGTGCTGCCCGGGCGGCGCGTTCCGCCGCTCGATCGCACACTTCTCCTTGTAGCACCGCTCGCCCTTGAGGAACAGCTTCATGCCCTCGCGGCGGCACAGACGACAGACGGGTCCTCGGTATCGTGCCATCGGCGCCTCCTACACCCGGCGCCGCTTGCGCGACCGGCAGCCGTTGTGCGGAATCGGGGTCACATCGCGGATCGAACGGATGTCGAGACCGCTCGCGGCGACCGCACGGATCGCGGACTCGCGGCCCGGGCCCGGGCCCTTGACCCGAATTTCCACCGACCGCACCCCGTGGTCCTGCGCCTGCTCGGCGGCATTCTTCGCCGCCAGCTGGGCCGCGTATGGGGTCCCCTTGCGCGATCCCTTGTAGCCGATCCGGCCGCCGGACGACCAGCACACTGTGTCGCCGTTGGGGTCCGAAAAAGCCACGATGGTGTTGTTGAACGTGGCGTGGATGTGGGTGACGGCGTGCGGAATGTTCTTCTTTTCCTTCCGCTTCTTCTGCTGCCCGCCCTTGCGTTCTTTTGCCATGCTTGCCTCTCCCGCTTACTTCTTAACGGCCTTCTTCTTGCCGGCCACCGCCTGGCGCCGCGGGCCCTTGCGGCCACGGGCGTTGGTGTGGGTCCGCTGGCCGCGCACCGGCAGGCCCCGGCGGTGACGGATGCCGCGGTAGCTGCCGATCTCGATCAGGCGCTTGATGTTCATCGCCACCTCGCGCCGGAGGTCGCCCTCGACGCTTCCCGCGTTCTGGATGACCTGCTGGATCCGCAGGACCTCGTCCTCGGACAGGTCCTTGACCTTGATGCCCTCGTCGACGTTGGCGGTGGCGAGAATCGTCTTCGCCCGCGTCCGCCCGATGCCATAGATATAGGTCAGGCCGATCTCGACCCGTTTCCCTGCCGGCAGCTCAACACCCGCGATACGTGCCACCCGTTACCTCCCACTCAACCCTGACGCTGCTTGTGCTTCGGGTTCTCGCAGATCACCCGAATCACGCCCTTGCGACGGACGATCTTGCACTTGGAACACATTTTCTTGACCGACGGACGAACTTTCATCGCCGTCCCTCCTACTTGTATCGGTACACGATGCGCCCCCTCGTCAGATCGTAGGGAGAGAGCTCCACCAGCACCTTGTCGCCCGGGAGAATGCGGATGAAGTGCTTGCGCATCTTCCCGGAGATATGAGCCAAGACCTCGTGGCCGTTCTCCAGCTCGACGCGAAACATCGCGTTGGGCAGGGGCTCGACAACCGTGGCCACCACCTCGATGGCCTCTTCCTTAGGCATGCACTGACTCCTCGAGACCGAGCACACGGGGGCCGTCAGCCGTGACGGCCACCGAGTACTCGAAATGGGCTGCGAGTCTACCGTCTTCCGTCCTGGCTGTCCACCCGTCGTCATCGATGTGGACTCGCCAGCTGCCGCCCGTGATCATGGGTTCGATCGCGATCACCAGGCCGGCCTTGAGACGCTGGCCGTGTCCGGCCTTTCCGTAATTGGGCACCTGCGGCTCCTCGTGCAGGGCGCGTCCGATGCCGTGACCGACGAACTCGCGCACGACGCCGAAGCCGGCCTCCTCGGCGCGCTGTTGGACCGCGGCGCCGATGTCACCGAGACGGCCATCCGGCGTCGCCGCCGCCACTGCATCTTCCAGGCAACGTCGGGTGACATCCATCAGCCTCCGGGCCTCGTCGCCGACGTCGCCGATACCGAAGCTGACCGCCGAGTCGCCGTAGAAGCCGTCGAGGAGCACTCCGCAGTCCACGCTGACGAGGTCACCCTTTGCGAAGCGAACCGTGGCCGACGGGATGCCGTGCACGATGACGTCGTTGATGGACGTGCACAGGGTCGCAGGAAAGCCGCGATAGCCCTTGAACGCCGGGACGCCGCCTTCGGAGCGGATCATCTCCTCGGCGAGGTCGTCGAGATCTTTGGTGGAGACGCCGGGCGCCGCCGCCTCCGCGACCGCGCGCAGGACCCGGTGCACCAGGTTGTTGGCCTGGTGCATGGTCTCGAGCTCGCGCTGCGACTTGAGACAGATCATGCGGCTACCCGCGCCTTCCCCGGATGCGCCCACGGCGCATGAAGCCGTCGTAGTGGCGCATCACCAGCTGCGACTCGATCTGATTGACCGTGTCCATGGCGACACCGACCACGATCAGCAGCGAGGTGCCGCCGAAGAAGAACTTGACGCCGAGTCCCTCCGTGAACCAGGTCGGCAGGATGGCGTCGAGGGACGGACCGACAACCGGGATGGTGGCGACCTTGAATCCGGCGATCAGGACCTCGGGCAGGATCGCCACCAGCGCCAGGTAGACTGCTCCGACCAGCGTGATCCGGGTCAGGATCTTGTCGATGAACTCGGCGGTCCGCTTGCCCGGACGAATGCCGGGAATGAAGCCGCCGTACTTGCGCATGTTCTCCGCCGTGTCTTCCGGGTTGAAGATGATCGAGGTGTAGAAGTAGCAGAAGAACACGATCGACAGGAAGTAGACCAGGTTGTACAGCGGCTCGCCCCACGCCAGGGCCTCGGTGATGCGCTGCAGCCAGCGGTTCTCGATCATCTGCCCGAGGGTCTGCGGGAAGGACATGATGGAGGCCGCGAAGATCACCGGGATCACGCCGCCGGTGTTGAGGCGCAGCGGCAGATAGGTGCTCTGGCCACCGTAGATCCGGCGACCCACCACGCGCTTGGCGTACTGGATCGGGATCCGCCGCTGGGCTCGCTCCATGTAGACGATCGCGGCCACCACCACCACCATGAAGACCACCAGCAGAACCACCGTGATGATGTTGAGGGAGCCCTCGCGGACGTCGGTGATGGTGTTGAGGATCGCCCCCGGAAACCCGACCACGATGCCGGCGAAGATGATCAGCGAAATGCCGTTGCCGATT
This sequence comes from uncultured Thermoanaerobaculia bacterium, assembly GCA_964609835.1. Lineage (GTDB taxonomy): Bacteria > Acidobacteriota > Thermoanaerobaculia > Thermoanaerobaculales > Sulfomarinibacteraceae > Sulfomarinibacter. The sequence continues at coordinate 5,409 of CAZSTH010000099.1, forward strand.
CCGCGCTCGGAGATCTGCTCGCCGAGCCACATCACGAAGGCGGTGCCGGTGGTCAGCGACAGCACGGTGACGAAGCGGAAGCCCCATCCCTGGAGGTCGTCGGGCACCAGCGGTGCGCCGCTCGGAGACGTCGTGCGCTCGAGGAAGAAGGAGATGCCGAGGCCCTGGATCACCGACAGCACGATGGTGCCGTACCGGGTGTACTGGGTGATCTTCCGGCGCCCGAGCTCGCCCTCCTTGGAGAGCTTCTCGAGGTACGGCCAGACGACCGTCAGCAGCTGCAGGATGATCGATGCCGAGATGTAGGGCATGATCCCGAGCGCAAAGACCGTCATCCGTCCCAGCGCGCCACCCGTGAACAGATTCACGAAACCGAGCACGGTGCCCTGGGCGGCCTCCGTGAACTCGGCGATCGCCACCGGGTCGATTCCCGGGATGGGAATAAAGGACCCCATCCGGTAGACCGCCAACAGCGCAAAGGTGAAGATCAACCGATTGCGGAGGTCGGGAATGGCGACGATATTGCGGAAGCTGTCGATCACGACGACACCACCTGACAGCTGCCGCCGGCCTTCTCGATGCCGATCCGTGCCGCCCCGGAGAACTTGTGCGCCTGCACCTCCAGCTTCCTGGTCAGCTCACCGTCGCCGAGGATCTTGACCGGTCCGCCGCCGCCGTCGACCAGGCGCTTGTCGGCCAGCGTCGCCAGCGACACGGTCTCGCCGTCCGCGAAAACGCGCTCGAGGTCCCGCAGGTTGACGACCTGATAGGAGACCCGGAAACGGTTGTAGAATCCGCGTTTGGGAATCCGGCGCACGAGCGGCATCTGCCCGCCCTCGAACCCGTAGCGGCGCGAGTAGCCGCTGCGCGACTTCTGGCCCTTGTGGCCGCGCCCGGCGGTCTTGCCCTTGCCCGAACCCGGCCCGCGTCCCACGCGCTTGCGCTTGCGGGTGGCGCCCGCCGCCGGTTGCAGATCGTGGAGTTCCATGGTCTAGCCCTCCAGTTTCTCGACCGAGACCAGGTGATTGACCTTGGCGATCATGCCGCGGATGCACTGGTCGTCCGCCCGCACCACGCTGCGGCCGATGCGGCCGAGCCCGAGGCCCTGCAACACCAGCCGCTGGGTGCGGGCAAAGCCGATCTGGCTCTTCACCTGGGTGATCTTGAGCTGTTTGTTTTCCGCGGCCCTTTTCGCCGCGGACTTCTTGGTCGCCGTCGCCTTCGTGGCGGCAGGCTTCTCGGCCGCAGCCGCGTCGGCGGCCTTCGACGGGGCCTGGGCAGCGTCCGCCTTTTCCGCGGCCGGCTTCTTGGCGGCAGCCTTCGTGGCCGCCGGCTTCTTGGTTGCGGTCTTCTTGGCCGCCGGTTTCTTGGTCGCGGTCTTCTCCGCTGCCGGCTTCTTGGTGGCCGGCTTCTTGGTGGCCGGCTTCTTGGCGGCGGACTTCGTGGTCGCGCCGTCTGCCGTCTTCTTCGTCGCGGCCTTCTTCGCCACCGGCTTCTTGGCTGCCGGCTTCTTGGCGGCGTCGTCCTTCTCCTCGGGCGGTGATTTCTTGTCGGCGGTCATGACGCGGTCCCCTTGGTATCGTCGTCGGCGCCGGTCGCGGCTTCCTCGGTATCGGCCGCGGCGGGCTCGGGAGCGGCGGCCTCATCTTCGCCGGTTGCGGGCGACGCCTCGGCCGCAGCCGCTCTGTCGGGCTGAGTCGCCGGCTGGTCCGCGTCACCCGCGAACTCGTCCTCGAGCGCCACATCGACCCCACGCAGTCGCTGCACCTGCTTGGAGGTCATCAGACGGTCGATGGCGTCGAAGGTCGCGCGCACCACGTTGAACGGATTGCGGCTGCCGACGATCTTGGTCAACACGTCGGCCACTCCCGCCGACTCCATGACGGCGCGAACGCCGCCTCCGGCGATGACGCCGGTTCCGGGCGACGCAGGCCGCAGGAGCACGCGCGTCGCACCCCACCGCCCCCACACCAGATGAGGCACCGTGCCGCCGACCATGGGAATCTCGACCATTTCCTTGCGCGCCTGCTCGCTCGCCTTCTGAATCGCCGGCGGCACCTCGCGCGCCTTGCCGGTCCCGTAGCCGACCTTGCCCGAGCCGTCGCCGGCGACGACCACGGCGGCGAACGAGAAGTTCTTGCCGCCCTTGACCACCTTGGCGACGCGGTTGATGTGGACGACGGTTTCCGCGAATTCAGTGTCTCGATCCATCATGTTTCAGCCCCTAAAACTTCAGGCCCGCTTCGCGAGCCCCCTCGGCTACCGCCCGAACCACCCCGTGGTAGGGGAAACCGCCGCGGTCGAAGACCACGGACTCCACGCCCTGCTCCCGGATCCGTTCGGCAACCAACTTGCCGAGGGCCTTGCCGGCCTCGCAGTTGCCGGGGTTGTCGAGCCCACCGGCTGCGGCCTTGTCCAGGGTCGACGCCGACGCGAGGGTGACCCCGGCCTCGTCGTCGATGACCTGCGCGTAGACGTAGCGCAGGCTCCGGTAGACGGACAGGCGCGGCCGCGAGGCGGTGCCCCGAACGGAGCTTCGAGACCGGCGCTTGATCCTCTCCCGGCGCTGCTTGCGATCCTTGACAGTGCTCATGCTGTCGCCCCCTGCTTCCCGGCCTTGGTGCGGACCCGCTCGCCGACGTAACGGATGCCCTTGCCCTTGTAGGGCTCGGGAGGCCGCAGCGCCCGGATCTCGGCCGCGACCTGGCCCACCTGTTGGCGATCGGCACCCTTGACCGTGACCACGTTGGCCTTGGCCTCGACCTCGACCTCGATGCCGTCCGGCAGCTTGAAGTCGATGGGGTGCGAGTACCCGAGGCTGAAGACAACACTCTTGCCCTTGCTCTCGGCGCGGTAGCCGATGCCCACGATCTCGAGCGACTTCGACCAGCCCTCCGAGACGCCGGTGGCGGCGTTGGCCAGCAACGACCGCATCAGGCCGTGGTACGACCGGGTCTGGCCCTCATCGTTCGAGCGCTCGACCACCAGCGTGCCGTCATCGACCGAGGTCGTCACGCCCGGCACCTGCTTGACGACAAGCTGGCCTTTCGGCCCCTTGACCGTCACCATCCCGTCGCCGATCGCGACGTCGACACCCTTCGGCAGCGGAATCGGCATTTTCCCAATTCGTGACATGTCGCCCCCTACCAGATCTCACACACGACCTCGCCGCCGACCCGCAGCCCGCGAGCCTGCTCGTCGGTCAGCACTCCGCGATTGGTCGATATGACGGCCACCCCGAGCCCGTTGCGCACCTTCGGCAGGTCGTCCACCCCGCGATAGATCCGGCAGCCCGGGCGCGACACGCGCTTGAGGCCGTGGATCACCGGTTCGCCGTCGTCGGCGTACTTGAGGTAGAGGCGGATGGTCCCCTGCGGACCCTCCTCCACCACCTTGAAGGTGCGGATGAAACCCTCCTGCTTGAGGATCTTCGCCACCTCGAGCTTCATCTTCGAGGCCGGGACGTCAGTCCGGTCGTGACGCACCAGGGTGGCGTTGCGGATCCTCGTCAGGAGATCGGAAATCGGATCGGTCATGCTCATGATCCACTCCTCACCAGCTCGCCTTGGTGACCCCGGGCAGGAAGCCCTCGAGGGCCAGCTTGCGGAAGCACACCCGGCAGAGCTGGAACTTTCGCATGTAGCCGCGCGGCCGCCCGCATTGACGGCAACGGTTGCGGTGGCGGACCTTGAATTTGGGCTTCTTCAGGCTCTTGGCGATCATTGCTTTGCGTGCCACGGTGCCTCCTAACGGCTGCGAAACGGCATGCCCATGCCGGTCAGGAGCACGCGCGCCTGATCATCGGTCGGGGCCGTCGTGGTGATCGTGATGTTCATGCCCATGGTGCCTTCCACCTTCTGGTAGTCCACCTCGGGGAAGACCAGGATGTCGCGGATGCCGAGGGTGTAGTTTCCGCGGCCGTCGAAGGCGTTGGCCGACACGCCGCGGAAGTCGCGCACTCGCGGCAGACCGATCGAGATCAACCGATCGAGGAACTCGTACATCCGTTCCCGGCGCAGCGTCACCCGCACGCCCACCGGCATGCCCTCGCGGAGCTTGAACGCCGCCACCGACTTCCGCGCCTTGCGGATCTCGGGCTTCTGGCCGGTAATATTGGAGAGCTGCTCCATGGCAGTCTCGAGCAACTTGGCGTTGCGTCCGGCCTCGCCGACGCCGATATTGCAGGTGATCTTGTCGATGCGAGGCACCTGCATGCGGTTTGCCAGACCGAAGTCCGACTGGAGCTTCGGCACGACCTCCTCGCGATACGTCTCCATCAAGCGCGCCATCGTCCCTCCTATCGGTCGAGAATCGCGCCGTCGACCTTGGCGACGCGGACCTTCCGTCCGTCGTCGAGAATCTGCATGCCGATCCGGGAGCGGCGTCCGCTGTCCGGCGAGATAACCATCACGTTGGAGACGTGGATCGGCGCCTCGCGCTCGACCACGCCGCCCTTGATGTTCTTCTGCGGGTTGGGCCGGGTGTGGCGCTTGATCATGTTGACGCCTTCGACCACCACGCGCTCGCGCTCGCGGTCCACCACCAGCACGCGCCCCTGGGTGCCCGCGTCCTTGCCCGCGATGACCTCGACGGTGTCGCCCTTTTTGATCTTCATCATTCGCTCCTACAGGACTTCCGGGGCCAGCGAGACGATCTTCATGAACCGCCTCTCGCGCAGCTCGCGGGCCACCGGCCCGAAAACTCGGGTACCGATCGGCTCGCGCTCGGCGTTGACCAGCACCACGGCGTTCTCATCGAAACGGATGTACGAGCCGTCGCGCCGGCGGGAGCGGGAGCGTGTCCGCACCACCACCGCCTTGACGACCGTGCCCTTCTTGATCTCCGACTCCGGCGTCGCCTCCTTCACCGAGCAGACGATGATGTCGCCGAGGCCCGCGTAGCGCGGCGCCGATGAGCCGCCGATCTGTCGGATCGCCTCCAGGCGGCGGGCGCCGGAGTTGTCGGCCACGGCGAGGCTGGTTCCCATCTGGATCATGGCTTCCCCCCCACTACTGCGCCCGTTCGATGACCTTGCGGACCCGCCAGCGCTTGCGTCTCGACAGCGGCCGGCACTCCTCGATCAGCACCCGGTCACCGGCCTTGCACGTGTTGTCCTCGTCGTGGGCCATGAACTTGGACGAGGTGCGCACGAACTTCTGGTACAGCGGGTGCATCACCAGGCTCTCGACCCGCACCACGACGGACTTGTCGCCCGACTCCGCGGTGACCATGCCGACCTTGCTGGTCTTGCGCGAGGTCTTGTCGTTGCTGCTCATCTCACACTCCCTGGGCCTGACGCTCGTTGATCACGGTCAGCACCCGAGCGATGTCCTTGCGGACCTCGCGAATCTTGATCGGGTTCTCGATCTGTCCGGTCGACTTCTGGAAGCGGAGCTTGAACAGCTGCTCCTCCAGATCTCCGAGCGCCTTGCGGAGCTCGTCGTCGGAACGGTCGCGGAGATCTTTCGCCTTCATAGCTGCTCTTTCCTCGTCACGAAGCGGGTCTTGAGCGGCAGCTTGTGGGCTGCCAGCCGCATCGCCTCGCGCGCCACGTCCTCGTTGACGCCCTCCATCTCGTACAGGATGCGGGCCGGCTTGATCACCGCAACCCACTCCTCGGGGTTGCCCTTGCCCTTGCCCATACGGGTCTCGAGCGGCTTCTTGGTGACCGGCTTGTCGGGGAAGACCCGGATCCAGATCTTGCCGCCGCGCTTGACGTGGCGGGTCATGGCGATACGGGCGGCCTCGATCTGGCGGGCCGTGATCCAGCCCCGCTCGGTGGCCTGCAACGCGTAGTCTCCGAACGACACCCGCGAGCCGCGATGGGCGAGCCCGCGGTTCTTGCCGCGCTGCTGCTTTCTGTGCTTGACCTTCTTGGGCATCAACATGACGCAACTCCTCAGACGCGCGGACGCAGACCGCGCGCGCGATAGCGTTCGCCGCGGTAGACCCACACCTTGACCCCGATCACCCCGTAGGTGGTGCAGGAGTTCTTGAATCCGTAGTCGATGTCGGCCTTCAGGGTGTGCAGCGGCAGCCGCCCCTGCTGGTACCACTCCGAACGGGCGATCTCGGCGCCGTTGAGGCGGCCCGCACATCGGATCTTGATCCCCTGCGCGCCGAAGCGCAGCGCGTTTTCGATCGCCCGCCGCATGGCCCGCCGGAAGGCGATCCGGCGCTCGAGCTGGCGGGCGACGTTGGCAGCGATCAGGTGGGCGTCGATCTCCGGCCGCTGGATCTCCTGGATGTTGATGTGGATGTCCTGGCCGTAGCGACGCATCAGATCGTCGCGCAGCTTGTCGACCTCGGCGCCCTTGCGGCCGATGATGATGCCGGGCCGACCGGACAGGATGTTGACGCGCAGCTTGGACGCGGTGCGCTCGATGTCGACCGCGCTGACGGCCGCGTTCTCGAGACGATCGAGCAACTCCTGCCGCAGCTGGAGGTCCTCGTGAAGGAGGTCGGCGTAGTTTTTGCCGTCGGCGTACCAGCGGGATCGCCAGGTGTTGTTGTAGCCGAGGCGAAAACCGTACGGATGCGTTTTCTGTCCCACGATGACTCCTATTCCTTCACTGAAAGCTCGACGGTGACGTGGCTCATCCGCTTCAAGATGCGATGCATCCGCACCCACTTGGAGGCCGGACGGCCACGGCGCAGGCTCGGTCCGCCGTCGACCGTGATCTTGCTGATGTAGACCCGGTCGACGTCGACCCCGGGCTGCGACTGTTCGAGATTGGCGAGAGCCGAGCGCACGACCTTGGCCACGCCCGTGGCCGCGGACTTCGCACTCAGCTGGAGCGTCGTGAGGGCCGGCTCCACCGCCTGGCCGCGGACCATGTCCGCCACCAGCCGCACCTTGCGCGGCGAGGAGCGATAGTACCTGAGTTGAGCTCGCGAATCCATACCGCCTCCCCTACGCGCCCTTCTCCCGCCGGCCCGAGTGGCCGCGGAAGGTTCGGGTGGGCGCGAACTCGCCCAGCTTGTGGCCGACCATGTTCTCGGTCACGAAGACCGGCACGAACTTGTGGCCGTTGTGCACGGCGATCGTCATTCCGACCATCAGGGGAGTGATCGTCGAGCGCCGCGACCATGTCTTGACCACCCGCCGGTCATTCGAGCCGGACGCGGCCTCCACCTTCTTTGCAAGGTGCTCGTCGACGAACGGGCCTTTCTTGATTGAGCGAGCCATCTTCTCCTCCTACCTCTTGCGCCGACGCCGCGCCACGATCAGCCGGTCAGACGGTTTCTTGCCGCGGGTCTTGGCTCCCTTGGTGGGCTTGCCCCACGGCGACACCGGATGCCGGCCCTTGCTCTTGCCCTCACCACCGCCGTGGGGGTGGTCGACAGGGTTCATGACGGTGCCGCGGGTCTGCGGCCGTACACCCCGCCAGCGCGAGCGGCCCGCCTTTCCGAGATCGACATTGGCGTGGTCGGTGTTGCCGACCTGGCCGATGGTGGCCATGCACGACGACAGCACCATCCGCATCTCGCCGGAGGGCATGCGGAGCGTCGTGTACTTGCCCTCTTTGGCCATGATCTGTGCCGAGCTGCCCGCCGAGCGCACCAGCTGGCCGCCCTTGCCGGGCTTGAGCTCCACGTTGTGGACCAGGGTGCCGAGTGGGATGTTGCCGATCTGCATTGCATTGGCCGGACGGACGTCGACCTTGGCGCCCGCCACCACCCGGTCGCCGACCTTGAGCCCGACCGGGGCGAGGATGTACCGCTTGTCGCCGTCGGCATAGTGCAGCAGGGCGATGTGGGCAGAGCGGTTGGGGTCGTACTCGATGGTCGCCACGCGGGCCGGCACGTCCAACTTGTTGCGCTTGAAGTCGACCACGCGGTACCGGCGCTTGTGGCCGCCGCCGCGGTGGCGGGAGGTGATGTGCCCCTCCGAGTTGCGCCCGCAGGACCGCTTCTTGCCCTCGGTCAGCTTCTTGTGGGGACGGGTCGCCGTCACCTCCTCGTGCTCGAGGGAGGTCACGAACCGGCGGCCCGGAGATGTCGGTTTGTACGAGCGGATCGCCATGACTGACTCCTCAGATTCCCTCGAAGAACTCGAGCGTCTTCGAGCCCTCGGCGAGGGTCACGTACGCCTTGCGGCTCGCCGCGCGGTGCTTGACGGTGCGGCCGTAGCGCAGCACCGGCTTGCCCTTGCGATTCACGATGTGGACCTCGGTGACCTGGACGTCGAAGAGCTCCTCGACGGCCTTCCGGACCTGGATTTTGTTGGCCCGGCGGTCGACCTCGAAGCAGACGGTGTTCTCGCGTTCCTGCATGAGCGTCGTCTTCTCGGTGATCAGCGGCCGCAGGATGATGTCGCGCGGCTTCATGACAGCACCTCCGTCAGCGAACGGACGGCCGGCTCGGAGGCCACGATCCAGCGGTGGTTGAGGACCTCGTAGGCGTTGAGCGAGCCCGCGTCGAGCATCGTCAGCTCGGGGCGGTTGCGGCTCGCGAGGTGGAGGTTGAGGTTCTCGAGGCCGTCCACCAGCAGCACCTTGTCGCCCTTGACTCCGATGTTGTCGAGGCGGGCGAGAAAGTCCTTGGTCTTGGGCGCGTCGAGCTCCAGCGAACCGAGCACCAGCAGCCGACCCTCGGCGAGCCGCTGCGACAGGACGCCCCTGAGAGCGGCGCGGCGAGCCTTCTTGTTGACCTTCTGAGCGTAGGACCGCGGCCGCGGGCCGTGGACCGTGCCGCCCGAGCGCCACAGCGGCGACTGCCGGGAGCCGGCCCGCGCACGACCGGTGTGCTTCTGCTTCCACGGCTTGGACCGGGTGCCCGCGACGTCCGAGCGCTCCTTGGTCTTGTGGGTGCCGCGGCGCCGGCTCGCGAGATACGCCCGCACCACCTCCCACACGAGATGCCGGTTGACCTCGCACGCGAAGACCTTGTCCGGAAGGTCGATCTCGTCGACCACCTTGTTGTCCCAGTTCTTGACTTCGACCTTCATCACAGCACCTCTCCCGTCACGACGCCTTGACGATCCGGACGTAGCTGTTGCGCGCGCCCGGCACGCCACCCTTGAGGAAGAGCAGGTTGCGTTCCTTGTCGACCTTGACGACGCGGGCGTTCTTGATCGTGACGCGCTTGTTGCCCATCTGGCCCGGCATGCCCTGGCCCGGAAACACGCGCGACGGCCACGCCGAACGGCCGATCGATCCCGGTGCGCGATGGAACATGGAGCCGTGGGTCGCGCGACCGCCACCGAAGCCGTGGCGCTTGATGACGCCCTGGAACCCGCGCCCCTTGGAGCGGCCGACCACGTGCACGGCCTCGTTGACGTCAAAGATCTCCGCGAGGACGGCGTCGCCCGGCTTGGCCTCGTCATCGGCGTCTACCGGCACCTCCGCGATGAACCGCGTCGGCGGCACCCCGGCGGCCTGGAAGTGGCCGTTGATCGGCCTGGGTACATTCTTGCGCGGGCTGGCTTCCACGAGGCCGAGCTGCACCGCCTCGTAGCCATCGACGGCCTCCGACTTGCGCTGGACCACGACGCACGGCCCGACCTCGACCACGGTGACCGGGACCGCCCGGCCCGCTTCGTCGAAGATCTGGGTCATGCCCACCTTCTTGCCGAGAATTCCGCGAATCATCGGATCACCTCGCCCCGTACGCCTTGATTTCCACGTCGACGCCGGCCGGCAGCTCGAGCTTCATCAGGGCGTCGATCGTCTGCTGCGTCGGCTCGAGAATGTCAAGGAGCCGCTTGTGCGTGCGGATCTCGAACTGCTCGCGCGACTTCTTGTCCACGTGCGGCGAGCGCAGCACCGTAAAGCGCTGGATGTGGGTCGGCAGCGGAATCGGACCCGCGATGCGGGCGCCGGTGCGCTGGGCCGTGTCCACGATCTCGGTCGCCGACTGGTCCAGGAGACGGTAGTCGTACGCCTTCAGACGGATGCGGATCTTGTCGCTCGCCATCTTCTACTCCAGAATGTCGGTGATGGAGCCGGCGCCGACGGTGCGGCCACCCTCGCG
>CAZSTH010000100.1:0-14964 GCA_964609835.1 uncultured Thermoanaerobaculia bacterium
GCCGCGCAGCGGGTCCGCCTTCTCGAGTCGGTGCCTCGCCGCCAGCCACAATGCCAGATGTCCGCCCGCGGAATGGCCGACGGCGACCACCCGATCGAGATCGAGCTCGTGGTCGGCGGCCAGCTCCGGCACGGCATCGGCCGCCGCCGCCAGGTCGGCGAAGGTGCCGGGCCAGCCGCCGCCGTCGTCGCCTACCCGGCGATACTCCACGCTCCAGGTCGCGATCCCGGCCCCCGCCAGCGCCTCCGCCAGGCCCGAAATATAGCCGAGGTCGTACTCGGCCAACCAACACCCGCCGTGAATGACGATCGCCAACGCGTGCGGACCGGCGCTCTCCGGCAGCCGCAACTCGCCGAAGTGCAACCTTCCCGCCCCGTAATGAATCACCCGATCGGCGGCCGGCCGCGGCAACGCGAGTGCGTCGGCCGCGTTCATCAGGTGGTCCGGCTCGTTCACCGTCGCTCCGCAGGCGGCCGGGAGCAACGGCGCCACTGCCGCCGCAACGCGCACACTACGTGACCTTCGCCCGGACGCGGAACTCGGGCCGGTCCCAGCTCCCTGACTCGAGGATCCGGCGGATGGCCGCAACCGCATCCCACACGTCGACGTATCGGAGGTACGACGGCCCGAAGCCGAACCGCATCAGGTCCGGCTCCCGAAAATCACCGATCACGCCGTCGGCGATCAACGCCCGTACGATCGCGTAGCCCTCGGGATGGCGCAGCGAGACCTGGCTGCCCCGCCGCTCCGGCTCGCGCGGCGTTGCCAGCTCGAACCCGAAGCCCCGGCAGTCACGCTCTACGAGGCCGATGAAGAGCTCGGTCATACGGAGCGACTTGGATCGCAGGCGCGCAAGGCCGACGTCGGCGATCTCCGCGACTCCGCAGTGCAGCGCCGCCAGGCTGAGGATCGGCGGCGTCCCGACCAGCAGGCGCTGGACCCCGGCCGCCGGCCGGAAACAAGCATCGAAGTCGAACGGGGCCTCGTGGCCCATCCACCCCCACAGCGGCGACCGGAGACGGTCGTGGTGGCGCGCCGCCACGTAGGCGAAGGCCGGCGCACCCGGCCCGCCGTTGAGGTACTTGTAGCCGCAGCCGACGGCGAGGTCGGCGCCGCTAGCCGTCAGGTCCACCGGCACCGCGCCCGCCGAGTGCGCCAGGTCCCACAGCATCAACGCACCGACCGCGTGCGCGGCCGCTGTCCGGGCCGCCATGTCGTGCATCTCACCGGTTCGGAAATCGACGTGGGTCAGCATCACAACCGCCACGTCATCGTCGAGCGCGTCGAGGAGCCGCTCCCGATCGACCACCCGCAGCTCGGCAGCATCCCCGAGCAGGGTCGACAGACCCTCGGCCACGTAGAGATCGCTGCCGAAGTTGGCGCTCTCGGAGAGGATCACGCCGCGTCCGGGACGTAGCTCGAGCGCAGCCGCCAGCAGCTTGAAGAGGTTGACGGATGTGGAATCCGCCACCGCGACCTCGTCAGGGGCCGCGCCGATCAGCTCCGCGATCTCCGCAGCCACCCGCTGCGGCAGACCGATCCAGTCGCTGTCGTTCCAGCTCCTGATCAGTTCCCGCCCCCACTCGATCTTCGCGAGGCGCTCGAGAACCCCGAAGACTCGCCGTGGTGGCGGACCGAGAGAGTTGCCGTCGAGATACACGGTCTTCGGCGGCAGGGCGAACCGCTCGCGGACATACGCGAGTTCGTCGTTGTCATCGAGGGCCGCCGCCTGTGTTCGGGTCTCCGGTACGCGCATGCCGTATTGTGCCACGCTCCGCCGCGGCCTCTCACCCGAAGAGCCGCTGCACTGTTCCGCATGATGATTCGAACGTCGCAGTTGCACCGCCGCACCGAGGGCGATATCGGCCAGCCTTCACAGCAGGTCGGCGACCTGCCGGACGGCGATCAGGGCGAAGAGGAGCAGTGCGAGGGTCAATGTTGCCGCGGCGGCGGCGCCGTTGCGCAGACCGCCCACCAGGTCGCGCCGCGAGTTCAGCCACAGGAGGGTCGCGGCCAGCACCGGCATGAACAGCCCGCCGGTGAGCGTGTAGAGCTTGATCACCCACATCGGGCGGTCGAGAACCAGCAGCAGCATCGGCGGCAGCGCGAGGTAGAGCAGGTAGCCGCGATACGCAACGCCTTCGGTGTGCACTTCAGCGCCAAAGCGGCCGCGCAGCGAGTTCAGATAGTCCGCGAAGAGGTAGGGGACACCGTTCCACACCCCCAGCGTGGAGGTGAAGACGGCGCCCCAGACCCCGAGCAGGAACGCGGCGCCCGCGGCCGAGCCCGCCGCGGCGCCGAAGCGCAGAGCGGCCGCGCCGCGGATCGCCTCACCGCACGCCACCAGGCCCTGGCTGCCCGGCGGCAACCCGCCCTCGAGCACGCCGGCGGCGAGCAGCAGCATCGCGACGCCGAAGAGGCCCGTGAGAGCGTACCCCATCGTGAGGTCGACCCGGACCCGCGTTGCCGCCGCCGGACCGCGCCACTGCTTCTCGCGGATCCAATAGCCGTAGGCGAGCAGGGTCACGCTGCCCCCGACCCCACCCATCAAGCTGAGCGCGGCCACCGCCGAGCCGGACGGCAGCGACGGCAGCAGGCCCCGCAGCACCGCCCCGAGATCGAGCCCGACCAGGGCCACGCTCGCCAGCAGGGTCAGCGTCATCAGCCCGATGAGGGCCTTCATCACCCGCTCGAAGAGCGCGTAGCGACCGAACCAGACCAGCGCCAATGCCGCCAGGGATTGGGCGATGGCCCAGCTCCGGATGTTGAGCACCGGCCACACCGCGTGGGCTGCCACGCCGCACGCGCTCATCAGTCCGCCGGCGACGATGAAGCTCCACACCACGAGATAGAGCAGGAAGTACGCCTTGACCGGCCACCCGAGGTGCCGGCACCAGCCCTCCAGAAGGGTGGTGCCGGTGGCGAGCTGCCAGCGGGCGACGCCCTCGTTGAGGCCGAGCTTGAGCGCGGCGCCGACGACGATCACCCACAGCAGCGCGGCACCGAAGTCGGCGCCGGCGAACATCGCCGCCAGCAGGTCGCCGGCGCCGACCCCGGTGGCCGCGATCGCCAGACCCGGCCCGATCGTCCTCGCCGCGTCACGAATCCGTTGGCGCGGAGGTGGCTCAGTCACCGCTCAAGAGTAGCGCGTGCGGTCAGGGCTTCGCCCGCGACCTTGGCGGCGGGCTTCTGCGGCGCGGCCGGGCCAAGATGGAGGACGCCGGCCTCTTCCGGAAAACTCGAAGCGGGCGCCAGACCAGCCGGGGCCGGCGCGTGGGCGGGCGACCCAGCGTCCGGCAACCGACCGACCCGACCGGTCAACTCCTGCCCCGAGGCGGCAGGGGCGGCACCGGCCGGCGCTCGTCCAACAGGTGCCGAATCGCGAGATACGGGTGTCTGAGGAGCATCCTCGGACCCGCGAAGCGCATGACCCTGCGCATGGCCTCGCGCGGCTCGGGGCGATAGCAGTGGATCGGGCAATTGATGCAGGCCGGTTTGATGTCGCCATAGGGGCAGCGGTCGAGGCGGCGGTCGGCGTAGTCGGCGAGCTCGGCGCAGGCGCCACACAGCCTCCGCGTGCCATGATGGTGGGTGCAGTACATCCGGACCATGGCGCGCACGGTCCGGCGCTCGCGGCGCAGCCGCCGGGCTTCCCGATCCCCGCTCACCTTTCTGGAAACAGCCTCCCCCGCCACGGATTTCCCGACCTCGCTATCATGTCGATATGAAACTCCGTCTTTGTGCTGAATGCTGCCTGCTCGCGTTTGCCTCGATGTTCATGATCTCCGTTCCCGCGGTCGCGGCCGGGATCCAGCTCCGGCCCGGCGTCGTGGTGGAGCCCGGCGACGGCAGTGCCCCCAACCGGGTCTGGATTCAGATCGGCGGCGAGGTGCTCGGCATTGACACCGCGTCGACCGCGGGCCCGGACGGCGCGTCGCTCGACATCGCTCTCGCAACCGGCCACGACCAGAGCACCGATCACGCGCCCCCCGCAACGGTGGCCGTGCTCTGGCCCGCCTCGAGAGCCGGGCACGCGGTTCTCGGAGGCGGCGCCACCGCCGTGTTCGACTCCGGATTCACCCTCCGATCGGGAGGGCGCGAGGTGGTCCTGATCGATCTCGGCCGCCGGGCCACAACCGGAGATGTCGCAGTGTGGCTGCCCGGCGACGGGGTGCTGATCACCGGCAGGCTGTGTCAGCGGATGGGCGCGGCCGTATCGGCTGCCTCAGACACAGCCGCGTGGCTTGAGGCCCTCGACCAACTCTCCGATCTCGGGCCCGAGCTGGTGATTCCCGGTCGCGGAACCCCCGGCGGCCCGCAGCTGCTGGCGGAGCAGCGCCGGAGACTGCAGGGCCTGCGCGACGCCGTCGCCGCCGGTGTCGGTCAGGGGGAAAACGCCGGCGACATCGCCTTCTCGTGGACCGAGCCGTGGTGGCGAGCCTGGAGGGAAGCCGACCAGGACGCCGCCATCGGTGTTCTCGAGGCCGTCCACGCCGAGCTGGCCGGCCTGCGCCCGCCGTGGCAGCTGCTCGAGGACCGCAAGCTACGCCCCGGCCCGTCGCCGACGCGCGACGACCCCGACTGGTCACCTCTGAAGAAGGTGCTGTGGCGGAACTACTGGCCGGAGCGAGTTGAATCGCTGCGGCTGGTCGCTCCCGGCGTCGAGATCGTGCCCTACGACGACGCCGAGCAGGCTCTCGAGTTCGTCGCCGGAGCCGACGCCCTGATCGGCACCGCCACCGCCGAGCTGCTGGCGGCGGGCGAGCAGCTCCGCTGGGTGCAGGTCGGATCGGCGGGGGTCGAGCGCTACCTCGAGATCCCCGAGCTCGCGAGCGGCGAGGTCATCCTCACCAACGGCCAACGGCTCGCATCCGAGGTCATCGGTGAGCACGTCATGGCCTTGGCGCGCGGGCTGGCACGGGGGATCAACCAGGCCGCGGCCGCCAAGGAGACCGGCCAGTGGCAGCGGTACGAGATCGGCAACAACGCGCCGCTGACCAAGCTCCGAGGCAAGACCCTGCTGGTGGTGGGCCTCGGCGGCATCGGCACCGAGGTCGCCAGGCTCGCCGACGGCGCCGGCATGCGGGTGACCGCCATCCGCAACAGCCGCCGCAGCGGACCGCCCTTCGTCGACCGCGTGGGGCTCGGTGAGGACCTGCCCTCGTACGTGGCCGGCGCCGACGTTGTGGTCAACTGCCTGCCCCTGACCGACACCACCCGCGGCCTCTTCGACACCGAGCTCTTCGCGCTGATGAAGCCGACCGCCTTCTTCATCAACGTCGGCCGCGGCGGCACCGTGGTCACCACCGACCTCATCACCGCGCTCGAGAAGGGCACCATCGCCGGCGCGGGGCTCGACGTCACCGACCCCGAGCCGCTGCCCGAGGGCCACCCGCTGTGGAACGCCCCCAACCTGATCATCACCCCCCACTTCGCGGCCTGGTCCGACGAGGACCGCGAGCTCCGGTGGCTGCTCTACCGCGAGAACCTGCGCCGCTTCGCCGCCGGCGAGCCGCTGCTGTCGGTGGCCGATCCGAAAAGGGGGTACTGACCCGGTGGCACGCTCGACGATTCGTCCTCGATGGACCGCGGGAGGCTGGTCGTGAAGCACGAAATAGGACGCCGCAGCATCAAGCGCATGCGCATCAGGATTCCCGACGCGCCGGGCTCACTCGGCGCCTTCGTCTCCCGCCTCGGTGATTTCGGCGCCAGCGTCGGAGAGATCACCACCCACTCCGTCGGACGCACCACCAAGATCCGCGACGTCGACGTGATCTCCCCCGGCGAGGACGCCTTTGACCGCATCTGCGACGCAGTGCGCGACATGCACGATGTCGACCTGATCGCGGTCACCGACGTGGTCCGCGAACGCCACCTCGGCGGAAAGATCGCCTCGAGGGCTCTGGTCGAGCTGCGCAGCCTCGACGACCTGCGCATCATCTACACCCCCGGTGTGGCCTCCATGTGCCAGCAGATCGCTGCCGAGCCCGAGTTGGCGCGACGCTACACCTCGATCCAGAACACCGTCGCCATCGTCACCAACGGCACCGCCATCCTGGGCCTCGGCGACATCGGCCCGGTGGCGGGCATGCCGGTGATGGAGGGCAAGGCGGCGCTCTTCGACCTCCTCGCCGGCGTCAGCGGCGTGCCGATCCTCATCGACTCCGACAATCCGCGGGTGATCATCGACACGGTGCGGGCCATCGCCCCCACCTTCGGCGCCGTCAAGCTCGAAGACATTCGTGCACCGGAGTGCTTCGAGATCGAGCAGGCACTCGACGACGCGCTCGACATTCCCGTGCTGCACGACGATCAGCACGGTACCGCGGTGGTCGTGCTGGCGGCCCTGCTCAACGTCGCCCGCATCACTTCGCGGAACCTCAAGCGATCGAGCGTGGGCGTCGTCGGACTCGGCGCAGCGGGTTCGGGCATCCAGCGGCTGCTCTCGGCGCACGGGGTGGAGACCATCTTCGGCGTCGACATCAACCCGAAGATGGTCGCCCGCTTCGAGTCATTCGGCGGCCGCGGGACCGACCTGCCCGGACTCATGGCCAACGCGGACATCGTGATCGCCACCACCGGCGTATCCGGTCTCATAGATCCGGCGGGGGTCCGCAACGATCAGGTCATCCTGGCCCTCTCCAACCCCGACCCCGAGATCGACCCCGAGGCGGCGCTCGCCGCGGGCGCGGCCTACGCCGCCGACGGCAAGGCAGTCAACAACGCTCTCGCCTTTCCTGGCCTCTTCAGAGGCGCCCTCGACGCTCACGCCACCCGCATCAACGACATCATGAAGATCGCCGCGGCCCGCGAGATCGCCGCCCGCGCGCCGAACGACGAGCTGACGCCGTCGATCCTCGACCGCGATCTCCACCGCGCCGTGGCCGCGGCGGTCAGGGAGGCGGCCTTCACCACCGGCGACATCGTGCCGCGGCGCAGCCTCGACGACTGAGAGCCCCGGCCGCTGCCCGCGCGCCTGGGACGAGACGGCGAACGAATGCTGGGAAGTCGTCGGGCTGCGGGTGGGCTCGGGAGGCCTCCCACTCGGGGCCGAGGAAGACGACTTCGGACGGCATGGACGGTCCCACATGGACGGTCCGGGACGGTGCCAGGACGGTGCCACGTTCACCATTGCACCGTTGCGGCTTGCTCACCATTCGGCGGATATCGATGCATCGGACAATGGTGCAATGGTGAACGTGGCACCCTGCGCACCCTGCGTGTCAGCGTTCGATATCCGGCACGCTTTCGCTCTTCGCAGCGCCACCAGGAGAGCGTTCGCATCGGCGAGATACATGGAGTCGCCACAGTAGCGAACGAAGGTGGACAATGCGTCCACTGCTGCGTCATCGTTGCCGAGGCGCGCTTCGGCGCGACCCAACCGCCAATATAAATCGTAGATTTTGGGCTTCTTCGCCACGATCGCTGCCGCGGTGTCCCGTGCCGTTTTCCAGTCTTCACGAAGCTCGGCATCCACAAGCTGAATTCTGAGTGAGATTTCGTTGGCGTTAAAGGCCTTGACCATCTCATCCCGCCAGGTCACCGGGATGCAGCCCTCGTCTCCTAACCCTTCGCACAGGTCCAGGACCTGTCTGGCCGCCCAACCGTCCACCGTACTCCAGCTGCGAAGCACTTCGTCCCGAACGAGCTCGCGCCCTACCTCGGCCACCAGATCGGCCTCTGAGTTCATCCCAACCAACCGCAAGGCCGGGAGAATCTCGGGAATCATGACCGGGTTGAGCAACATGTCGGTGGGCATCGACTCGAGGTGACGGCGCAACCGTGACTTCCCCTCCCGCCTCGCCTTGATGAGCTCGAGCCGGTGAGCCACCCACTCGGCATCCAGTTCTTTCGCCGCCTCGTCCACCGCAGACAGGTTGACCTCGCGCCCGGCCCGCGTCGCGACCATGGCCGACACAACGACGGCGCTCGCACGGCTCAGCGGCCTTCCAAAGTCATCCCGCAAACTCGCCAACTTTTCTTCGAGCCGGGCCTGATCGTCGGGATCATCGATGTCGAAGCAGGCTGTGGACATCATCATCACGATCCCGGGCAAGGCGTCGTCACGTATCTCGGCCTCCAGCGCCCTTTCGAGCATTTGTCTGGCGATCTCGCCGTCATGGAAATCTTGGATCCCGCGTGCCAGAAGGGCCCAGAAAAGCTGGTTTTGCGGTTCGTATTGGCGTGTTGCCGCGAGGTAGAGCCGCACAGCCAGAGCGCCATTCCCCGACAGGTGGTCGAGGCGATCCGTGTCGGGGACATCGTCCAACACCTGCGGCCTCTCGAAAATGATGTCGCCCATCCCCTCGAGCAGAGCGTCCCGCATCGCCTCGGTAGCCGGCCGTTCCGCCTCGTACTCGGCCATCAAACGCCGCAGTTCGAGCCGCAGCGCGGCGCCCCTGGATTCCACCACGGTTTCAAATTCAGCATCGGCGAGCAGCCCGACGATCTCCGCGACCTTTTCGAACTCACCGAGCTGCATCAGGCGCTCGGTGAGTCGCCGCAGAACCCGAACGTCCACATCGTCGAGGGGGTCGCCGAGCAGGAGTACGGCGATGTTCTCGATCGTCGCCATCCCGTCGGATGGCAGCGGAAGGCCTTTCAACAGCCGCTCAGTCCGCTGCCGTAACGACGGCCTCCAATCCTTCGAGCGATCGCTCTGAAGCCACCATTCGAGGCGCTTTCGGTTGCCGCGCTCGAAGGCCGTGTCGAGCGCCCGCCACGGAACGTACCAGTGAGCAAACGTCGACAATCGGTCGTCATCGAGCACGCCCATGATCATGGCGTCGGCTTTTTCGGTGCTGACACACAGTTCCTCGAGATCCGCGACGGCCCTGCTGAAGTCCTGCTGCCGGTCCAGGAACGGGCGGGTCGGGTCTCGGGCCACCAGAAGCCGGTATTTGATGAGCTCGGTGCGAGAGTACCGTTCAGGTCTATTTTCAATATCGCGGCCGATCTCCTTCGCCAGCGAATCCCGCAGGCTCGAGGGTTTTTCGGCGCCGAACCATGCAGGGCTGAATTCGCCAAGCCAGGAATCGACCGCGGCGGTGAACTCATTCTTTCCCTGGGGTTCATCGAGAAGCGCCGCATACCGATTCTCGAGCCGCTCGCCGAATCTCTCATGGTCTCGCTCGCCGTCGATGATCTCAGTCTTGATGAGGTCGAGTTCCTTTTTCGAGAGACCCAGCGAGCGGTAGAGCTCGGCGAGAACAAAGACCGTGGCCGTACGCTCTCCTTCGAGATCCTCCTCCGCCAGCTGTCGCTCGAGTCGATCGACCAGGATCTGGCCATCCAAACCCGACTGAGCCCCGGCCAGGCCCCATAGTCGGAGCACGCCCCTCCCGAGAGGGTCGTTGGCTTCGAATCTTTCGAAATACTCCCGCCCGAGGGTTACCGCTTGCGGGTACTGTTCGTGATTGACGTAGTACATCGCCAGCAGGTGGCGGCTGCGTTTGTAGATGCTCGCGTCGCCGATGTCGAGTCCGTTTGCGAGGGCAACGACCAATGCCTGCGCGAGCTCCCGGTGCTCGCCTGCCATCCGACTGGTGGATTCGGACAGCGAGCAGACTTCGAAAACCATCTCCGGCTGCCATCTCGCCGCGTGGACGAATCTGCGGAGGTCTTGGAAGTAGGTCTTGGGAGCCTCAGCCGCCACCGCACGCCCCATGTAGCCTGCGACTTGAAAAATGTCGGGGATGACGGGCACCACCAGCTCAGGAGTTGGATCGAGGCCGATTGACCGCTCGAGACTCAGCCACACCGGCATCCAGTCGCGCTGCAGAGACCAGTACCTCTTGGCCCGCTCCGGGTTTCCGGCGAGGGCCACGAGCTCGGCGATTTGCCCCGGGCTCTCGCAATAGAGCCGCTCCTCGTCGTCAAGCTCAGCCAACAGATCGATCACCCGCAGGGCTTGATCGTATCGCCCGAGGCCGAGATTGAGGAAGACCGCCCGCAGCAGTGCATCGTAGCCGGACAGATTGGCACTTCGCTCGGGCTCGAGCGACCGATATGTGTCGAGGGCGTCCTCCCATCGGCCTGCGCGTTCGAGTGCCTTCCCGGCTTCGGCAAGGAACGCGACCCGGAAAACCGGCCCAATCTCACGGTTCTCTGACCACTCCCGGAGCAGCGCCAGAGCCTCTTCGGCCCGGCCCCGGCGTTCCAGCTGTTGCGCCTCGAGAAAAATCGTCTCCAGGAAATATTCGTCGCTTTTCGGGAGCAGCAGCCCCCAGCCGATCAGATCGTCCAAGACCGGGTCGCCGGGTCGATTGGCGTTGGTAACAGCCGCCAGCTGCCAGAGATTCGACCCGAAATCCCCGACGGCCGTCCCGTGAAGAGCAAGCCGCTCGAGCCCGCAGCGCACGTACTCGGCGATTCGACCGTCGGCGTCGAATCGACTCATGGCAGCTGCCATCTCAACGATCGATCCGGCAGGCTCTGACTCGGCGTTGCGAATCCAATCGGAGGAAGGGTCCTCGAGGTAGACGCCGATCGCCTCCGCGATCTCCGAGTAGGCAACCGTCGTGCGGCAGATCTCCGCCAGCTCCGCTTCTTGATGGTCGTCCAACTGAAGTTGGGGCGAGGCGTCAGCCACCGACAGGAGAACTCCGGCCAAAGCCGCGGCATCGGCGGTCTCGCCTTCGCCCAACAGCTCCGTCACAGTCTCCCTCAGGGTCTCGAAGGTCCAGTCCACCATGTGCGGCGACGACAGCATCTCGCGGATGAGGGTCGACCTCAGGTCTCCGGCCTGGCCGTTGCCCACCATGATTCTCGACCGGAGGCCGGTCAGCTCGGCGTGCATCTCCGACTCAATGGCTATGCCTTCATCAAGCACCCGGACGGCGGCCGCCACTTCTCCATTCTCGGCAAGCAAAACCCCGAGAAGCTCGGCCGCTGTCGCACGGCGGAAGGGCGTCAACGACTCGTTGCCGGCCAGTTTCCGGAGAATCGCAATTGATCGATCTGTTTCGCCCAGCCTCTGAAGATGGTGCGCGAGGTGGTACTGCGCCCAAGCGACGGTCTCACGTGGCACCGAGTCGCCGTACATATCGATGGCGCGCTCCACGCGGGGAACCGACAGCTCCGGGTGGTCTTCCATCGCATCAAGCTGGGCGCGCCAGATCTCCACGTCGAAGAGGGTCTCGGAGGATTCCGGGAAGAGCAGGGAAACCTGGGTCAGGGCCGCACGGCGGAGTCCGCGGTCGCCTTCAGTCGGATAGACCCGATTGACCAAGCGGAGCTGCCCCTCTCCCGTCGGCATCAGAGGCAAGTCGACCTCGATCTCCCGAGCGTCCTCATACATTGGCGCCTCACCGCCCGCGCCCACCGCCACCGGCCGGTCCATCCAGGTTCGGGCGGTCACGACCGCCTGTCGAAGCCGGGAGTACGCCCGTGGCTCGACAAGATCGGTCTCGGTGCGGTAGCTGAGGCGGGCAGTCATGACCCCTTCTTCATCTCTGCCCCACTGCCCTCGAACCGTGGCCTCGGGGCTCGATACCTTGAGGGGCAGCGGCAGCGCGGACTGTTCATGCCACCCTTCTGGGAGCCGGTACCGGATCTCGAGCTCGGTGAGCTTGCGGTTCTGGTACCAGGGGGTTTCACGCCCATCGCCGGCGTCGAGGTCGGGGAAGACCACGTCCCCGTGAGGGAAACGCAATAATGTCGAAGGCGATCCGCCGTGCGATTTCACGCCGTTGACCACGAAGTAGCCGCGCGCGAGGAAGGCGAGCTCTCGCGGCGTGGGAGGTTCCGGAAACTCGACGTCAATCAGATCCGCGCCCTCGAAGAACCGACTCAGCAGCATGTGGTATCGCTGGTGCCTAAAGCTCGCATCGGCAGACCCGAAAAACTCGCGATAGGGAGCAGTGATCGATCCCGCGGTGGAAACCTCCATCCACCCCCGGTGGCCGCCAAGAGCATCGACCTCGATTTCGAATGCGAACCGCACCGTGCCGCCGTCTTGACCCGGAATCGTCAGTAGCTCGCCCGTGCTGTCGCCGACCAGCAACGCCTGTCGACCTGCGTCGGACGGCCGCAACACCCCTGCCGGCAGCCCCTCCACCGTGGGGTCGCAAAACACTCGCCCCTGCGGCAGATCCACTGCAAGGATCGCGTGATTGAACTGGGAATAGTGGGGGGCCTCAGTTTCGATGCGGCCGGCGTGCTCCGTGTTGAGCAGCACCAGGTAGGATTCGACGCCGCGACTAGCCAGCATGACCCGCAGCAGATTCGATTTATCCTTGCAGTCACCGTACTGCGACGACCAGACCGCATCAGGAGAGCGAGGCCGCAAAGCACCCATCCCGAACTCGAGGCCCGTGTAGCGGACCTCGTCGGCCACTTTGGCAAGAAGCACTTCGAGCACGCGGCGCGGATTGTCGAGGCCTCGGGTCCACTCGTCCACGCGCTTCGCGAGGTCCGGCGTGAGGCTGTTACGCGAGGCCAGCAACGCCGCGTACCACCGGGCCACCTGGTCCCACGTCGCGACCGTCGTCAACCGCAGAACCCGCCCGAACTGCGCCCCCGGGGCCCGATCGACTTCCTGCCGCATGGGAGACGAATCGGTCTCGACCCACTCCCATGCGCGCCAGTTCGGTCGGGATGGAGGTGTCGTAGTCTCGGGCAGCGGTCCGCCCCGCGGTGCTATCCGAAGCGACGACGCGAGCGGCTCCTCGATGTCGATCCGGCTTCGAAATCGAGCCATGGGCCAGTAGCCGCCTGGATGAACGACGGTACCCCAACAGCCGGGCATTCGGGGCTCGTCAACCTCGACGACCACGATCCACTCCACCAGGTGGCCGGGCTTGACGTTCGAAAACAACACCACCAGCTCTTCGACGTCTGAGTAAATCCCCTCGTCCGCCAGGTGTTGCGGCGTCTGGATGAAGGCGGCATCCTTGCCCACGTGGGCGATTTCCCCGTTTGCCGCACGGGTCCGTGCAGTGTGCAGAAACACACGCTGGAAACTGCCGTTGTAGGGGAAGACCAGCCTCGACGCCGCCTCGACGCCGGCTTCGGTCAACGGTTTCACGATGCGGTGGAGCGCGACCACCGACCTCGCCTCGGCATCGACGGCGTGCAGCTCTTCCTCGAGCACCAGCACAGCCGCGTCCGCAAACTCTTCGGCGGCTGCGGTGTCCATCTCGACCGCCTCTTCTAGCGGCGTCAACATCGGGCGGATGATCAATTCGAAGTGCGGCGACTCAGGCTCGCGTAAAACCTCTGCCGACATCGGGACTGCAAGCAGCAGGAGACCTGCCGCCCAGGTCGAGACGCAGCTTCTGGGGATCATTGCAACTCTGACTCAGCGGGCCGGTTGAGGAACGCTCCATTGGAATACACCAGATCATCGTTCGCCGAGTTGTAGACCTGCCCTTCGGTGACCGTGCTCCAATCAGTCGTGAGCTCGCCATCTTTACCCGTGCTGACGATCCAGTACCCGGTGGCGGTGCTGTTGATCTTGAAGATCCGCGACCAGCCGTCGTGGGTCTGCATTGAATTCAGATAGATCGGTGAGAAGTGCTGTTCCATCACCGAGATGTCCATCCACTCCCCGCCGGTGCTCGGATATCTTGCGTTGTCGACGGCGTAGGCCTCCATACAGGTGCCGAGAGTCCTCAGATCGGCCATGGTCCGTTTTTGCCGACCCTTTTCAATCGCAGCCTGCAGGTTCGGAATGGCGATGGCCGCTATGATGCCCGACTGCATCGCCCCACCCAACCAGGCCGGCCCGAAGGTGGTGCGGCGCACACCGTTGCCCACCCTCTTTGTGCTGTAGCCGACTCCGGTCTTGGCAAACTCAGGATCGAGCATGGCCTCGACCGCCGTTCCGGATTCCGGATCGGATGCAGCGAACCCCCTGAACATCTGCGAGGCCCGAAGCGCCTCTTGCAGCCTGGGCAGGTTCAAGTACACGACGAACTCGGGTTCGGCATCGAGCTTCGCGACCACCTCCCGGTAGTCGGCACCATCGCCCAGCCGCCGCCCCTCGGGTTGCCCGCGGAGCGCCGCCCGGACCCACTCCGGGCCCAGACCCGCGGCGAAAAAGTCATTCTTGAACCCATAGTATAGACTGATGACAAGTTCCTGGTCGCCGGGATCCGGCCTGAAAGCGACCCGCATCAACTCCATTTCCTGTTTCATCTCGCCACCGGCCTTTTCGAAGAGGGTATGAAGACTCCGGTTGAGCCCCTCTTGGTCACGGACCTGCATGACGACCCCGAGTCGGCTGGTGGCAAGCCGGATACCCTCGGCCTGTCCCGCCATGAACATCGCGGCGACGGTGTCGACGGGGGGAAAGTCAATGCTCCCGCCAAAGGCGGGGCCGAAATGGGCCAACAGGTCGTCGCGAAAGGAGAGACCCAGCTCCTCGTCCATCTTGTCCAGATCGGCCTGCAGCTCGGCATTCTGCTCCTCCGACAGAAACCGCGCAATGGTCGAGAAGAAATCGTCCCAGGTGCCGGCGAGGTCCTGGGACTCGGCGGACCACGCAAGCATGCTGTCTCTGGGCAGGCGGTCGCAGAGAGTGATCGTGCCGGAAGCCTGATCCTGAGCCATCAAAAGACCAGGCGCACCCAGCACAACGCCGCACGCGAGCAACGTCAGTACGATTCCCTTCATGAATGCCCCCGATGTGTTTGCCCTCATATCAAGAATATCATCGGGTTGAGATTGATACCCTCACCGGTCAGGGTATGACGGCCTGTGAGATCAGCGGGCCAAGTCTACAAACCAATCCTTTTGTTGAGCGTCAATACATAATAAAGGTCCCGCAGGGCCTGTCGCGCAACGCCGTCACGCACCGATCCGGAGGTCTTCGAGTGGTCAATGGACGGTGCCAAGGACGGGGGCGGTGCCTGCGGTGCGTGGACGGTGCCAAGGACGGGGGCGGTGCGTGGGGTGCCTCTATAAGGAATCAACCCCTTGATCTGAAGAAGATTCTCCTCGTCGTCGTGAGCGTCGGACTGT
>CAZSTH010000101.1:0-14776 GCA_964609835.1 uncultured Thermoanaerobaculia bacterium
AAGCACTGCCGGGTGCGGTGCATCGGCGGCCGCAGCAGGAAGCTGGTGAGATATGGGGGCTAGGAACCGGCACCCGGCCTGACCGCCGACAGCAGCTGCGGACGAGGAACCTCCGATCAGCTCCCGACCTTGCGACACGTCCCCGCGCTGGCTGAACCCTACGCCATCTTCATGAGCTCCGCTACCGTGCGCTCGATGCCCTCGGCTGCCTCGGAGATCCGCTCGGCCAGCATGTAGGCGGGCGAGGTGATGAGCTTGTTCTTCCGATCGACCACGAACTCCGACACCGGGCACTCGACATGGGCGGCGCCGAGCTTGCCGAGGCCTGCAGCCGTGTCAGGGTCGGTGCCGATGGTCAACTCCGGTCCCTCCTCGCCCAGGACCCTGGCGATCAAGGCCGGTGCGATGCAGACGGCGGCGATCGGCTTGTCCTGCTCATGCACCGCGCGCACCAGCGCAGCGACCCCCTCGTCGACCTCGCACTGCGGGCCGTCGACGGCAAAGGTGCAGAGGTTCTTGGCCGCACCGAATCCGCCCGGCAGGATCAGGCCGTCGAGCTCGTCGGTGCGAACATCGGTGACGTCGCGAATCGCACCGCGGGCGATCCGCGCGGATTCGACGAGCACGTTCCGGGTCTCGCCCTCGACGGTCTCGCCGGTGAGGTGGTTGACCACGTGCATCTGGGGCGTGTTCGGAGCACAGATGACGGCCTCGGCACCATGGCGGTCGAGAGCCAGCAAGGTGATGACGGATTCGTGGATCTCGGCGCCGTCGTAGACGCCGCAGCCGGAAAGCACGACACCAATCTTCTTACCCATGGATGGCCTCCTTCGCTGGGACTCTGTCCGGCATTGTAGCGCCCCCTTCAACCTCATCTCTCTCGTTCCCGCAGCTGTCGGCTGCGGGAACGAGAAATGGGAGCAAGACGTTGTCTGCGTAGGGGCTAGCAATATGATCGATCTCTACTCCTGGGCCACACCCAATGGTTTCAAGGCCACCATCGCGATCGAGGAAACGGAACTCGAGTACCGGCTCCTCCCGGTCGATCTCGGCAGGTGCGAGCAGAAGGAGCCCGGATACCTGGCCGTCAACCCGAACGGCAAGATCCCCGCGATGGTGGACTCCGATGGCCCGTTCGGTGAGGTGGTCACCCTCTTCGAGTCAGGGGCGATCCTGCTCTACCTGGCAGAGAAGAGCGGCCGACTGCTGCCGGAGGGCGCGGCGGACCGCTGGAGCGCCGTGTCGTGGCTGATGTTCCAGATGGGCGGCCTAGGGCCCATGCTCGGCCAGGCCGGGTACTTCATTCACCGCGCGTCCGAGCCCGTGCCGCTGGCCGTCGACCGCTTCGTCGCCGAGGCGGAACGGTTGTACGCGGTGGTCGATCGCCGCTTGAGCGAAGCCGAGTTCCTCGCCGGGAGCTACTCGGTGGCGGACATCGCGTGCTTCCCGTGGATGCGCAACCACCACAGCTTCCAGGTCGACATCGACGACTATCCGTATGTGGCCCGCTGGCTCACGGCCATCGCCGAGCGCCCGGCGGTGCGGCGGGGGCTCGCCGTCTTCGACCGCGAATCCTGACCCAGGCTCACGGCTCGCTCGGAGGGATGATGATCCAGGGCGGGCTACCGCCCTCGACATACTCGCAGCCGCGGTCCTCGCCGGTTCCCTCGCAGGCGAGAATCGCGTACTGCAGGACCACCGTCCTCTCGCGACCCGGGTAGTCCTCCGGAATCTTGAGGACGCCCGGCCGACCCGGCTCCACCCTGATTGCCACGAAACCGTCCTCGGCGGCCAGCTCTCTGCCGTCGACGATCTTCCTGATCTCGGGGGAGGGCACGAGAATGTAGGATGTGCCCACGTCATCCACGAACCGGGCCTTGCCGCCGCGCGGCACGATCCGCGGCCTTTGTGGTCTCGGCAGACGGCTGTCGTCGCCGCGTTCGATCACCACTTCGGCAGCGTACTCCTCGGCCTTCTCTTGAGCCTGTGCGGTCACCACGCGGGCGTGCCCGCACGAGCCCATGACCACCAGCACGGTGCCCATCATCACCGCCATCGTGATTCGCTCCCAGGACCTGTCCCTCACGGCTTCCTCCTTCTCCGGTCGTCGGCTCCGCCAACCCGGTTCGACGCTCGTGCCGTCATTTCGGCTCCCCATGGGCTGCCAGCAGCTCCCTGAAACGCGGATCGGAGCGCAGGCTGTCGAAATCGGGGTAGCGCTCGACGGTCGAGAGCGGCAGCCCGGCCCGGAGCGCCCGGTCCAGCCACACCAGCGCCTGCTCGCGTTCTCCCAGCCGTTCGTAGGTGTCGGCGGCAGCGAACAGGAGGTCGACCCGTTCGATCCCCAGCTCCTCGGCCTCGAGCAGGCGGTCGCGGGCGACCGCGGGTTGGCCGAGGTGGACAGCGAACGACGCGAGGTCGATCAGCAAGCCGGTGTCATCGGGCCGCTCGCGCAGCCGGGTGCGGGCGAGCTCGGCGGCACGCCCGTAGGCGTCGCTGATCTGCTCCCGGTCGCGACCGCTGGCGCGGCTCGCCTCGGCGAGGTTGTTCCACACCTTGTAGTCGCTGTCGTCGATGGCCAGAGCCCGTCGAAAAAGCTCCGCCGCTGCCCGGTGACGGCCTTCGTAGTACTCCAGCGTCGCGAGGTTCGAGAGCGCCCAGTACAGCTCGCCGGTGTCGACCGCCCGCTCGAGATTGGTCCGCGCACCGTCGAAGTCGCCGGCCGCGAAGAGCGTCGCGCCGAGCGCCGCATACCCGATGGCGCTGTCAGGGTTGAGATCGATGAGGCGGCGAAACGCCGTCGCCGCGAGCTCGGTGTTGTTGCGCTCGAAGAGGTGGAAGCGGCCGATGGTGTAGTGGGTCTGCCAGTCGTCGGGACCGGTGCGGATCGCGCGCTCGATGGTTGCCGAGGCCAGCTCGTCCTCGCCTAACTCCTCGTACGCCGTTGCCAGATCGGTGTAGGCATCGAGCTGCAGCGGATCGAGCTCGATGGCCTGCTGCAGCCGCGCGACCGCGCTGTCGTAGTCGCCCCGTGCGAGCTCGCATCGGCCTGCGACGGCGTGGGCGGCCGGTATCTTGGGGTCGATGTTGGCGGCACGCTCGGCGTACGACACGCCGTGCTCGAGCCAGATGGCGTCTCGGTTGAGCTCGTAGCGGTGGTGGCAAAGGTCGGCGAGCTCTACCATGGCGTCGGCGTAGTGCGGGTCGAGGTTGAGAGCGCTGCGATACATGGACATCGCCTGGCTCAGCTGCTCCTCCGTGGCGGTGGCGACGGCCGTGCCGCGCGCCTCGAGGAAGAGCTCGGCGGCTTCCGCGTTGCTGGTGCTGCCGGCCTGCATCGCCTCTCGAGCACCCGGTGCGAGGTGGATCTCGAGCAGGTCCTGGACAGCGGTGACAACCTCGTCCTGGAGAATGAAACCGGTGGCGAGGTCGGTGGTGACGAGGTGTGAACGGATCTGGCGGAGCTCGGCGGCGTCGATCAGCTGGATCGGAACCCTCAGCTGGTCGATCTCGCGAAGCACGCTGCCGGTCAGCACGAGGTCGACGCCGAAGACCTTACGGGCGTCATCGGCGCTGCGGATGCTCCGTGCCCGGATCTCGGACATGGGGACCACGGACACGGTGCTGCGGAACTGCCGAAGCTGGCCGAGCCGTGCGGTCAGCGTGTCCATCAGCCCGCGGCAGATCTGGACCGCGCGTTCGTCCTCACTGCCGCATTCGAACGGCAGCACCGCGAGGTGTACGGTCTGGCGGGGTTTGAGAGCGAGCCAGGAGATGGAGGCGATCACGGCGATGGCGGCCACCGTGGCAAACGCCGGCGTCAGGCGGCGGCGGCGGAGGGTCGGGCCGCGGCTCTGTGAGGCTGACGGCAGGGTCATGGTGACGATATCGGCGGGCGCCGACTCGCCGCGAAACCTGCGCAGGTCTTCGACGAGCTCGCGGGCGTGCTGGTAGCGCCGTTTCGGATCGCGCTTGAGGCAGCGGCGGACGATCCGTTGCACCTCCGCCGGAACCTGCGGCCGGAGGGTGTCCATGGGGGTCGGGTCGGAGGTGGTGATGGCATGGAGGACGGCCCGCTCGTGGTCGGCGGCAAATGCGCGCCGGCCGGTCAGCATTTCGTAGAGCACCGCGCCCACGGCCCAGATGTCGGAGCGGCCGTCGACGTCGTCGCCGCTCGCCTGCTCGGGCGACATGTAGGCGGGAGTCCCGACCACCGAGCCCTCGCGGGTGACGGCAGCGTCTCCCGCGAGCTTGGCGAGACCGAAGTCGACGATTTTGACCTGGTCCTGGTCGGTGGTGAGGATGTTGGCCGGCTTGATGTCGCGGTGGACGACGCCGGCGTCGTGAGCGGCCGCGAGGCCGTCGGCGATCTGGATCGCGATGCCGACCGCCTCGTCGATCGGGAGCGGGCCTTCCAGGATCCGTTGCTTGAGGGTGCTGCCCGGGCAGTAGGCCATGGCGATGAAAAGCTGTCCGTCGGGAGTCTCGCCGATATCGAAGATCGTGCAGATGTGCGGGTGGTCGAGTGACGACGCCGCTCGCGCCTCCCGCGAAAACCGCTCACGGAGCAGCGGCTCGTGGCTCCACTCGGCGGGAAGGAACTTGAGGGCGACCGTGCGGTCGAGTCGGGTGTCACGGGCCCGGAAGACGATGCCCATGCCGCCGCCGCCGAGGCGTTCCAGAACGCGGTAGTGGGAGAAGTCTCTTTCGCTCATCGTCGGATATCCGGGTCGCGGTGAGGCTCGCCTGGATCCTGTACGCCTCACGATGACCGGCAGCTGCAACAGCACGCGGGCTTCGGCTGATCCCTTGTTGCCGGTATGGTACCCGAAAATTCGACCCGCGTCCCCGTGTCGGGCCCGGGCCGCGAGCCCGGACGAATCTCAGTTGACCGCCATCGGTTCCGACAGCGCGAACTTCCGGATCGTGGCCAGAAACCGCTCGCCGTCCGCGGTCACCATCTCGTAGGTGCCTTCCATGGTGCCGAACGGCGTCGGAAGCGGGCAGAACGACGTGTACTCGAAGGATTCGCCAGGAGCGAGCTCCGGCTGCTCGCCGACGACGCCCGGCCCCCTCACCTCTTCCACCCGGCCGTTGGCATCGGTGATGATCCAGTGCCGGTTCAACAGCTTGACGGTGTCCGGGCCGCGGTTGGAGATGCGGATCCGGTAGGAGAAGAACCAGCGGCTTTGCAGAGGCTCTGACCGTTCGCGGACATAGGCCGCCTCGACCGACACCTCGACGCCCCGTGTTTCGGCGACTGAACTTTCCATGCAAGCTCCGCGACAGCGACAACCGCTGTTGTGGCGGCGAGATTCCCGTCGCCCTCCGTCGCGAGACGACCATGCGGTCCTTTCGGCCTCGCGGCAACCGCAGTACAACCAGATGGCCGGATGTGGCATCTCGTGGCCCGTGGAAGCGTTGTCCCGCCCCCGGACAGCCGGGATGGCGCCCGACGACATGAGGGTTGACGGCCAGATCCTCGGCGGTGCTCTCGAGCCTCCCGAAGTGCTCGTATCGGGTACTATGGACCTTTCTCACTCACCTCGACGAGAGGAGACCGCGGTGCGAAAGCAGCTGGTGCTCACGGCTTCGGGTCGGGACCGGGTCGGGATCGTCGACGAGATCGCGGACCTCATCGTCCGCCACCAGGGGAACGTGGAGTCCAGCCGAATGGTGAAGCTCGGCGGCGATTTCGCAATGCTGATGTTCATCTCCGCGCCCGAGGACGAGATCGAATCGTTCCGTAGCTCCCTGGCCGAGGTCCACTATGCCCGCTACGACATCCAGACCCGGCTGAGCGAGGTCTCTGATCCCGAAGAGGCTTCCGCCGTGCCGTGCGGCATCACGGTCGAGGGTGCGGACCACATGGGGATCATCCATCAGGTGGCTTGCTATCTGGCAGAGCAGGGCATCAACATCGAGACCATGACCACCGATGTCATGGCGGCCCCGATGAGCGGCACGCCGCTGTTCACCATGTCCGCCGTCGTTCGGGTGCCGCCCCGACTCGACGTCGATGATCTCCGCGAGGCACTGGAGTACATCGGCAACGAGGTCGGAGTCGCTACCAGCGTCTTTCCGCAGGTCGACGAAGACTGAGCGTCGACCTCGGGGCGGGGAATCCGGAATCGAGTTCGGGGCTCTGCGGCGGCCGCGCTGAGCATCAGTACGCGAACGGATCGGGCTCGGACGCTGGCTGGGGTTCGCTGTCGTCTGCGCCCGCGCTCTTCTTCTTGCGCCGGCGGGGACGCCGGCGTCTGCCGCGTTTCGCCGACGCCTCGGCCGCGTCGGCGGGTTTTTCGGCCTCCCCCTCCTGTGCTGCCTCGCCCTCGTCTCGGGCGGCACCGCTGTCGGCTGACGGCGTCGCATCTCCGGTCTTCTTGCGGCGCCGACCGCCGCGGCGTCTCTTGCGGCTCTTCTCCTGCTCTTCGGACGGCTCAGCTTCGCCGGCGCTGTCCGGTCGCTCGGCCCGCGGCTCCGGTCGGTCCGCGCGCCGGCTGCCGAGATCGTTTCCGAGGTCGGCGGCGGTCACCGCCGGGGCTGCGTGCGGCGCATCCTCTTTCGACCGCTCGCGCCAGATGACGTTCTCCTCCGAACGGTGAAGTCCGGCGGCGGCGATGATCTCGATTTCGATGCGGAACTCGCGCTCGAGTGCGGCAAGCTCGGCCCTGCGCTCGTTCTGGATGGCATCGGCGAGCTCCGGGTGGAGCTCGACCCGCACCCCGCCCAGGCGGCCGGTCACTGCGCGCGTCTCGATGCGGCGCAGGATGTTGAGGCCCACGAGCTCGGGGCTGGCGATGCTGCCGGTGCCGCTGCAGGTCGGGCAGTGGCGATGGGTTCGCAGCTGGAGCGCCTTTTTGAGGCGTTGGCGGTTGATCTCGAGCAGCCCGTTGGCCGATAGCCGGCTGGCAGAGGTTCTGGCCTTGTCGTCCTTGAGGGCGTCCCGCATCGCTTTCTCGACCTCACGGCGGTTCTTCGCAGACCGCATGTCGATGAAGTCCACCACCATCAGGCCCCCGATGTCCCGCAGCCGCAGCTGGCGCGCGACCTGGCTTGCGGCCTCGAGGTTGGTGGTCACAGCGGTCTCTTCCTGGCTGGCACCGCGGGTCGAGCGGCCGGAGTTGACGTCGATGGTCGTCAGGGCCTCGGTGCCCTCGATGACGATCGAGCCGCCGCTCGGAAGGTCCACCTGCCGCTGGTAGATGCGATCGATCTGCTCCTCGAGACCGTAACGGCTGAACAGCGGCATGCGGTCGGTGTAGTGGACGAGGCGGCTGCCGGCACGCGGCATGAAGGTGCGCATGTAGCTCTGCGCCTTCTGAAAAGCCTCTTCATCGTCAACCAGCACCTCGGTGATCGACGCGTCCACCGAGTCTCTCAGTGCCTGAACGATGAGATCCTGGTCGCTGTAGAGCAAGCGCGGTTTCTTCCCGCCCAATGCCTCGGCGCGGATCCTCTTCCACAGCCTCAGCAGGGCGTTGAGGTCGCGGTTGAGGGTCTTCTGTTGCTGGTCGAGGGCGTTGGTGCGGAGGATCACCCCGCTGCCCTCCGGCAGTTGCAGCCTGGCGATGCGCTCCTTGATCGACGAACGCTCCTCCTCCTCGACCTTGCGTGAGATGCCGCGGACGTCGTCGAACGGCATCAGGACCAGGTAGCGGCCGGCGATGCTGAGATTCGTCGTCAACAGCCCGCCCTTGTGGCCGACGGCGTCGCGAACCACCTGCACGAGGATCGGCTGGCCGCGCTGTAAAACCTTGTCGACCCGTGGGTGCCGCCCGCCGCCGTCGACCTTCTTGTGGTAGGCGGAAGGAACGATGTCGTCGCTCTTCAGCAGCCCGTCCCGTTCCTCTCCGAAGTCCACGAAAGCGGCGTCGAGGGAGGTCTGGATGTTGGCGACGGTCCCCTGGTAGATGTTGCCGCGGCACAGCCCGGACTCGGTGGCGGCGACCTCGTACTGGTCGAGGACGTTGTCGGAAACGATCGCGATGCGCACCTCTTCGGGGCGCTGGGCGTTGATCAGCATGCGTCGAACCACGGTGGCTCCAGTTCGGTTTCGGGCGGCGCGGTGCGCAGTCAAGGCGCGACTCGGGCGCTCACCGGTGCAGGGTATCATAAGGTGCGATATTTGTGTGGTTTCCGCTTTCCCCAATCTCGTGCGAGCGCGACCGGGGAGACGTCAGCACCGATACAGCACCGCGCCCCAGTTGAGGCCGCTGCCGAGGCCGACGAAGGCGATCAGGTCGCCGGGCTTCGCGCGGCCCTGCTCGAGGGCCTCGTGGAGTGCGATCGGAATGGTGCCGGCGGTGGTGTTGCCGTATTTCTGGATGTTGTTGAAGACCTTCTCGTCGGGCAGGCCGAGCCGCTTCTGCACGCCCTCGTTGATGCGCAGGTTGGCCTGGTGCATGATCACCAGGTCGAGGTCGTCGGTCGTGAGCCCGTTGCGCTCGAGGACCTCGAGCGTCACCTGCGGCATGAAGGTCACTGCGAGGGCGTAGACCTTGCGGCCCTCGACGACGGGGATCACGTCGTCCGAGTCGATCATCTCGTGCCGGATGTAGGGCCGGAAGGCGCTGCCGGCGGCCCGCGTCCACAGCCGTTCGGCCTCGCCGCCGTTGGTGTGGAGCAGGCAGTCGACGAGGCCGCGATAGGTGTCCTCGACGGCCTCGACCACCACCGCCCCGGCGCCGTCGCCGAACAGCACCACCCGGTCGCGGGTGCCGGTATTGCGCGCGTAGTCCTCCGGCGAGACGGGCCCTTCCGATTCGCCGAGCACGATTTTCCAGCTCTCCGCGCTCCAGGGGACGAGGGAGGCGTGGGTCTCGGCGCCGATCACCAGCACCCGGCGGTGCTGTCCGGAGCGGATGAGGGCGTCCGCGAGCTGCAGCGCGTACACGAAGCCGGCGCATTGCTGTCGGATGTCGAGGCAGGGCACGTGCCCGAGCCCCAGCTTGCGCTGCAGGAACGGCGCCGAGCCCGGGAAGAAGTAGTCGGCGGTCATGGTCGCGAAGATCACGTAGTCGATGTCGGCGGGGGTGAGCCCGGCATTCTCGATCGCCTGGCGCGCCGCGGGCACCGCGAGGTCGGACGAGGCCTGCTCGGGTGAGGCGTAGTGCCGTTGGACGATGCCGGTGCGAACTTGAATCCATTCGTCCGAGGTGTCCATGACCTTGGCGAGAGCGTGGTTGTCCACGGTGGTCGGCGGGATATACATCCCGGTGCCGGTGATGACCGCACGCATGGGCTCCTCCTTCGGGGGGACACTATAGCTCAAGGACGATCGATCAGCCACGTATCGGCCCGGCTTGCGGCTCGGGGCCTGAGGCTTGACGGACGGAGGATCGTCGCCGGTTGTCTGCTGTCCAAGCCCCGAGCCCGCCCGTGCTATCGTCTCCCGGATGAAAGACGCGGTCCGGATCTCATTCGAAGACGTGGGCAAGCGTTACGACCGGCGGGTGATCTTCCGGGGCATTTCGGGTGAGGTCGGCTCCGGTGAGGTGCTGGTCATTGCGGGGCCTAACGGGTCCGGGAAATCGACCCTGCTGTCCATCCTGTGCGGGCTGCTCCGCCCGACGCGGGGAGTCGTCCGGCACTTGCAGGGGGAGATCGAGGTCGAACGCGAGTCCTGGCGCCGCCACCTCGGCGTGGTGGCACCGGCGATCGCCGTCTACGATGAGCTCGACGCGATGGAGAACCTGCGGTTTCTGGCGCGCATGCGGGGGTTGAGCGAGGCCGAGGTTCGCTGTTCGGATTGCCTCGAGAGGGTCGGCCTCGATCCACAGCGGAAGACGCTCGTGCGCTCCTTTTCGACCGGCATGACGCAACGCCTCAAGATCGCCCAGGCGCTGCTGCACGATCCGGCGGTGCTGATGCTGGACGAGCCGGGGGCCAATCTGGATCCTGCCGGCAAACGCTGGCTCGAAGGCACCGTCACTGCCCTTGTTGGCAGCGGCAAGACCATCGTGCTGGCGACCAATGATGACCACGAAATGTGCTGGGGTGAGCGGCGTGTCGAGCTTGCTGGCTGAGGCACTGGCCGTGGCGGCCAAGGACCTGCGGACCGAGCTCCGCACGCGTGTCGCCGTCAACGCCCTGGCTTTGTTCGCGGTCACCGTGCTCGCAGCGGTGTCCTATACCGTCGGGCCGTACCGGATCGCGGCCGAGGATCGGCCGTTCCTGCTGGCCGTGCTGTTGTGGATCGTGGTCTTCTTCGCGGCGCTGGCCGGCCTCGACCGGGCCTTCGTCAAGGAGGAGGAGAGCCGTACCGCCCCGCTCCTGCGGCTGTCGGCCGCCCCGCACGCGGTGTGGCTGGGCAAGCTGTTGTTCAATTTGGTGCTGATCTATCTTTTGCTGGCACTGCTGGTGCCGCTGTTTTGCGTCCTGATGGGGTACCGGATCGTGATGATGGGCGAGTTCGTGGCCATCGTCGTGCTCGGCGGCTACGCCCTCGCAGTGATCACGACCATGGTCGCCGCGATCATCGCTCGTGCCCTGACCCGAGGCGCTCTGTTCTCGGTGCTGTCGCTGCCGCTGCTGCTGCCGCTGCTGATCTTTCTCGTCCAGGGCACGGCCGGCGTCGCCGGCGGGCCGCCGGAGGCGGTGCCGGACACGATCCGCGCGGTGGTTTCGGTGGGCGGCATCATGACGGTGGTGTCGGCGGCGCTCTTTCCCTTCGTGTGGAGCGATTGATGCAATTCCAGCTCCTGTGGGCCTGTTGCAGCAGCCGAATCGGTATGCTCTGGACAACGGCGATCGAAGGTCGTGGGATCGGAGTCGGATGTGCGCTTCGCTGACGTGATGAAATGGGTGCTGCTCGCCTGGCTGGTGGTGGTGATCCTGGCGGCCTTTCTCTACGTTCGACCCGCCGAGGGCTTCGAGGGCGAGTCATCGAAGATCGTCTTCTTCCACGTCCCGATGGCGTGGATCGCGGTGCTGGCCTTCTTGTCGTCGTGCGTGTGGTCGATCATGTACCTGCGGCGGCGTGATGCGAAAGACGACATCCGAGCCTCGGTGAGCGCGGCCCTCGGCCTGCTGTTCACGATCCTCGCGACGGTGACCGGCGCGATCTTCGCCAAGGTCGAGTGGAACGCCTACTGGAACTGGGACCCTAGGCAGACCTCGATCGCCATCCTGCTGCTGATCTACGCTGCCTACCTGGCCCTTCGCGGCGCGATCGAGGACCCCGAGAGCCGCGCGACCCTGTCCGCGGTCTACGCGATCCTCGCGTTCGTCACCGTGCCGTTCCTGGTCTTCGTGGTGCCGCGGATCTATTTCTCCCTGCACCCCGACACCATCATCAACACCCGCGGCGAGAACGACTTCGATTCCCGCTACACCCAGGTGCTGATGGCGTCGCTGATAGGATTTACGGGTTTGTACTTATGGTTATATACTCTCGGATGTCGGATCGAGGTGATCCGGCAGCGGCGCCGACAGGAGGTGCTGTAGATGTCCGGTTTGATGGGAGTGATGGTGGTCAACCTCCTGATCTGGGTCGGCCTTTTCGCGTACATCTACCGGCTCGACCGCAAGGTCGGCCGGATGGAGGACTGAATGACGGATCCACGACGCCAACGTCGCATCTGGTACGCGGTCGGCGCCGTGCTGGTGGTCGCCTTTCTCGCCTATGGCACGACCTCGTTCAAGGCCAACCTGACGCCCTACGTGACCTTCGACGAAGCCGAGACGTCGGGGCGCAAGGTCCAGGTCGCCGGAGGCCTCGTGCAGCACTCGGTGCGGTACGTCGACGAAGAGCAGGCGTTGCGTTTCGAGATGGAGGAAGAGGGCGGGTCCACCATGACCGTGGTCTACGAGGGCACCAAGCCGGGGAACTTCGAGGAGGCGGTGCAGATCGTCGCTGTGGGTAACTACCACGACGGCGCGTTCCATGCGGAACAGCTGCTGGTGAAGTGCCCGTCGAAGTACCAGGGCCTGGAGGACGACGTCTCCGAGCACGACGGCGCCGAGGCGTAGTCCCGCGCCTCGCGGGCGGTCACGCGTCAATGAAGACAAGGGAGTGCTGATGTACGTACCGGGAACCCTCCTGATGTGGGTCGCGTGCTTGGCCGGTGTGGCCTCGACCGTCACCTACTGGCTGTCGATCAAGTCCCCGGAGAAGTGGCGTTCACCCGCGCGCCAGACCTATGTCCTGATGACGGCGGCTATCGTGCTTGCCTCGGCGCTCCTGATGTATCTCCTGGTGACCCACGACTACCGGCTGCATTACGTCTGGGCCTACTCCGACAACCTGCTGCCGCTGCACTACCTGGTCTCCACGTTCTGGGCCGGCCAGGAGGGCAGCTTCCTGCTGTGGATCTTTTGGGGCGTGGTGCTCGGCCTGCCCCTGATGCGGTTTGCCCGCAGCTACGAGCCGCGGGTCATGGTGATCTACAACCTGACACTGGTGTCGCTGATCCTCCTGCTTCTCAAGCAGGATCCGTTCCGTTTCCACGAGGGCCTGACCGCAGCCATGACGCCGATGGACGGCCAAGGCTTGAACCCCTTGCTGCAGAATCCGTGGATGGTGATCCACCCGCCGGTCATGTTCATCGGATACGCCTCGCTGGCGATTCCGTTCGCATTCGCGATTGCGGCCTTGTGGATGCGGCGTTACGACGAATGGACCATGGTCTCGCTGCCGTGGGTGCTGCTGTCGCTGGCTGCAATGGGCACCGCCATCATGCTCGGCGGTTACTGGGCGTACGAGACCCTCGGCTGGGGCGGCTACTGGGGCTGGGACCCGGTGGAGAACGCGTCCCTGGTACCGTGGCTGGCGACCTTGGCACTCACCCACGGCATGATCCTGCAGCGCTGGCGGGGCCGCTTCCGGCGCCTCAACCTGGTGCTCGCCGTCGCCGCCTACCTGCTCGTGGTCTACGCGACGTTCCTCACCCGCTCCGGCGTGCTCGCCGACTTCTCGGTTCACTCCTTCGTCGACCTCGGCATCACCGCCTGGCTGGTTCTCAACATGCTGTTCTTCCTTGCGATTTCGGTCGGGCTGCTGGCCTTCCGGTGGCGCGAGATTCCGGCCGAAGTCGGTGACGAGCCGTTCGTCTCGCGCACCATCTTCTCCGTCATCGGCATCCTGCTGACGATCCTCATCGGGTTGGTGGTCCTCTTCGGGACCTCGGCGCCTCTGATTTCGAAGCTGTGGGGCGAACCGGCGCAGGTGGGGCCTGATTTTTACAACCGCATGGGGTTCTGGTTGGCGGTCGCCTTCGCCCTGGTTGTCGGTGCGACGCCGTTCCTCGGCTGGAGCAAGATCCGAAATGGGTGGCAACGGCACCTCGCGGGCACGCTCGCGGTCACCGCGGCGCTGACCGGCATCGGGATCGCCCTCGGCCTGCAGGGCCCGAAGGCGATCGTCTACATCGCGGCGGCCCTCTTCGCGCTGGTTGCCAATATCTGGGCGACCGGCGAGTACCTCGTCGCCAAACGCTGGCGACTGGCCGGTGGGACCATCGCCCATGTCGGGCTGGGGCTGCTCCTGCTGGCGTTTTTGACCACCGGGTGGCTCGGCCGCGAGCACAAGGTTCGCCTCGCCGAGGGAGAGCCGTCCGAGGTGCTCGGCTACACCATGACCTTCCGCGGCGTCGAGAAGCCGACGCCCATGGCGCGTGATGCCATGGTGGTGGAGGTGACCTCGCCGACGGGCCGCAACTTCGTGCTCAGGCCCAGGATGTGGGTCAACCAGAAAACCAATCAACTGGTGGCCAACCCCGACATCAAATCCTTCCTCACGACCGACCTCTACCTGGCCCCGGTTGAGTTCGAGCCGGGTGAGGAGTCGCCGGTCTCGGCACGCATGGTGCTCCGGAAGGGCGAGCCGATCGCCTTCCGGGACTGGACCTTGACCTTCCAGGCCTTCGACCTGTCACGCCAGAACGCGGTCCCCGGCGCCCTGACGGTGGGGGTGGTGATCGGGCTCGAGCGCCCCGGCGCTGCACCGGTCATTCTCGAGCCGTCAATGGTCTCGACCAACGACGGCGTGCAGGCGGTGGCGGTCGGAATTCCGGGCGTGGCCGGAGCACGCCTGCGGGCCACCGGCATGAGCGTCGATCAGGGTGTGGTGCGCGTGGAGTTCCTGGGCCTCGGCGGCGGCATCGCGAGGAGCGCGGCGCTCGCCAAGGGCGAGAGCGTGAGCTACGGCGATCTCGAGGTGACTTTCGCCGACTTCGACCTCTCCGAGTTCGACCCCGACGCGGGCAAGATCGACTTTGGAGTCGTCTTCGATGTCGAGCACGACGGACGCAGCGTCCAGGTGGTACCCACCTTCAGGACCGCCGCCAACGGCGACACCGTGACCACTTCGGCCACCGTGCCGGGGACTGGTGGGGTGGCGCTGTCCCTCGGGCGGGTCGATGCCGAGAATGGGCGGATCGAGCTGCAGATATTCGATCCGGCGCTCGAGCCGGCGGGACCGACCCCCGCCAGCCTGGTGCTCGACGTGTCGACCAAGCCGCTGATCTCCTTCGTGTGGCTGGGGACGATCCTGGTCGTGGCCGGTATCGTGATGGCCATCGCCGTGCGGCGCAAGGATCTCGAGACAGTCCCGATGGAAGGCTGAGGCGCGTTCGTCAATCGCCACCGCCCACCGCCACGGTCACCGCCACCGTTGACCGCAGACCGCGACCGCGACCGCGATCCGTGACCGCGGCAGCGATCCGCGACCGGGGCCGCGTCCGCCGACCGCCACCGCCGACCGCCACCGCCGACCGCCACTGTCACTGCCGCCGCCACCGCCACCGTTGACTGCCACCGCCACCGCCGACCGCCA
>CAZSTH010000102.1:0-12813 GCA_964609835.1 uncultured Thermoanaerobaculia bacterium
ACGACGATCACCGACGCCGAGTGGGGCGGCGGCTCGTGGGGCGAGGACGACACCATCGTCTACACGCCGTTCTACGACGTCGGTTTGTTTCAGGTCGCCTCGTCCGGTGGCGAACCGGTGATGCTGACGGAACCCGACCAGGCGGTGGGCGAGCTCAACCACTCCTGGCCGGATCACCTGCCGGACGGCGGATCATTGATCTTCACGAGCTTTCGCCTGCCTCTGAGTGAGAGCCGGATCGAGCTCCTCGACCTGAGCACGAGCGAACGCCGGGTGCTGGTGGAAAACGGAGTCTACGGCAGATATCTCGCGAGTGGGCACCTGGCGTTTGTGCGGGGTGAGACCCTGTTCGTGGCGCCGTTCGATCTTGATCGGTTGGAGGTTGTCGGTCCTCCGGTGGCGGTTCTCGACGGCGTCTACAGCTCGCCGTACGAAGGTCATGCTCAATACGCGGTCTCGAAAACCGGCGTTCTGGTCAATGTTCCCCGGTCGATTTTGGAACCCGCACGATCGGTCGTCTGGATCGATCGCGAAGGACGGGAGGAGCTCCTCCTACCTGCGGACCGGAGATACAGCATGCCGTCGCTGTCGCCGCAGGGCGACCGATTGGCGCTGATGGTAGACGACGAGAGCCCTGACCTCTGGATCTATGACCTGAACCGGAAAATCATGAACCGGCTGACCATCTCGCCGCGGGCCGAGTTCTCCCCCCGGTGGTTTCCGGACGGCAGCCGGCTCGCTTTCCTGCTCGACGTCCCGCTCTTC
Source organism: uncultured Thermoanaerobaculia bacterium (assembly GCA_964609835.1). Lineage (GTDB taxonomy): Bacteria > Acidobacteriota > Thermoanaerobaculia > Thermoanaerobaculales > Sulfomarinibacteraceae > Sulfomarinibacter. Next base: position 766 of record CAZSTH010000102.1, read on the forward strand.
GCCATCCACCAGATGCCGGCGGACGGCAGCGGTGAAGCGGTCCTCGTCCGCGAGAGCTCCTATGACAACTACGTCGGTTCGATCTCGGCCGACGGCCGGTGGATGGCAATTCGAGAGTCCTCGCCCGAGACAAGGGGCGACCTGGTGGCTCTGTCCCTCGACGGTGAGGGCGAGGAGGTCGTCATCAGGCGGAGCCCGTTCGACGAGCGGTTCGCGTCGTTTTCCCCGGACGGGCGGTATGTTGCCTATGAGAGCCACGACACCGGTCGCGTCGAGGTCTACGTGCAGCCCTTCGGCGGCGATGGGGGGAAGGTGCAGGTCTCCCGAGACGGTGGCGGTTACCCGTTGTGGGGTCGGAACGGCGAGATCTTCTACTGGATCGGGAATCGACTCCATGCGGTTGCCGTGGCGACCGAACCTCGGTTGAAGATCGGCGAGCCGGAGTCGCTCTTCGAGACCGACCATCACGCCAACTGGACCAACCGCGGCTACGACGTCACCGCCGATGGCCAGCGTGTGGTGCTGGTGCGTACGCCGGAGGCCTCGCAGCCTCGGGAAGTGCGGGTGGTATTCAACTGGTTCACCGAGCTCGAGCGGCTGGCAGGGCAGGATGGCAAACGATGACCGATCCCCCGAGCGGCATCCATTGTCGGGTCCGGCCGGTCAAGGCGATCCCGATCGACGATCTCGCCGAGGCGGCGGAAATCGTCGGCGGGGTCAAGCGATCGGACCTCGAGGCGGGCGATCGGGTCGTTGTGTCGACACGCAACTCGGTCTACTCGCTGACCGCGCGCACCGATGGGTCGTTCGAGGTCAGCGGCGGCTGGGTCGAGCGCGAGGGCGCGGGTACGGTCAGGGTCGAGGTTCTGGGTTGCAACGCCGGCGGCCATGCGCTGTTCTCCGAGCACATCGCGGCGCCCGGACTCTTCATGGAGTTCGCCGATGGGCTGCGAACGACCCGGGTCCGCTCCGCGCGCCTGATCCCGGAGCGGGAGGCGGGAGGCCGATGATCTCGGTCGGACACCGGCGCCGGAATGGAAATCACGCCGGACGGCGTTCCCTGATGGTAAGCTTCTCGGATCAATTCGGTGGTGATGAGGTGCGGGCTTCCGGAGGGGAGGGCAGGCTGTCATGTACATGCGTTTCGTCCACCTGAAGGTCGACGAGGGCAAGATGCGGGAGCTCACGACGTTTTATGAAGAACGTGTCATTCCGTTTCTCAAGGACTCCGAGGGATGCCTGTACGCTTCTCTGCTGCGACCCTCGGGAGTTGATCGCGAGTGCGTGTCGATGACGATGTGGCGCGACCGGGAGCAGGCCGAGGCCTATGAGGACAGCGGCGCCTACGATCAGCTTTTGGACGAGAGCGACGACTTTCTTGCTGAGGTCTCCACCGGCCGCGTGCGCTCGTCGGCCGACGCGTCGGGGGAGATTCCCGCTCTCCAGGATCCGGAGATCGAGGGCTATCCGGTCGAGGTCGCCGCATTGGGTAAGGTCGTCGACGCGGTAGGACCGCAGCAGTTCTTCGTGCGGATCGTCGCGGCGCGGATCGATCCGGGTCGATTCGACGATCTCAAGGACCGGTACGACAGTGAGATCAAACCGGAGTTGATGGCGACCAAAGGCTGCCGCGGAGTCTTCCTGGTTGAAAATGTCCGACGGCGTTCGCGAGTGCTGTCGGTGACGGTATGGGACAGTGAAGAAGATGCGATCCGCTACGAGCTCAGCGGGGCATTCGACAAGCTGATCGGCAAGATCAGCGAGTTTTTTTCCGGCTATTACCAGTGGAAGCTCTCCCTCGGAGAGGACGTCGGTCGTGACGAGGTCAAGGGCAAGGATCTCGACGTGCGTGGTTTTCGGGTGGTCACCGGGCGCCGCCTTTAGGGCTGAGGTCCGATGGCTCGCTGCCACGGTCCTCGATTCGATCCGGTCTTGTGGTAACGACATCGTGCGAGATGAGATACAATCTCGGCGTCACCTCGGGGTGCTATCGACGAAGAATGACCGGCTTGCGGCATCGACGTCCGCCTCTGGCGATCTCGGCGATGGTCTCGCGTGCGGCTCGAGCGATACCGAAAGGAACCGGGCCTCGAATGCAGAGCATGAACTGCCGGGAGAATCGTCATGACCGAACCCCTGCCGCGGAGTGAGTTTTACGTGGAGAACCTGAGACCTCGCATCCAGAAGGAGCTGCCGGGCGACATCAAGGCGATTCCCCCGGTTGTCGAGCAGATCATGAGCGTGGTGCGCGAGCAGGGCTGCGCGGCGGACAGCGAGTTCGAGATCGAGGTCGCGCTGTACGAGGCGCTCGCCAATGCTGTCGAGCACGGCTGTGGGCACGACCCCGAAAAACGGGTCGAGGTGGTCGTGGCCTGCGAGGAACATCACGGCATGATCATCATCGTTCGCGACCCCGGCAAGGGCTTCCAACCCGAATCGGTTCCGAGCCCGGTGGTCGGCGAGAACCTCTTCAACGACAGCGGGCGCGGCATCTTCCTCATCAACCAGCTGATGGACGAGGTCCGGTTCGAGAAAAACGGGACCGAGATCTGGATGATCAAGGCCCCGAAGAAGAGCTCGAAATAAAACGACGGCCCGAGGGCCGTCGTCGAGTCTCGTTGATGCGGCTCCTGCCTCACGGCGCCGGATTGTAGCTCAGGCCCGCACGGTAGGAGACCACGAAGCTCTCCTCCGACGCCTCGGACTTCGACCACATCTTGCGCAGCATGTCGGTCTCGAAGTCGCCGTAGAGCTCCTCGACCTTCTTCCAGAAGGGAAGTTCCATGTTCTCGGCGTACTCTGCCCAGCTGGAGAAGGGCATCGCCAGGATCCAGGTCGGCCCCTCGCCCCCGTTGGCCACCCATGCCCACGAGTAGGTGAAGGGCATCTCCTGTTCCACGATGGCCTCGTGGATCCTCTTGATGGCGTGGTAGAAGGTGCGAGTGTGCTTGGTCATGCAACTGTTCCTTCTCATTGTCAAGCGGCGGATGTACTGGCGACGGCGGCGGGCGAAAGAAAACCCGCGACCGGGGCCGCGGGCGGATATGATCGCTTTGAGATGGCGAGCCCTACTCGGCGCGCACGATGCCTCCCATTTCGGCGAGGATCGACCTGAAACTGTCCATGACGGCACGGATGACCTCGGGGTCGTTCATGTCGACGCCCGCGGTCCGCAGGGCCTCCATCGGGTAGACGCTGCCACCGAGTCTGAGCATCTCGAGGTAGTCCCGCACTGCTGCCTCGTCCCCGTTGCGGACGCGCCCGGCGATCGCTTCGCCGGCCGCGAAGCTGGTGGCGTAGACCCACACGTAGTAGGTGCGGTAGAAGTGCGGAATACGCGCCCAACCGGACTTGAACGCATCGTCGAGCGTCACCGATTCTCCGTAGTACTCGAGCCACAGGTCGCCCCAGATCTTGCCCAGCGACTCCTTGGTGAGGGGCTGGCCGGCCGCGCCCGCGACGTGAGCGGCGTGCTCGAACTCGTGGAAGAAGATCTGGCGCAAAAAGGTGCCGACGATCGAGTTCATCCGCAGGTTGAGCATGGCGAGGCGCTCGGTCGGGCTCTCGGTGCGATCCAGCATCCACTCGAAGAACAGCGACTCGGATGCGACCGACGCGACCTCGGCCACGAACAACGTGTAATCGGCCAGGTGATAGGGCTGGTGCTGAGATGCGAGATGGGTGTGGATGGAGTGGCCCATCTCGTGCACCAGCGTGAACACGTCCTCGAGGGTGCCGCCCCAGTTGAGGAAAAGGTAGGGATGCGAGTCATAGGTTCCCCACGAGTAGGCGCCGCCGCGTTTTCCGGTGCTCGGGTAGACGTCGATCCAGCGGTCGGACAGACCCGTGGCGGCCGCCCTGGCATACTCCTCGCCGAAGGTCTCGGTCCAGAACTCCATTGCCAATTCCCAGCCCTGGTCGAAGGTGTACGTGGTCTCCGCCTCGGGGACCATGCTCACGTAGAGGTCGTAGATGTGGAAGTCCTCGAGCCCTAGGACCTCGCGCCGGAGGTCGATGTAGGCGTGGACGGCATCGAGGTTGTCGTGGACCGTTGCGACCAGGGTCTTCACCATCGAGCTTGGAACGTTGGTCTGGTCGAGCACCATATCGAGAGTGCTCGGGTAGTCGCGGACCTTGGCCAGCCAGATGTCCGTGTGGACCAGCCCGGAATAGGTGCCGCTATAGGTGTTGCCGAAGCTGTCGTAGGTGCCGAAGAGGGCGAGCGCGGCGTCACGGCGGACGCGTCGGTCCTGGCTCGCCATGAAGGAGTAGTAGAGGCCGGGAATCACCCTGACCTCCTCACCGTCCTCGTTGGTGATCGTGGGCCAGTCGATATCGGCGTCGGTGAGGAAGCCATACGTCCTCTGCGGCGACCCGATCAGCAGGGACGCCCCGGCGAGCACCGTTTCCACCTCCTGCGAGCGGGTGTGGGACTTGGTGCGGAGGATGTTGTCGAGAACGTGCTCGTAGGTCTCGAGGCGCGGGTCTTTCATGAACTCTGCCATCTTCGAGTCGGGGATCTGCACGATCTCGGGCTCCATGAAGGCGACCGCCTCGCCGAACTTGGCGAATAGCGACTGTGCACGACCGACGTAGGTGTTGGCGTCGGAATCGCGGGTGTCGGTGTTCTGCCACTGCGAGGCATAGACGTAGAGATCCTCGATCAGCCGGACGGTGACGTACTGCAACTCCACGGCTTCCAGAAGAACGTCCACGGACTCGCCCAGCCGCCCCTCGTAGGCCGCCAGACGCGGCACCAGGGCATCGGCCTTCAGGTAGCCCTCTTCCCAGGCTTCGAGGGATGGAAAGATGTCGTCGAGGCTCCAGCGGTACTCGATTGGTATCTCGCCCCGGCTCTCGTAGAAGAGCTTTTCCCGAGCGTCATCAGCCGCTCCTACGGCCGTGGCGAGCAGGATCGCGACCATGACCGTCAGCACCATACGCCGGTCTCTCATCAGACTCCTCATTTCCGATCCACGCGCAGAGCGGTGGGTCTCGATTTCAAGCGTCAGAGTACCACCCCGCTCGATCGACGTAACCTCGCGATCCGATCGCGGCACTCCAGGGTCCGGCAGGCGGCGCAGCAGGCAAACGCAGGCTCGAAATCGTGGTCATCGGCCGCCGCAGCGACCAACACCCCCGACGCCGACTTGATGGGGTGCATGAGCCCGCTGAGGTTGACGGTGACGCCGATTTCGACCGGCTTCAGGCGGTCGAACAGAGCGTGCTGTCCGGACACCGCCCATCCACAGTATCCCGGGCTGTATGGCAGCACCACGAGGCCGGGAATTGCGATCGCGGCCGCGAACCGCTCGGCGGCCGCCGAGGAGAGGGCGTCGGCGGCCGCCGACGCGACCTGGTCAAGAAGGTAGCCCTCGGCCAGCCGGTCGGCGGCGAACAGCTCGGCCACGCGGCGAGAGGGCGCCCCGCCGACAGTCACCGCGAAGAGTGCGAGCCGCTGCGATCCTGCTACCACCTCCGGCACGGGGGACGGTTCGTCGTTGTCGCCTCGTCCGCGGTAGACCACCAGGAAATCGTCGGCGTCGATCTCTTCGAGCAACCCCTGCGGTCGGGCCGTGGCCTGGAAGGTGGTTCGTGCCGACCGAAGCATGCCGGCGATCACACTCGCAGTGGGGGAGTCCGTTCGCGGTGCCAGGCGCTCGAGGTCACCGGCAGCAGCGGCCAGGAGGTCGCGAGGCGGGGCTTCGAAGGAGATTCTCAGAGCTCGTGCCTCCGGCCGAAGATTGTACTCAACCCGAGCGGTGCACGGCAGGGCCTGGGCCCGGGTATATTCAAAGCGGGGGGTGGATGTGGATCTCCTCGAAGACATTGCGAGTGCGCTGCAGCGCGGCGAGCACGAGACGGTTGCCGGGCTCGTACGGCAGGCGGTCGGTGACGGTGTCGACGCCGCCACCATTCTGAATCAGGGGCTGCTGGCGGGGATGGAGGTCGTCGGCCGCCGTTTCGGGGCGCATGAGATCTTCCTCCCCGAGGTGCTGCTCGCAGCCCGTGCCATGAAGGCGGGGGTCGCTGTCATTCAGCCGCTGTTGATCGCTGGCGAAGTTCCCTCCCGGGGCACCGTGGTGATCGGAACCGTCAAGGGCGACCTCCACGATATCGGAAAGAACCTGGTCGGGATCATGCTCCAGGGTGCGGGGTTCGAGGTCGTCGATCTCGGAGCCGACGTGCCGCCCGAAGTGTTCATCGAACGGGCGGTGGCGGAGGAAGCCTCGGTCATTGCCCTGTCCGCGCTCCTCACCACCACCATGACCAACATGCGTTCGGTGGTCGACATGCTGCGCGCGAGTGGCCTCCACGACACCATCAGCGTGGTCGTTGGCGGCGCCCCCGTTACCCGCGAGTTCGCCGACGAGATCGGCGCCCATGCTTACGGCCACAGCTCCCACGATGCGGTGGCCGTGGTCCGCCGCCTGACCGGGAGCTGACGATGCGCGAGCTGCGCCGGCGACTGCAGAATGGCGAGGCCCTGGTGGGGGACGGGGCATGGGGCACGCAGCTGATGGCGCGCGGTCTCGAGCCGGGCGAGAGCCCCGAGGCCGTCAATCTCGCGTCATTGGGAGTCCTCGCCGAGATTGCCGCCGCCTACATCGACGCCGGCGCCGAACTCGTCACCACCAACACCTTCGGCGGCTCGCCGCTGCGCCTTGCCGCGCACGGCCTCGAGGCGCGCTGCGAGGAGATCAACCGGCGGGCGGTCGAGGCGCTGCGGCCGGTTGCCGCCGGTCGCGCCTACGTCTCAGGTTCGGTCGGACCCTGCGGCGCGATCCTGAGGCCGTACGGCGACGCCGAGCCGGAGCTCGTCGCCGAGGGCTTCCGCCGTCAGATCGGCGCCCTGGTCGCAGCCGGCGCCGACCTCATCTGCATCGAGACCATGATCGACCTCGCCGAAGCGAAGCTCGCCGTCGCGGCGGCGCGCGCCTGCTCCGCCGACGCCCCCGTCATCGCCACCATGACCTTCGACGCCACCCCGCGCGGCTTCTACACCACCATGGGATCGACCGTCGCCGACACCTGCGCCGCCCTCGCCGACGCCGGCGCCGATGTCGTCGGCTCCAACTGCGGCAACGGCATCGCGACCATGGTTGAGATCGCCCGCGACTTCGCCCGCCACAGCGCCCTGCCGATTGCCATCCAATCGAACGCCGGCCTCCCCGAGCACCGGGACGGCACTCTCGTATGGCCCGAGGGCCCCGAGCGCTTCGCCGAGCGAGTGCCCGAACTCTTCGACCTCGGCGTCCGGATCATCGGCGGCTGCTGCGGCACTGGCCCGGAGCACGTCCGAGCAATTCGTGCGGCGGTCGAGGTCTATCGCTGACCGGATGGCGAATTCGGAAGAGTGAAGTCGGACGCCAGAGTGATCGCGCGATGTGGCCGCCAGACCTCCCGCAGCGTGCGGCACTCCGTTCACCGAACTCTGAATCAGTGCTCGTGCTTGCCCTCTTCGCCGAAGTAGGCCGTGCGGAACTTCGCCGTCAGCTCGCGCAGGGTGGCGATCTCGGCGAGGTCGGTGCCCTGCTTGGCCTTCATGGCGTGGACCTGGATGTGGTGAAGGAGGGCCAGCCGGTGTTGGTAGTGGGTGAGGGTCTTCTCGTCGGCGTCCTTGGCCGGCAGGTGGATCCGCTGCGCCATGAAGTAGGCGGTGACGATGTCCTGGATCTTCTGCGCGTGCTCTTCCTTGTTGATCACCCACCGCACGAGCTGGTGGTGGTCGGGCGTTTCGGCCTTCTCGATTGTGATGATCTCCTTCATCGACTTTTCGATCGTGGTGATGTGCTCCTCGACGAGCCGAACTCGGAGCTCGTCGTCGTAGATCCCGCACGGAATCTGACAGTGGGCGGCGGCCGGCGTGGCGGCGGCGAACGCCGCGAACGATGCGAGGATCGCGAGTGCGAAACGTTTCATGAAGTTCTCCTTTACGCTGTCAGGCAACCGCTCCGCAGTGGCGCTTATTTCGCGTTCAGTGGGCCAGACCGATGGTCGACGCTCGCCGGGTGACGGTGATGACTTCGCCGCGCATGTTGAACAGGGGCCCGCCCGAGTTGCCCGGATTGATGGCGGCATCGGTCTGTAGCAGCTCGACCTTTTCGAAACCGCTGAACAGTTGGCTCGGAGCCCGCCGCGCGCTGACGTGGCCGACCGTCAACGAGTGGGTCTTCCCGTAGGGAGCGCCGACCACGAAGACCTGCTCGCCGACCATCGTTTCGTCGGAGTTGCCGAGCTGCGCCGGGGAGATGCCGTGGGGAACCGATTCGGCCCGGATCAAGGCGAGGTCGGCGGCGGGGACCGAGAGGCCACCACCCGCGCCTTCACGACATCACCCGTCAGGAAGCGGACGGCCACCTCGTCAGCCGCCTGCACGACGTGCGCGGCCGTCATGATGCGGCCGTCCTGAGAAATCAGGAAACCCGAGCCCAGCTCGCCATCCGCGGCCTCGCGGGTCGCACCGCCCCCCGACGCCACCTGTTGCACGGTGGTGATCTCCACGACCGCCGGATCGACCTCTTCAAAAAGCTCGGGGATCGGCCGTTCCGCGGCTGTGACCGCCGCCCCGGCCAGTGTGATCGTCAACCAGGCAGCAGCGCCGGGAAGCGCCTCTGCCGTGCGCCTCACGGAGTACGCTCCGGCACCTCACAGGCGGCGGCTGTCGAGGTCGAGGCCGCTGCAGAGTCCTCGCAGGCGACCTGCGTCCAGCCGCCGCGGATCTTCGTGTTGCCGCAGTAGGCCCGCCCGACGCTGTTCGGGTTGTTGAGGTAGGCCAGGATGCTGGCGCAGGTCTCGTCCTCCGCCGGCGTGACCTTGCAGGTGCCCGTGAACCGTGGGTTGTTGAAGCAGCACGACTCGGGGGCTGCGACGGTGGTCGCCGCCTCGTCGGCAGCGCAGACCGTAACCGAGACGAGCCCCAGTGCGAGCATGAGAGCGAGACCCTTCAGTGCTTTCATCCTGACCTCCATGATGCTGAGTCTGATGGCGCCATCTTACCCTGTTTGTTGACGATCGAGCGTCCACTGCGAGCCGAGGGCGCGCGCCCTCAGCCGCCACAGGGCTGTCGTGTCTCGATTACCATGGGTTGGCGACACTATGCGAGTCATCGAGCACCTCAAGCGGCTGGACCTGCGCAACCTCCCGTGGTGGGAGCGCGCGGCAGTCCGGACGATCCAGCTGGTCCACCTCACATGGGGGCAGGCCAAGCGCGACACGGTCGTGGTCCGGGCATCGGGCCTCGCCTATGCCTCGCTCCTGGCGGCCGTGCCGATGGTGGCCGTTGGCCTGGCGTTGTTCTCGGCCTTCGGTGCTTTTGACGATCTCAAGCAGCGCGTGCTGGATCTGCTTTTCAACCAGTTCCTGCCCACCAGCAAGCTCGAGATCCTGCAGTACGTCAATCAGTTCGCCGATGGGGCGAGCAAGCTCGGCCTGATCGGCTCGCTGTTCCTGGTCCTGGCGTCCATCCTGCTGCTGGACAACATCGAATCCAACTTCAACAACATCTGGCACGTCAGCTCCCGGCGCTCCCTGATCGCCAAGATCACGGCCTACACCTCGGTGCTGGTCTTCGGCGTGCTGCTGATCGGCACCAGCATCACGATCTCGGCCCGCGTCAAGGCGATGGTGCTGGGAGGCGTGCCCTTCGACGCCGGGGCGATCGAGCGACTGGGCTCGTGGCTGTTCCCGCTGATCATGAGCTTCCTGGCCTTCCTGCTGATGTACCTCGTGATCCCCTACACCCGGGTGCGGGTGAAGAGCGCGCTGCTGGGGGCCGCGATCGCGAGCATCCTGTGGGAGGTCGGCAAGTACCAGTTCGCCAACTCCATCGGCCAGTCGGTCCGATACTCCACGATCTACGGCTCGCTGGCCGTGTTCCCGATTTTTCTCGTCTGGCTCTACATCACCTGGATCATCGTGCTCGTGGGACTCGAGATCGCTTTCACCCACCAACACTTCGCCGCTCTCCTGCGCTCGAACGCCGCGGGCGACCGCGATGCCGGTGACCGGGTGTCCACCGGTCTCCAGATCTTCTGCCTGGCCGCGCAGCGGTTCCACAAGGGTCTCGATCCGCCGACGTCGGACGAGCTGTCACGGCGGTTCCTGATCGCCACCGGCTCGGTGGAACGGCACCTCGAGCGGTTGGCCGGCGGAGGCCTCGTGCGGAGGGTTTCAGCGGGATCCGGCGGCGACGGCCTGGTGCCGGCGCGGGCGCTCGAGACGATCCGCGTTGCTGACGTCATGAGTGTGCTGGAGCCGATTCTCGAAGATGAGATCCGCCAACGCCCGATAGAACTCGAGGTCGAGGAGATCGTCAGGTCGTTCCGAGATGCCGGTCTCGAGGCGGTCGGCGACATCACCTTCGCCGAGCTGATGCCCGAGCTCGATCGACCCCGTGACGAGAACTGAGTTCGGGGCGGCTCGGGCGCGTTCGGCGCTATGATCCCGATGATGGAGACCGGTACCGCGCCAAGGCGGGGATTCGGGGCCCGCGACCACTACCAACGCGATTTCTCGCGCCTTCACCCGGAGACCATGTTCGACGAGGGTGGACGGCTGCAGAAGGCCCGCAAGACCGTGGCGGTGCTGCTCGACGCGGCGCGCCGGTTCGAGCTCGAGCCGGCCAGCGCGAGCCTGCTCGACATCGGCTGTTCGACCGGCATTCTGACCCGCCACTACGCCGAGACCTTCGGCCGCGTTGTAGGTGTCGACATCGATGACGGCGCGGTGGAGTGGGCGCGCGGGAATCGCGCCGCGGAGAACGTCGAGTATCGGGTCGGCGACTCCATGGAGCTGCCGGTCGAGGGCGAGAGCATCGATGTCGTGACCTGTACCCACATCTACGAGCACGTGCCGGATGCCGCGCGCATGTCGCACGAGATCCACCGAGTGCTCCGTCCCGGCGGGATGTGCTACTTCGCGGCTGAGAACCGGCTGCGCCTGTGGGATGGCCACTACGACCTGCCGCTGATCACGCTGCTGCCGAAGCCGGTCGCGGACCTCGCGATCCGTGCCACCGGCAGGGGGCGCGAACGGTACGAGAGGCACCTCACGGTGTGGGGGCTGCGCCGCCTGGTCCGTTGCTTCGAGATCCTGGACTACACCGGTCGGGTCGTGCGCGACCCGGTGCGGTACGCGGCCATCGACATGGTCGCGCCCGGCTCGATGCGGCAGCGGTTCGCGCTGGCGGTTCTTTCGATGGCGTACTGGGCCTTCCCGACCTATCTCTGGGTGCTGCGGAAGCCGTAGCGATCTGCGGCTCCGCTGTCGCCTGGAGCTTCTCGCGACGAAGCCCCGCGCCGCAGCGGGCCCACCGACCGCACCTGCGGCAGGGGTCCGCGGCGGCGTTCCGCGGCCGTGGACCGCGTCCGCGTCTGCGATCCGCGACCGCGTCCGCGATCCGGGACCGGGGCCGCGACCGGGACCGTGATCCGCGACCGCGTCCGCGATCCGCGACCGCGACCGTGGACCGCGTCCGCGTCTGCGATCCGCGACCGGGACCGCGATCCGGGACCGGGGCCGCGATCCGCGACCGTGGACCGCGTCCGCGTCTGCGATCCGCGACCGCGTCCGTGACCGGGGCCGCGACCGGGGCCGCGACCGGGGCCGCGACCGTGAACCGCGTCCGTCGAGCGCCACCGCCACCGCCACCGCCACCGCCACCGCCACGACCACCGCTGACCGTGGGCCGCGACCGCGTCCGCGATCCGCGACCGCGTCCGCGACCCGCGACCGTGGGCCGCGACCGTGGACCGCCACCGTCACCGCCACCGGGGACCGCCACCGCCACCGCGGACCGCCACCGCTGACCGCGACCGGGACCGCGATCCGCGACCCGCGTCCGCGACCGCCACCGCTGACCGCCACCGTCACCGTCGACCGTTACCGCCACGGCCACCGTCACCGCCACCCGCCACCGCCACCGATTACCGCCACCGTCCACCGTTGACCGCCACGGCTACCGCCACCGCCGCCCGTGTCCGTGCCGCGTTGGTGGCCCCTGATCACCTCCGGGCCGCTCGTGGACGAGCGAGTGGCCGTCGGATC
>CAZSTH010000103.1:0-12558 GCA_964609835.1 uncultured Thermoanaerobaculia bacterium
CGCGATCCGCGACCGTGATCCGCGACCGGGACCGCGATCCGCGACCGTGGACCGCGACCGTGATCCGCGACCGCGTCCGCGATCCGCGACCGTGGACCGCGTCCGCGATCCGCGTCCGCGATCCGCGACCGTGATCCGCGACCGGGACCGCGATCCGCGACCGTGGACCGCCACCGCCGACCGTGGACCGCCACCGTTCACCGCCACCGTCCACCGCCACGGCCACGGTCACCGTCACCGCCGCCGTTGACCGTCACCGCGATCCGCGACCGGGACCGCGACCGCGATCCGCGACCGTGATCCGCGACCGGGACCGCGACCGCGACCGCGACCGGGATCCGCGGCCGGGGCCGCGTCCGTGGGCCGCGACCGCGACCGGGGCCGTGACCGGGGCCGCGACCGTCACCGCCACTGCCACGGCCACCGTCACCGCCACCGCGTCCGCGTCCGCGATCCGTGATCCGCGGCCGGAGCCGCGTCCGTGGGCCGCGACCGCGACCGCGACCGGGGCCGTGACCGTCACCGCCACCGTCACCGCTGACCGCCACCGTCACCGCCACCGTCACCGCTGACCGCCACCGTCACCGCCACGGCCACCGTTGACCGCCACCGTTCACCGCCACCGCCGACCGTCACCGCCACGGCCACCGTCACCGCCGACCGCTGTCACTGGTCCCTGGCCCTGCGTGCCGCCTCAGTTCACGTCCTCGTCGTCCTCGTCGTCGTCGCCGCCGCGGCCGCCGTCGATGAAGGACGGCAGGCGGTAGCGCCCTCCCGAGGGCAGCGCATCGAGCCCGTCGGGCTCGCGCTCCTCGGGAATCGCCACCAGCTCGCGCACGTTCCCGGGAAGCTCGGTCAGGAATCTCGACGGTTCGAGCAGGGAGTCGACCCGGTAACGGTCGCGGGCGATCAGGGGCCGCACCAGAAAGAGGCGGTCGCGCGCGCGGGTGACGCCAACGTAGAACAGACGCCGCTCCTCCTCTTCGTCGTCCGCCCGAAACGACGGGAAGCGCCCCTCGGCGAGCCAGAGGATGAACACCACTCGCCACTCGATGCCCTTGGCCTGGTGGACTGTCGACAGCGTCAGCTGCTCGTCCGGAGGGCCGCCGACCGCGTCCTCTCCCGAGAGGTCGTTGAGCAGGGTCACCTCGGCGAGAAAGGTGTCGACGTCGGGGTAACCGTCCGCGAAGAGAGCGAGCTGCTCGAGATCTTCCAGCCGCGAGCCGGCATTCTCCAGGTGGGAGCGCGCCCACTGACCGTAGTAGGCCTCCACAACGTGGCGGATCGCCTCACCGGGCCGGCCGACCAGCCGCGGGTCCGCGAGGTCTGCGATCAGCCGTTGCAGGTCCGTGAATGCCGCGGCTGCGGGTCGCGGAAGGCCGAGCGACGCACCGTCCAGCTCGAGCATTCGTCGCACGGGCTCGGCGCCGACCACATGTTTCCAGATCCTCGCCGCGAGGCGCGGTCCGAAGCCGTCGCGCAGCTTGATGGTGCGGGCGAAGGCGATCTCGTCTCTCGGGTTGTCGATGAATCGGAGGTGGCCGAGCACGTCCTTGACGTGCCGCGACTCGAAGAATCGCAAGCCGGAGCGCACCCGGAATGGGAGATTGCGCCGGGCCAGCTCCACCTGCAGGTCGAGCGAGTGCGCGTGGTTGCGGTACAGCACCGCGATCGACTCGAGGTCGAAGCCCTCTTCCTGAAGCGCGAGGATCGTGGTGGCCACGTACTCCGCCTGCCCCTCCGGCGACGGCGTTGCCACCTCCAGCGGCGGTCCGCCGCCGTTGCGGGCAGGTCGCAGCTCCTTCTCGAACTGGCGGCTGTTGTTGCGGATCGAGGCGTTGGCGAGCTCGAGGATCGGCGGCAGCGATCGGTAGTTGGTCTCGAGCCGGAAGATCGCGCAGTCGAGGTGGCGGTCGGGAAAGGTGAGGATGTTCTCGAAGTCGGCGCCGCGAAAGCCGTAGATGGACTGGGCGTCGTCGCCGACGACCATCAGGTTGCGGTCGGGTCCGAGCATGGCGTCGACGATGTCCGCCTGCAGCCGGTTGGTGTCCTGGTACTCGTCCACCAGGATGTGGTCAAAACGGGCGCGCAGCTCGCTGCGGGCGCGGGGGTTGTTGTTGAGCAGGATCAGCCAGTTCAGCAGCAGATCGTCGAAGTCCATGAGGTCGGCCGCCCGCTTCCGTTCGAGGTATCGCTTGAAGATGGCCGCGATCAGGCCGGCGTCGTCGACGAACTGCGGGCAGCGGTCGGTCAGCACCTGGCCGAGATCTCGGCCGGTGTTGATGACGAAGCTGTAGACGTCCACCAGCAGGCGGGCCCGCGGCAACCGGCGGTTCGGCTGCTCCGGCTCGATATCGGCCGCGGCCGCGCTCATCAGCTCGGTGGCGTCCTCACGGTCGAGGATCGAGAACCTCGGGGTGTAGCCGAGCAGCTCCGCGTACTGGCGGAGGATCCGGTGGCCGGCCGAGTGGAAGGTGCCGCCGGTGACCCGCGAGGCGCCGCGCTCGATCAGCTGGTCGACCCGGCTCATCATCTCCCGGGCCGCCTTGTTGGTGAAGGTGAGCAGCAGGATCTTTGCCGGAGGAACGCCGTCCTCGATCAGGCGCGCGGCGCGGTAGACGAGGGCGCGGGTCTTGCCGGTGCCGGCGCCGGCGAGCGCCAGCATCGGTCCGCCGGAGTGACCGACGACCTCGAGCTGCTGTGGGTTGAGCTCCTCTGCGTAACGCACCAGCCAGCGGCGGGCATCGAGCCTCGTGTCGTCGGTCATGGAAGAGAGATCTGTCCGAAGAGCAGGCGGTCGAAGGCCAGCTTGACGCCTCGCGCGTAGATCGCGAGGGTGGACTCCAACCGGCCGCCGGCCTCGAGGATCGTCTCTACAGCCGGCGTGAAGGGCGCGGGCACGAGCAGGTCGAGACGGCCGGTTCCACCGCTTTCGACGGCCATCCGTAACGCCCAGCCGGTGGCGCACAGGGCGGCATCCTGGGTGCTTCCGGCCACCGGGCCGACCTGGGCGTCGCCGCCGTAGGCGTAGGCGGCAATGCGCTCTCCGTGGCGGACGAACGCCGCGCGGTGTCGCCGCCGTTTGAGCCAGTAATCGTGGTCGGCGTCGCGCGCGATGCCCCTGGTCAGGCGGTCCAGACGGTCCACGTCCGCCTGCCCACGACGGTTCAGGAGATCGCTCGTGACCTCGGCTCCGGGGAGCAGGCGCTGCAGGGCACCGGCGAAGGTGACAGCTCGATCCACCGACAAGCTGAAGAGATAGGCGGGGGCGAGCAGCGTGAAGCCGTGCTTGAGAAGCAGCGCCTGGACTGCGGTCTCGCTCGGAACCAGGGCCAGATACTCGCGAGCGCCAGAACGGTCTCCATAGGCGAGTGCTCGCGACAGCAGCGCCTCGCCGGCGCCCCGGCCCTGGTGTTGGGGAAGGACCCAGAGCTCGGACAGGATCCACTGGCGCGAGCGGACGATGGCGGCGGCGAAGCCAAGCGTCTCCTGCCCGTCGTAGGCCGTGAAGAAGCCGTCCGGGTCATGGGTCAGGAGGTGCTCGAGATCCGGATCGATTTCCATGTCGAGATCGAGGATCCCGGAGCTGGACGGGAATGCAGACAGCCCGGCCGCGACTGCGTCGCGCAGAATGACCACTCCCGGGAGCTCCTCGCGGTTGATTCGCCGTACCTTGATCCTGGCCATCCTCACTCCGACTGAACGGGAAGTGTAGCACCCACCCCCGCCGCCCCGGCCTGGGCGTGAGGCGCGACGTTCTCAGGGCCGACGAAGATCATTCGGTGCCCGCGGGCCTCGAGCCGATCCCCGGCAGCGGCAGTACAATGCCGGGACAAGGAGTGCCGCATGCCCAAGGTCCTCGAACACAAACCCCGGCGCGACGTCACCTTCGAGTCCAACCGCGACCACTGGCTGAACGAGCTCCGCAAGCTCGAGGCGCAGCGGCGGGTGATCGCCGGCGGCGGCGGCGAACGGGCCGCGTCGAAGCAGCTCGAGAAGGGCAAGCTGCTCGCGCGGGAGAGGGTCGAGGCCCTCATCGACGATGGCACCGAGCTGCTCGAGATCGGTTCCTTTGCCGCGTGGGAGCTGTATGAGGAGGACGGCGGTGCGCCGGCGGCCGGTGTGGTCGTCGGCCTCGGTACGGTCAGCGGCCGCGAGTGCGTCGTGGTGGCGAACGACGCCACCGTCAAGGCGGGAGCTTGGTTCCCCCTCACCTGCAAGAAGATCCTGCGCGCTCAGGAAGTCGCGATGGAAAACCGCCTGCCGGTGATCTACCTGGTGGACTCGGCCGGTGTGTTCCTGCCGATGCAGGACGAGATCTTCCCCGACCGCGATCACTTTGGGCGCGTGTTCTACAACAACGCCCGCCTGTCAGCAGCGGGCATCTACCAGATCGCCGCGATCCTCGGATCCTGTGTCGCCGGCGGGGCCTACCTGCCGATCATGTCGGACGAGGCCCTGATCGTTGAGGGCAACGGCACGATCTTCCTCGCGGGCGCCCACCTCGTGAAGGCCGCTATCGGCGAGAAGATCGACAATCAGGCGCTCGGTGGCGCCGAGGTCCAGGTCGACATCTCGGGTGTCGTGGACGATCGATTCCCCGACGATGCCTCCGCCATCGAGCACATCCGGGCGCGGATCGGCGAGCTGGCCCGGCCGCGGATGGCCGAATTCGATCGCATCGAGCCGCGGCCGCCGCGCGGGACGGGTGAGGACATCCTCGGCCTGCTGCCGGCCGACCGTGGCCGGCCCTACGACATGCGCGAGATCCTGGCGGCGCTGCTCGACGGGTCCGAGTTCACCGAGTACAAGGCGACCTACGGCCGGACGTTGATCTGCGGTACCGGCCGCATCGACGGCTGGGCGGTCGGGGTTGTCGCCAACCAGCGCCTGATCGTCCACCGTCGCAGGGGGACGGCGGCATCCGAAAAGGAGATGCAGATCGGCGGTGTGATCTACAACGATGCCGCCGACAAGGGCGCGCGCTTCGTCGAGCTGATGAACCAGAAGGGGATGCCCATCGTCTTTCTGCAGGATGTGACCGGGTTCATGGTGGGCTCGAAGTCGGAACGTGACGGGATCATCAAGGACGGCGCCAAGATGGTCAACGTCGTTGCCAACTCGGTGGTCCCCAAGTTCACGGTTTTCGTCGGCAACTCCTACGGCGCCGGCAACTACGCGATGTGCGGCCGCGCCTACGGTGCGCGTTTCTTCTTTGCGTGGCCTTCGGCTTCGATCGCGGTCATGGGCGGCGAGCAGGCGTCGAAGACCCTGCTCGCGATCCAGCTCAAAAACCGCGGCGAGGACGTGTCGAACGACGAGCGCGCGCAGCTGCTGGAGCAGATCCAGGCCCGCTACGCCGCGACCATGAACCCGCGTTACGCGGCGGCGAGGCTGTGGGTGGACGAGATCATCGATCCGCGCAGTACGCGCGAGGTGCTGGCGCGCGCGATCGCGGCCGCTGCCTACAGCCCGGTGGTCGAGGACTTCAGAGTCGGGGTGCTGCAGACCTGATGCCGAGTCTTCGTCAGGCGACCAACGCTTGACGGCGGCATCGAAGGGACAACCACCCCGCGTCGTTCGCGTAGCTCCTCGCATCGTGAAAGGTAACCGGAAATCGGCCTGTTGCATAACGCAGATGAGATGGGTTGTAGCCGGTGCGCTGCAGCGGCCCGGAGGGCGCGATCCGGCTTGCAGGATTCGTGCTCCACGCTAACCTGTTGAGGTGCTCCTGGTGATGAAACACGCGATGGCAGCTGCGGCACGGCCGCTTCGACTCACCTGTACCGCGCTGCTCTGCCTCGCATTAGTGCTGGCACCGCTCGCAGCCGAGGCGGGCAAGAGGAAGTCGAAGAAGGAGCGGCAGCAGGAGAAGCAGGAGCGCGCCGAGCGGCTGGCCTCGCTGCCGGTCCGGTGGGCGGTGTGGCTGGAGGAAGAGGTCTACCCGCTGATCACCAAGGAGCAGCGTCAGGCGTTCCTGGCGCTGGAGACGGACGCGCAACGGACATCCTTCGCGGAACGACTGTGGCTGCTGTGGGGACGCCAGTCGGGCTACGGCGCCTCGTTCCGCCGCATGTACGAGGACCGCCTGTCGATGGCGAGGTCGGAGTTCGGAAACACCATCGAATCCAGGGCGCGGGTGCTGCTGCTGCACGGGCCGCCCGCAGGCATGCACGATCCGCGCTGCCCGACGATCTTCGTCAAGATGCAGTTCTGGGTCTGGCCGTACCTCGAGGGGATCGGCGAGGACGTGGTGGTGCTGTTCTACCAGCGGGACTCCATCGATCGCTGGCGGATGTGGACGGCGCTGGACGGTATGAACCGCCTCTACGCCACCTTCGGGGCCCAGACCAGCCAGGGCCCGGGCGGTTACCAGCCGCAAAACATCCTCGACCGACCAGAGTACCGCTGCCCGAACGGCGACGTCACCATGAGCCTGCTCCGAACGGCGGCCATGTGGAGCGAGGACCCACGGTTTCTGCGCGCCATGAATCGCGCCGAGTACTTCGAACGCGCCAAGGGCATGGAGTCCACGTCCGCGCGCTTCATGGAGTTCTCGGCATTGCTCGACGACGATGCGGAGCCCCTCGATTTCGAGATCGGCACCGAGATGCGCGCGGTTCGTGGCGGGCTGGTGGAGGTGGGCTTCTCGGTGGACGTGGACGTCGAGGGCCTCGGCACCACCCCGGTCGGTGAGACCGACGTCGTCCAGCTCGACGTGGTGGGCGAGATCACCAGCCGGGGCGAGGTGATGGTAGACCGCTTCCGGTATTTGTTCTCGGTGCCCCAGGCGGGCGATCGGGTCGGCCTACTGATGGACCGGCTGGTCAGGCCGGGCGAGTACCAGCTCCGGCTCAAGATCGAGGACGTGCACTCGAGGCACGGGGCGATCGGCGAGCACGTCTTCTCGGTCGACAGCGCGCTGGCCGCGATCGAGGCTGACGACGAGCTTGCCGACTTCGAGGCCGAGTACGGGATCGGCCTCGCGGTCGCCGAGGACGTTGACGACCGACAGCAAGAGGCGCCCGAGGAACAGCCCAGCCTGCAGCTGGTCGGACCGCGGGGCGACGCGGTCAGCGGGGTGCAGCGCTTCGAGGCGCTGGCGCGCGAAGAGGTCCAGAGGGTGACCTTCTTCATCGACAACGAGGCGGTGCTGACCAAGAACCGGCCGCCGTTCGACATCGATCTCGACCTCGGTCCGCTGCCGAGGCTGACGTCGGTCACCATCATCGGCTATGACGGGAATGGCGTCGAGATCGCGAGAGACGGCTACACACTCAACGTCGGCCGCGAGCGCTTCTACGTCAACCTCAAGCCGGTGACGCCGGCCGACGGAGAAGGAGGCGACAGGGTCCTGGTGTCGGCGGAGGTCAACGTCCCGTCGGACACCGCGCTCGACCGGCTCGAGCTGTACTGGAATGACGAGCCGCTGGTAACGCTCCACGAGCCGCCGTACCAGGCATCGGTGGTGCTCGACACGGTCGAGCAGTTCGGGTACCTGCGCGCCCTGGCGACGCTGGCCGACGGCGCTCAGGCGGAGGATATCCAGTTCATCAACTCGCCGCAGTTCGGGACCGTGGTCGAGGTCACGGCGGTCGAGCTGCCGGTGACCGTGCTCGACCGGCAGGGCCTTCCGGTCACCGATTTGACCATCAGCGATTTCACGGTGTACGAGAACAAGACCGAGCAGACCATCTCCCACTTCTCACTGCACCGGGACCTCCCGGTCCGGATGGGCATCGTGATCGACACATCGGGCTCGATGACAGCCACGCTGCCGACCGTGCAGCGAGTTGTGATGGGCTTCCTGCGCGATCTCCTGCGCCCGCGGGATCGCGCGTTCATCGAGACCTTCTCCGACCGGCCCGATCTCCTCACCGGGTTCACGGCCAACCTCGAGGTGATCGAGAACGCGCTGCTGGCGCTCTACGCCGACCGCGAGACGGCACTGTACGACGCCATCATCACCGGTCTCTTCCAGTTCTCCGGGGTCACGGGCCGGCGGGCGATGGTGGTCCTCAGCGACGGTGAGGACACCGTCTCGGGGAGCGACTTCCAGGAGGTGCTCGCCTACGCGCAGCGGATGGGGGTCACCATCTACATGATCGGCGTCGAGATTCCGACCACCGGCATCGCCACACGGTGGCAGTTCAACAAGCTGGCCGGGGCCACCGGCGGCAAAGCGTACTTCGTCTCGGAGCGGTCCGAGCTCGACCGGATCTACGAGGAGATCAACCGCGAGCTGCGGACTCAGTACCTTCTGGCCTACACTTCGACCTCGAGGGAACCGGCAGATGTCCTGCGTAAGATCAAGGTTGAGGTCGCACGGAAGGGCGTCAAGGTTCGGACGGTGACCGGTTACTATCCGGCGGGAAGGTGAGATTCGCGAAATACATCCGGCGCACGCGCGGCTTGGAGGTCATGTCCGGTGAGAAGACGAAATCGACTGTCGCGGCTCGTTGCCTCGGTCCTCGTGGCGGTGATGTTCTGCGCCGGCGCCGTGTTCGCGGGCGACGGGTCCAAGAAAGAGGCGAAAGCCGAGATGAAGTGGGGCTTCAAAGCCGCACGGCGCGGATATTGGCAGGAGGCCCTGATGCGGTTCGAGCGAGCCAACGAGCTGACCCCGAATCAGCCGCGGGTGCTCAACAACATCGCCGTGGCGCAGGAGGCCAACGGTCTGTTCGAGGAGGCGCTGCTGACGTACCAGACGGCGCTGACCATCGATCCCGGCAATCGGGCCGCGAATCGCAACTATTCCAGGTTCAGTGAGTTCTACTCGAGCTACGTCTCACCGCCGGAGGTGGGCGAGGCCGGCGACGCGAGAGATGGAGCGGATGATGAGACGCAAGACGATTGAGATCCTGATCGGTCTGCTCGCGACCGCGGCGGTCGGCGGCGCCGGCTCGAAGGACATCCGGATGGTCCTGCAGCTCGATCCCGAGCTGCCGGTGACTGGTGACGAGTCGGTGTACGTGGGACCGATCCTGATCGAGCCGCGCGACGACGAGGCTGTCGAGGCGATGGATCTGTCGGCCGCGAGGGAGTTCGAGATCTACCTTCGCAAGATCCTGCGGCGCGAGGCGGAGCTCCGGCTCATCCCCGAGCGCAGCGACCTCCAGCCTCCCGACCGGCACCTCGGCTCCCTGATCGAGGACCGGTCGTTCTGGACCGCTCTCCACGAGGAGTTGGAGGCGGACCTGATCGTCTCCGCCTCCATCGACGTCAAGGTCCTCGACCGCGCCGGTTACACCACCGAGGAGTACGTCTCGCCGCAAGACGGCAAGACCTACTTCCGCCAGGTGCTGGTGGAGGAGACCGGCTTCAGCTACGACATCCTGCTGGTGGTGGTCGAGGGCGCCACCGGCGATATCATCCACCAGGAGCAGATCACCGATTTCAAGCCCGAGGACGAGCGCAAGCTCGAGAGGTCGACCGACATGTTCGCCGACCTCTATACATTGCAGAATCGCATCGTCGGCATCTTCGTGCCCCGCCAGGTTCAGGTCAAACGAACGCTGTTCTCGGATTGAGCGGCCGGCCCGAAGATGCTGATGGTACATGCTGACGTGGGGCGTTCGCCGGGTCCGGCGGCTTCCCGGTCGAGGTTGTCGAGGAGGTCAAGAATGAAGATGTGGAACGTGCTGGCGGCGCTCCTGTGTCTTGCCGCGCCGGCGGCTGCCCAGCTCAACCCCTACAGCCCCTACGTCGGCGGCAAGAACAAGGTGCGGTGGGACACCTTCGAGTGGAAGGTCTACACCACGCCGCACTTCCGCATCTCGTACTACGACCGGGTCGGGCCGAGCCTCGAGAAGATCGCTTCCTACGCCGAGAGCGCGTACGACGACATCGCTCGCAAGCTCAACTACCAGATTCTCGAGCCGGTGCCGATGATCTGCTACGCCACCCACGCCGAGTTCGAGCAGACCAACGTCATCGTCGGCTTCATCCCGGAGGGCGTCGGCGCCTTCGCGACCCCGGTTCGCAACCGCATGGTGCTTCCGGTCGACCTTCCGGACCGCGAGCTGCAGGCGCTGATTCAGCACGAGTTGACCCACATCTTCCAGTACGAGATCTTTTTCGGTCGCAACCGCGGGCGGGCGGTCTTCGCTCGCCCGCCGCTGTGGTTCATGGAGGGGATGGCCTCCTACTTCGGCGTCGACGAGGACTCGCGGGACGAGGTCTACATGCGCGATGCCGCGCTGTCAGACCAGGTGCCGTCGATTACCCGCCCGCCGGGCGGCTTCCTCGCCTACCGTTACGGGCACAAGGTCTTCGAATACATCGAGGAGGAGTGGGGCGAGGACGTGGTCCGCGACTTCGTGTTCGCCTTCCGCGGCAACTTCGGGGGCCAGGTGGAGCGGCCGCTCGGCCGGGTGCTCAACATGGTGCCCGAGGAGTTCGACGCCGCGTTCCGGACCTGGATGCGGCGGAAGTACGAGCCCTACATCGAGCGCGGAGTGCCGAGCGAGTTCGGGCGCAAGTTCCGGGTTCCGGGCTTCGTCAACTCCAACCAGACCTCGCCCGCGATCTCTCCCTCGGGCGACCTGGTGGCGGCGTTCACCACCTACAAGCGTGACGTGGACGTGGCGCTCTTCGGGTTACCCGATCGGACCCTGTACAAGAACCTGACTAGCGGCCTGACGACCAAGTACGACTACCTGGTGGCGCAGGGCCTGACCGTGGCTCCGGCCGAGGGCCGCGATCTGGCCTACTCTCCGGACGGCAACGCGGTGGCCGTGTTCGCTCGCACCGAGAGGGTGCGTTCTCTGCTCCTGCTCGACGTCCGCCGCGGCGGGATCATGAAGATGTACCCTGTCGAGCTGCCGGTGGACCAGGCCGCGCAGCCGGCGTTCTCGCCCGACGGCGAAACGGTGGCGTTCCGCGCCGTCGCGAGCGGACAGTACGACATCTTCCTGCTCGATCTCTCCTCCGGCCAGATCTCGAATCTGACCAGAGATCCGGCCTACGATGCCGCGCCTGTGTTTTCGCCCGACGGCTCGAAGCTCGTCTACACCTCGAGCAGGGGCGGAGGAGGGAAGCTGATCCGGCTCGACCTCACCGATCCCGCCCGGCGCGAGCAGCTGACCTACGGTCCGGGCGAAGATGAAGGCGCGGCCTTCTCGCCGGACGGCAAGCGGCTCTACTTCGCGTCCGATCGCGACGACGGCATCTTCGACATCTACCGCCTGGATCTCGAGACCCGCGAGTTGCGGCGGTTGACCCACGTCATCGGCGCCGCCCTCAACCCGGTGCCGGCATCGACCCTCGAGGGCGAGCGCGTCGGCTTCCAGGCCTACAGCAACGGCGTGTGGGGGCTGTATGGCGCGGACGCCAGCCAGGGTGAGTCTGTGGGTATCGAGAAGCCGCCGTCGGAAGAGGTGGAGCTCGAGCTCTTCGTGCCGGCCGTGAGCATCTCGGTCGATCCCGAGGAGGGCACGAAGGCCAAGAAGAACAAGTTCTTCATCGAGGATGCGGGAGCCCTGGTCGGCGTCGACACCACACAGCGCATCCTGGGACAGGCCTACCTGACCTTCAGCGACACCTACGGCGACCGCCGGATCCAGATCATCCTCGACAGCATCGACACCTTCTCGAACTTCCTCGTCAGCTACTTCAATCTCGAAAAGCGGCTCCAGTGGGGTGCCACGATCTACGACAGCCGCAGCTTCTACATCCTGGGCTTCGACCCGGTCACGTTCGAGTCCACGGAGCGGGAGCTGGCCTATAGCTACACCGTCGGCCAGTTCACGCTCCAGTACCCTCTGAGCACCTACTACCGGCTGGAGGCGAGGGCCGGCTACCTGAACCGGCGCTACAGCCAGCCGCAACAGGACCCGTTCACGGGTGACTTCACCTTCACCGATTTCACCAACAACAGCCCGTTCGTGGGCGTGGCCGCGGTCGGCGACACGACCTTCTACAACAGCTACGGCCCCCACAAGGGAGCGCGCTGGGAGGCTTCGTACTACTACGGCTATGACCTCGACGACGGCGGCGCCCTGACTCGGAACATCGAGCTGGACGCCCGTGCCTACGTGCCGACCTCGCGGCGCAGTGAGCTGGCCTTTCGTGGTTGGGTGGGCTGGGCCGACGGCAACCAGCCGTGGATCTACTCCTTCGGCGGACTCGACACCCTGCGCGGCTACCCGACGCGGTCGCTATCGGGCAACCGGACCGCGTTTGCGAACATGGAGTGGCGGTTCCCGCTCATCGACCGCATGGACCTCGCCTTCCTCCGCCTCGGTGGCATCCGCGGCCGCATCTTCCTGGATGTCGGTGCGGCGTGGTTCGAGGACTCCGAGGGCGAGGAGTTCAACATGTTCGGCCGGCCCGGCTTCACCTTCATGGAGGACGGCGTGCTGGTGGACGGCGTGTCGTCCTACGGCTTCGGCCTCGACGTCAATCTCTTCGGCCTCCCGATGCACTGGGACTGGGTCAAGATCTGGAACTTCGAGGACGAGCTGACGGAAGGCTTCGAGACCTACTTCTGGATCGGGGTGCGCTTCTAGCCCGCATATCTCACCAGCTTCCTGCTGCGGCCGCCGATGCACCGCACCC
>CAZSTH010000104.1:0-4956 GCA_964609835.1 uncultured Thermoanaerobaculia bacterium
TCGTCATGAGGGTCCCTGCGCCGTTGAAGCCGATCGCCGACCAGGTCATCCGCGCCGCGAGCTCGGTGCCCGCCAACCTCGCCGAGGGCGCCGGCCGGTGCGGGCGCGACCGCACGCACCACTGGCGCATCGCCTATGCGTCAGCGAAGGAGGTCGACTCTCATCTCGCGCTGCTCGTCGAAGCAGGCGCCGTCGCCGCCTCGCGTGCCGAGCATGCTCTGCGGCTCTTCGACTCCGTCCGCGCCAGCACCTGGCGGCTGCTGCACCCGGCGAGTTGACGATCGAACTCCCACCCGCCCGGCAGCCGGGACGGCTGGCCCATGAACAGCGCCGATCGAGCTTGTGGGGCACGCGTCTCGAGTGCCGGGCGGGTGGCCGTGGCGGTCAACGGTGGCGGTCGGCGGTGGCCGTGGCGGTGGCGGTGGCGGTCCACGGACGCGGCCCCGGTCGCGGCCCACGGTCGCGGATCGCGGTCGCGGTCTGCGGTGGCCGTGGACGGTGGCGGTGACGGTGGCGGGTGACGGTGGCGGTGGCGGTCAGCGGTCGGCGGTGGCGGTCGGCGGTCGGCGGTGGCGGTGGCGGTCGGCGGTGGCGGTCGCGGTCTGCGGTGGCCGTGGACGGTGGCGGTCAACGGTGGCGGTCGGCGGTGGCCGTTGCGGATCACGGATCGCGGTCTGCGGTGGCCGTGGACGGTGGCGGTGGCGTTGATCGGTGACGGTGGCGGTGAACGGTCGCGGTCGCGGATCGCGGACGCGGTCGCGGTGACGGTGGCGGTGGCGGTCAGCGGTCGGCGGTGGCGGTCGGCGGTCGGCGGTGGCGGTCGGCGGTGGCGGTCCACGGTTGCGGATCGCGGACGCGGTCAGCGGTCGCGGATCGCGGTCTGCGGTCGCGGATCGCGGTCGCGGTCGCGGTCGCGGGCGCGGACACGTATGACCGGCGCGATTCACCGGCGCAACCCGTCACCCCACGCCACCTCCCGAGATCCGAGCCGCCAAGGTCAGAACAAGGGCGAGACGAACAGCCCGAACGTGGCCAGGAAGCCGACGCTCCACACTGACGAGCGCGGCATCGACCAATCGGCGAGATAGCACCCGACGTAGAGCAGCCTCGCGGCCACGAACGCCAGGGCGAGGCCGTCCACGATCGCCGAGGGTCCGCCTCCGATGTGAGCCACGAGCACCGCCGCCGCAAACGGCCCGAAGGCCTCGAAACCGTTGAGGTGCGAGGCCAGCGCCCGTGCTCCCCATCCGGTCAGCTGTGCCTGCTGAGCTCGCGGGTGGTGGTTGTCATAACCGCCGGCCCGCGCCATCGCCACCGCCACCGGCAGCTTGCTGAGGTAGATGATGAGCCATGCCGCGACGATGCACCACAGATGAAGATCCATGATCGTCTCTCCTCCTTCTCAGTCGACCTGGCGCAGCACCGCCAGCGGTCGCACGGCCAGCGCCCGCACGCTGGCCGCCAGGCCCGCGGTCACGCCGAGCACGACCGTTCCCAAGACCGCCGCGGCCAGTGCCACCGGCGACCACTCCCAAGTCATCTCGAACCCGTAACGGGTCACGAGCCACGCCATCACGGCACCGCCGAATGTGCCGATGGTGCCGGCCACCGCACTCACCAGCGCGTACTCGGCCGCGAAAACCGCGACCACCTGGGCCCGCGTCATGCCAAGGGTCTTGTACAGTGCGACCTGGCGACCCCGGCGTACCGCTCCGGCGCTGACCGCGCCGCCGAGGATCGCGATCCCCGCCAGAACCGTGAAACCCCCGACCATGCGCACCCCGAAACCGACCTGCTGCAGGATTGCCACCACCTTCTCGAGGACCTCCCTCAGCTTGAGCGCCGTGACGTTGGGGTAGGTGGCGGCGAGTCGATCGAGCAGCGGCTGCTCGGCGTCCTCCGCGAGCCGGGCGGCAGCGATCCGGAACCGCGGCGCGCGATCCAGGACTCCGGGCTCGACCACCAGGAAGAAGTTGATGGAGAATCGCTCCCACTCCACCGAACGCAGGCTGGAGACGTACAGATCGAAGGGCACACCCTGGATGTTGAAGGTCAGGCGATCGCCGACACCGACGCCGAGATCCGCCGCGAAATCGCGCTCGATACTGACCTCGTCGCGCGCGGGGTCCGACCACAGCGCACCTTCGAGGATGACGTTGTCCTCCGGCAGCTCCGCCATCGAGGTCAGGCGCTGCTCACGCGTCAGCACCCACCGGCGATCGCCCTGCACGCCGGCCGCGAGCTCGGCCACCGGAACGCCGTTGACGGCCTGCAGCCGCGCCATCACCACCTCGACCGATTGCAGGCTCTCGGCGCCGGCATTCTCGAGCGCGCGGCGCACGCCATCCCACTGCGGCGGCTGGATGTCGATCAGGAACACCGTTGGCGCCTCGTCGGGGAGGTCCGCATCGAGTTGGGCGGCCAGGCGTTCCTGCACCAGGTACATACCGAGGACCGTGAGCACGCCCAACCCGAGCGCCACCACACCGCCGAGCGTGCCCGAACCCGGGCGGGCGAGTGCCGCCAAGCCGTGCCGGAGTGCGACAACCCCGACGTCTCGCGGCATTACCGCGACGGCGCGCATCACCAGCCAGGCTCCGCCGGCGAGCACCGCCGCAGCCACCAGGATGCCGGCCGTGAACTGCAGTCCGCGGATGAGCGACGCCGATTGGACTGCGGCGACCGCCGCGATACCGATGGCGAGAACGAGCGCCAGGCCGAACGCCACGCCGCGACTCACCGGCAGCGGCTCGGCATCCCGCCGCAGCACACGCACCGGCGGCACTCGCAGCACGTCGACCAGCGGCCGGAGGGCAAACAGCGCCGCCACCACCAGACCGAGGACGACGCCCCGCAGCATGGCCGCCGGCTGCCATCCCACCTCCACCGCCACCGGCAGAATGCCCGAGAGCACTCCCGGTACCGCCCGCGCGACGACGGCCCCGAGCACCGCGCCGGCGGCGCTGCCCACCGCCGCCAGCACCACCGTCTGCCCGAGGTAGAGGGCGAAGATCTCCCGCGGCCGCACGCCCAGCGAGCGCAGCACCGCGATCGAATCGAGCCGGCTCTGCAACCAGGCGCGCACCGCCTGGGCGACGCCAATGCCGCCGACGAGCAGCGACAGCAGTGCCACCAGGCCGAGGAAGCGCCCGACGCGCTCGAGCCCCCGGCGCAGGGTCGGCTGAGCCTCGACGTAGGTTTCGATGCGAACGAAGGCAGGGTCGGCAACCGCCGCGCGAATCACTTCCGCGGCCACCTCCACCTCCGCCGTGCTGCTGCCGCCGGGCAGGGCCACCAGCAAACGTTGTTCGACCCGGCTGCCGGTGCCAGTCAACTCGCTGCGTTCGAGACCGTCCTGCGACAGCAGGATCCGCGGTCCGAGGGCGAAGGACACGTCAAGCCGGTCGGGTTCGTCGTCCACGACTCCGGCAACCCGGTAGAGGGCGCTTCCGATCCGGAGCGTGTCTCCGATCGACACCTCGAGCCGGGCCAGCAGCTCGCGGCCAACAAGCACGCGGTCCACGCCCAGCAGCTCGTCGAGCGGCCGCATCGGCTCGGTGACCAGCGAACCATAGAAGGGGTAGCCATCGCCGACCGCCTTGAGCTCGCACAGCAGTGAGTTCCCGGCACCTCCTTCCGCAGCCGGCACCGAAACCACGCTCGGCAGCTCCCGCACTGTCGTGGTCCGCGCTTCCGGGAGGCCGGCCACGGCGGCCGCCACGGCGTCCGGGATCGGCCGCCGGCTCGACACCGTCACATCAGCCGCCAGCAGCTGCCGGGCCCGGGCCTGGATGGTTTCGTCGAGAGCCTGCGACAGCCCCGCCACCGCGACCACCGCCGCTACTCCGACCGCCAGGCAGGCGGCGAAGAACAGCAGGCGTCCGGCCGAGCCACGGGTCTCGCGGGCCGTCAGCCGCAGCCAGGACGCGACGGTCACGCGCTCTCCTCGCGGTCGATGCGCCCGTCCACGAGGTGGATCCTGCGATCGGCCACCGACGCCACTGCAGGGTCGTGGGTCACCAGCACCAGGGTCGTGCCCTCGTCTCCGCGCAGCGACGCCAGCAGATCGAGCACGACCCGCCCCGTCGAACCGTCGAGGTTGCCGGTGGGCTCATCGGCCAGCAGCAGCGCCGGGCGCGGCGCGAACGCCCGCGCCAGGGCCACCCGCTGCTGCTCGCCACCCGACAGCTGGGACGGGTAGTGGTGTCCGCGCGCCTCGAGACCGACGGCTGCCAGCAGCTCATCGGCGCGAAAGCGGGCGTCCGGCCACGACAGCAGCTCCATCGGCAGCAGCACGTTCTCCCGAGCGGTGAAGTTGCCAAGCAGCTGAAACGACTGGAAGACGAAGCCGACGGAGTGGCGGCGGATCAGCGCGAGCCGATCCTCCGACAGCCGATCGATGCGCTCGCCGTCGAGCCACACCGCGCCCGAGCTCGGTCGGTCGAGGCCCGCCATCAGCGCCAGCAGCGTGGACTTGCCGCTGCCGGAGGGGCCGAGGACCGCCACGAACTCGCCGCGCCGCACCTCGAGATCGACGTCCTCGAGAATCGTCAGCGCGCGGCCGCCCGACGGCAGCTGCCGGCCCACGCCCTCGAGCGCGAGCACGATCTCCGATGCGGGCGATGACTGCACGGGAAGCCCCCTTTCCGGCCCGATGGTTACAATCATTTGATGCGGAACATCATTTCACGGATCACGCTGTCCGCGACCGTTCTCTCCACCTTCCTTTTCGCGGGCTGTGGGCAAGCTCCCACCGAGCCGCCGCCCACGCGGGCCGCAGCGGCGGCACCCGTTGCCACACAGCGCCTGGACCGGGTCCTGGTGGCAGTGCTCGGCGACAGCCTCGCCGCCGGCTACGGACTGCCGGCGTCGGAGGCCTTCCCGGCGGTGACGGGGGAACTTCTGCGCGAGCGAGGACACGAGCTGGAAGTGCTCAATGCCGGCGTCTCCGGCGAC
>CAZSTH010000104.1:4966-12491 GCA_964609835.1 uncultured Thermoanaerobaculia bacterium
CGACACCACCGCCGGCGGTTTGGCGCGCCTCGACTGGCTTCTGTCCCAGCAACCCGACATCCTGGTGGTCGAGCTCGGCGCCAACGACGCGCTTCGCGGTCAACCGATCGACCACACCGAGCGCAACCTGCGCGAGATCATCCGCCGTGGCCGCGCGGCGGGGTCCGCGGTGCTGCTGCTCGGCATGGACCTGCCGACCAACTACGGCCCCGGCTACAGCGAGGCCTTCGCGGCGATCTACGAGCGCATCGCCGCCGAGGAGGGGGTGGGGCTGGTACCGGGCTTCGTGCGGCCGCTCGCGGGCGACCCCCGGTTGATCCAACCCGACGGGCTCCACCCGACAGCGGAAGGCCAGCGGTTGCTGGCGGAGACCCTCGTCCCCCACCTCGGGCAAGTGCTCCCGTCAGTGAACGCCGAAACCGAGTCCGCCGACCGCGATCGTTGACCGCGTCCGAAACCGTGGTCCGTGGCCGCGGCCGTGGTCCTCGCGGCGGCGCTCGACCGCCTGGCCGACCGGAACATCGTTCGGCACCCGCGGCAGGCCCGCTTCGGCGGCGAACAGATCTGGTCGCTGCTGGTCCTCGACCGCCGGCTCCAAGCCTGCGGCCGGTGACACCCGTCAGATTGGTGGTTGGCCAGCGCTCGGGCCGTCGGTGTCGATCTCGGGGATGCCGAGCGGGTCGAGGGGCTGCGGCAAGCTGGCGTCGAGCCAGCCGCTGAGCTCGTCGAGATCGAAGCCGTCGGACCCCGGCTCGCTCTCATAGACGATCTCGCCGGCCTCGTCGACCACGTAGATTCTCTCAGGCCAGGCGGCGTACGCGGCCTCGGCGAGGTCGTCCGGCCCGTCGACGACCACCGGCAGCCGCAGTCCGAAATGGTGAACGAAGTCGGCGGCTATCTGAAGGCGCGCCTCGAGGGTCTCGGGCTGCCGATAGAGGATGCCCTGTTGACGGTTGGCCGCCACCTGCCACTCGCCCTCGGCGTGCGCCTCCTTGATGTACACGACCAGGAACTGCACCCGGTCCTCAAATCGCGAGGCCACAGCCTCGAGCCGCGGCACAGCCTGCCGGAAGCCGGGCGAGGTATAGCTGCCGAAGACCAGAACCACGGGCCGCATACCGAACCAGTCCGAAAGCGGGCTGGCGACGGTGGAGTCCAGGCTGACGACCGCGACACCCGGTGCTCTGTCGCCGGGCTCGAGATCGCCATCGCGCACCTGGCCACCGTGGGTGAACCTGCCGAGGAGGTTGGACGGACCCACCCACACGGCCACACCGACGACGACGAGAACCAGGGCGGCCGCAAGGACGATGAGAGCGCGCTTCAGCATCGCTGGCCTTTCACAGCCAGTATACGGAACCGAACCTGGACGCGGACGCGAGAGTCGATGTTTTCAGCGGGGATGAATGAGGGTAGGCTTCAAAGAACCGAAGGGGAGGCCCCGTCATGCGCACCATCATCGAGCCCTTCCGCATCAAGATGACCGAGCCGCTCAAGATCACCACCCGCGCGGAGCGTGA
This sequence comes from uncultured Thermoanaerobaculia bacterium, assembly GCA_964609835.1. Classification (GTDB taxonomy): domain Bacteria; phylum Acidobacteriota; class Thermoanaerobaculia; order Thermoanaerobaculales; family Sulfomarinibacteraceae; genus Sulfomarinibacter. The sequence continues at coordinate 6,487 of CAZSTH010000104.1, forward strand.
GGCGGCGCTGGCTGCGGCGCACCACAACGTCTTCCTGATCGATGCCGAGGACTGCTGCATCGATCTCCTGACCGACAGCGGTACCGGCGCGATGTCCACCGAGCAGTGGGCGGCCATGATGCTGGGGGACGAGAGCTACGCGGGCAGCCGTTCGTGGAAGCGCTTCGAACGCACGGTTCGCGAGATCTGCGGAATGGAGCACATCTTGCCGACCCATCAGGGGCGGGCTGCCGAGAGCATCCTCGCCGAGTGTCTGGTCTCGCCCGGCGACGTGGTTCCCAACAACAGCCACTTCGACACCACCCGCGCCAATATCGAGTACCGCGGCGCGACCGCCCTCAACCTGCCGTGTGCCGAGGCCTACGACACGCAGGCTGAGGCGCCCTTCAAGGGCAACATGGACATCGACGCGCTGCGTGCCTGCATCGCCGAGCACGGGAGGCAGAAGATCCCATTCGCGATGATGACCGTGACCAACAACACCGGCGGCGGCCAGCCGGTGTCGATGGCGAACCTGCGCGCGGTCCGTGAGGTGCTGTCGGAGCACGGCATTCCACTGATCATCGACGCCTGCCGTTTCGCCGAGAACGCCTACTTCATGCGCGAGCGGGAGGACGGATTCCAGAGCACGCCACTGCTCGAGATCGCACAGCAGATCTTCGCACTCGCCGATGGCGCGACCATGAGCGCCAAGAAAGACGGCCTCGCGAACATAGGCGGCTTCCTCGTTTGCCGCGATCACGGCTGGGCGGAGCTGTTCCGCAGCCTCCTGATCCTGCGCGAGGGCTTCCCGACGTATGGCGGCCTGGCGGGCCGCGACCTGGAGGCGATCGCGGTCGGGCTTCGCGAGGCTCTTGACTACGAGTATCAGGTTTACCGCCACGCCACCGTTGAGTACATGGTGCGCAGGCTGTCCGCGCTCGGTGTGCCGATGGTCTTGCCCGCAGGCGGCCATGCGGTCTTCTTCGACGCACGCACCATGGTGCCGCACCTCCCGCAGCTGCAGTACCCGGGCATCGGCATCGTCAATGCCCTCTACCTGGACGGCGGAATCCGCGCCGTCGAGCTCGGCAGCGTGATGTTCGGCCACGTTGACGAGCACGGCCGGGAGCAGCCGTCGCCGCTCGAGCTCGTCCGCCTCGCCTTCCCGCGCCGGGTCTACACCCAGAGCCACTTCGACTACATCATCGAGGTGGTCGAGCAGGTGTGGAGGGAGCGCGAACGCATCCCCGGCCACCGCATCACCTCGCAGTCGAAGCTGCTGCGCCACTTCACCTGCCACTTCGAGCCGGTCTGACCCATGCCGACGGTGACCACTTACCGGTCGCGGCTCTCCGCAAGGACCCGATTCGTGACGGCGGCAGCCGCGATCACGGCGCTCCTGATCGCCGGCGTGGGGCATGTCGAGGGAAACCAGCGGCTCGATCGCAAGATCCGAGAAAAGTACCGGCGAGCAACCCTGTGGGGGCTGCGCACCGCTCCCGAGATCGAGGTCGAGGAGGCGATGATTCTTCTCCGGCGGGGAGACGCGCTGTTGGTGGACGCCCGAACCGAACAAGAGCGAGAGGTTTCCATCATCCCCGGGGCGATCACGATCGCCGAACTGTCGTCCGCCCTCGCAGCGCGCACTACGCGGGCGCCGGTCATCGTCTACTGCACGATTGGAGCGCGCAGCGCCACGACCACCCGTCGATTGGTGCGCCAGGGAGTCGAAGCCCGCAATCTGGTAGGAGGCGTTCTGGCCTGGGCGCACGCCGGTGGCACCTTCGAGCGCGACGGGGAGCCGACCCAGAAGGTGCACGTCTACGGACCGTCTTGGGACCTTTTGCCGGAGGGCTTCGAATCGACCTGGTGAGGGCCTGGGGGTGAGCCTGTCCGCATACCCGGGCGGGTCATCCGTCTCCGAAACCAATGGCGAAAAGGGGCCCTGTCCGACCCTTCGATCTCACCTCAGTTCGCAACGCCGACGAAACGGGGCGCGGCACGTCGCTGCCCCCGGGCATCGCCGTTGGGCATGCGCTGTCCGTCGGGCTCACGCGGAGATCAGGAGCAGCGCCGCGATGTAGTAGATGCCGATGGCGATGATGTCGTCGATGGTGGTCACCAGCGGGCCGGCGGCGATCGCCGGATCGATGCGGATAAGGCGGAAGGCGTACGGCACCAGCACGCCCATCAAGGCCGAGGCAATGATCGCCAGAACCATCGAGACCGCCACCGTCACCGACAGCATCGGATCGCCATGCCAGATGACGGCGACGACCCCCGAAAGCAGGCCGCACGCCAGACCCATCAAGGAGCTGATGATCAGCTCCTTGAACAGGAAGCGGCCGAGATTGTGAAAATCGACGCGGCCGGTGGCGAAGCCGCGCACGACGATGGTGGACGACTGGGCGCCCACGTTGCCGCCCATCGCGCCGATGACCGGGATGAAAGGCACCAGTGCCAGCATCTCGGGGAACGAGACCTGGAACGCCCACACCAGCAGGGCCGGCACGGTCAACCCCGCGAGGGTGGCGAGCAGCCACGGCAGCCGCACGGTCGCGATCCGGAAGACCTGATTGGTGTAGACCAGCTCTGGCTCGCCGGTCGTCGCACCGGCGAAGTGCATCATGTCCTCGTCGGCCTCTTCCTCGAGGACGTCGACGACGTCGTCGTGGAGGATCCTGCCGAGCAGCCGCCCGCGCTCGTCCACCACCGGCAGCGCCAGCAGATCGTAGCGGTGGAAGCGCTGCGCCACCTCCTCCTGGTCGAGCTCCGGGCTCACCGCGTGGATCTTGCGCTTCATGAGCTCCTGAATCGGCTGGTCGACGGGCGCCAACAGCAGCGCCCCGAGATTCAACACCCCAACCAGCCGCTCTTCATCGTTGACGACGTACACGAAGTGAAAGGTCGCGGCCTCCTCTGCGTTCTCGCGCACCGCTTCGATGGTCTCCTCGACGGTGGCGGTCTCCGGCACCGCGACGAGCTCGACCTGCATGATGCCACCGGCCGAATCCTCGGGGTACTTGAGGAGGGTCTCGACCTCGCGCCGACCAGCCGACGGCAACGCCTCGATCAGATCGCGGGCGAGTGATTCCGGAAGATCGGCGAGAACATCCGCAGCATCGTCGGAGGCCATCTCCTCGATCGCCTCGGACAGCTGCTCGCGGTGGAGGTTCTCCGCCAGGTCATCGCGGAGGTGGTCTGGCAGCTCCTCCATCAGGTCGGAGATGCGGCCGATGTCGAGGCGCGCGGTGATCGGCGGCCAGAGCGGCAACGGCAGGACGGTGAAGAGCGCGGCCAGGTCGGCAGGGTGGAGGATTCCGATGAAGCGGTCGAGGGCCTCCAGATCGCCCCCGTCGACGAGCTGCCGCAGCTCCTCGACGCTCTCGTTCAGGCCGCCGTCGTGGATGTCGACCATGAGCTCGTCGCCGCCGACGGACCCCTCGGGGGCCCGCACCTGCGGCCTGTGCTCGTGCTCTGCCATGGTCATTCTCCCGACCGTGAAGCCTACACCACTCATGACCGACGCAACAGTCCGGCGTGACGGACGTGACCCCGGTGGCGGTGGACCGATGGCCTCACCGCCGTCGTTGCCGCCACCGGGTCCTCCAGGATCCGTGGGTCAGCGATCGCACGTCCCCGGGGGCCGCCATCCGCGATCCGGCGTCAACCGGTTTCCGCCGCAACCGAACCGCCGGACGTTGCCGGGGCCGGGAAGGCCTCGTCCAGGATGTAGTCCGCGACGGCCCGGTATTGCTCCTCCTGCATCGCGACCGGGGGCATCTCCGGGTCATCGGGCCGCTTCCTGCCGGGAGCCTTGACTTAGGCGATCAAGGCCTGCGGGTGCCCCGAGTAGATGTCGACGATCTCCCGCGGAGACGGCCCGACCCTGCGCTCGCCCGCTGCATGACGGGCCATGCACACGGAGCGAAAACCCGCTCACCCGACGATGCCGACGACTCGGACTCGACCGTTCACGTCATGCCCGCGGCGGCCCGCATCTCGGCGCCGAGCGACGCTGCCAGGAAGTCCCTGGTGTGAGACGCCACCAGCGCCCGATGGGGAGCGTCTTGCGGTCCCGCATGCGCTTCCAGCTCAGGTAGTAGGCCATGATGCACACGACCTCGACCACGAACACGATCCACTCGATGAACCATGCCCAGAAGAAGACGCGAATCGGGCTGCCGATGGCATACGGATTGACCAGCGACGTCGACAGCCAGATGCCGACACCAGTGAGGGCACCCAACGTCGTCGTGACCACGAAACAGACGGTCAAGATCCGGTACGCCAGGGTGTCCCACCGCTGATCACCCCGCCGGTGGCCCCACCACTCGAGGAAGGTCACCAGCGGCATCGCTCCGACCGCCTCCCGTAGGCAATTTTGATTTGAGCACGTGCGCCGGCATATGATGCGGGGCGTTTCGCGATCGAGGAGGCAACCGGTGCTGGACCGACTGGCGGTTCGAAGCGAGCAGGTCTTGAGGCGGTGGATCCCCGATCCGTTTGTCTTCGCGGCGCTGCTGACGATCCTGACGGCGCTCGCGGCGATGGTGTGGACCGGCGCCGGACCAGCCGCGGTTCTCGCAGGCTGGTACGACGGCTTCTGGACCCTGCTCGAGTTCGGCATGCAGATCGCGCTGATCCTGGCCACGGGCTCCGCCGTAGCCCTGTCACCGCCGGTGGCACGCTCGATCGACGCCCTGGCCCGCCGCATCACCCGTCCGGTCGGCGTCTACCTGACGGTGCTGGTCTTCGGCAGCCTGCTGGTCCTGGTGAGCTGGGGTTGGGTGGTGGTGACGGCGGTGCTCGGCCGCGAGCTCGCCAGGCGGGTCCCCGGCGTGCACTACCCCTATCTCGTCGCGTGCGCCTTCTTCTCGAGCGGGGCCTGGGTGGTCGGGCTCTCGAGCTCGATTCCGCTGCTTCTCAACACCCCCGGGAACTTCCTTATCGAGACCGGTCGGCTGGCGGAGACCATTCCGGTCACCGCCACCCTCGGCAGCCCCTTGAACCTGACGGTGATGGCGGTCTATCTGGTGGTCGCACCGACGACCATGTGGCTGCTGCGCCCCCGCACCGCTCCGATCACGCTCCAGGACCTGGAGGTCGACCCCACGGACGCACCGTCCGTGACCGTGGCCGAGGAGGCGGACGCCCTCGCCGCACCCGAACCGGGGCCATCCGACACGCTCAACAACAGCGCGCTGCTCCAGACCGCGGTGGCCGCAATGGGTCTCGCCTACCTGGCCAGACATTTCGCGGTGCGGGGGTTCGACCTCGACCTCAACCTGATGATCTTCAGTTTTCTGGTTCTCGGGATGCTGCTTCACCGCAGACCCGTTCGCTACGTGGTGGCGATGGCCAGATCGTGCTCCAATATCTCCGGCATCGTGTTCCAGTTTCCGTTTTACGCCGGCATCATGGGGATCATGATGGCGACCGGGCTCGGCGCCGCTATCGCCTCGTGGGCCGCCGCGCACGTCGGCCTCCGAGCGTTGCCGCTCGCGGCCTACATCACCGGCGCTGTGGTCAACTTCTCGATCCCCTCTGCGGGTGGCGAGTGGGCGGTGGTCGGCCCGCCGCTCGTGGGAGCGGTGCGCGAGCTCGCCGGAGCCGCCGGGCCCGACGTCATCCGGGACCACGTCGCCCGGGTCGCGCTCGCCACCGCCTACGGGGAGTCCGTGACTAACCTGCTGCAGCCCTTCTTCCTGCTGACGGTGCTGCCGGTCATGGGAGCCGGCGTTCGCCTCCAGGCCCGAGACGTGGTCGGGCATTTCTTCGTGCCGTTCCTGGTGCTGTTCACGGTCATCGGACTCGTGATCGCGCTGTTTCCCGTGTAGGAAACACGGTTCCCGGTGTCCCGGGGCCGGAGACCGCGTCGGGGTCGGTGAACGGTGGCGGTAACCGTGGCGGTGGCGGTCTACGGTGGCGGTCTGCGGTGGCGGTGACGGTGACGGTGGCGGCCCCGGTCGCGGATCGCGGACGCGGCCCCGGTCGGCGGTCGGCGGTGGCCGTGGCGGTGG